>CALCEA010000001.1 GCA_937900675.1 uncultured Chitinophagaceae bacterium
ACTTGGAATGCTGCGGATTTAATGGGTACACAAAATATTTTAGGAAGTATTGAACCTAATAAATTAGCAGATATCGTTGCAGTAAATGGAGATCCTACCAAAGATGTGAAAGTAATGGGTCAAGTAAACTTTGTGATGAAAGATGGAGTTGTCTACAAAAACAACAAATAAAAATTAAGCATTCCATTTATCCAACTGCTTTAAACAAGCAGTTAAATCTTTTGGCAAAGGGGCTTCCAGGTGAAGCCTCTTTCCTTTATAATCAAAGGCAACACTAAAAGCATGTAATGCTTGTCTTGCCAATAAGGGTCTTTCTTCTTCTGCTTCTTTAGCTAGTTTAAAATTTTTCTTTTTAATACTAGAGAGTAATAATTTTTCTCCTGTACCATATAGTTCATCTGCTACCATGGGATGTCCAATATGTTTTGCATGTACTCTAATTTGATGCGTTCTTCCAGTATGAATTTGAAAAGACACCCAAGCAAATCTTTTGTAAAATTTTAAAACAGTATAAGTGGTTAATGCATTTTTACCTTTTGTATGGGTAATCATCATTCCCTTTTTCACAGTGTGTTCCATGATAGGGACATCGATAGTGCCTTCAGCAGGTGGATTGCCCATGACTAAACCCAGGTATTTTTTTTCGATATCTCTACCTTCGAATAATGCACTTAGTTCTTTGTGTGCATTTTCATTTTTGGCAAATATGATTAAGCCACTGGTGAATTGATCCAGTCTATGTACTGTAAATATGTTGCCATATTTTTCAATCAACATTGATTTTAATGAAGGTGTCACGCCAAAACGATCCGGTATACTTAATACGCCAGCAGGTTTATTCAACACTACCATATCATCATCTTCGAAAATAATATCTAACATCCTGCTATTTTGCTTTTCTAGTAAAAGACTTATTCAAAAATTTCAATAACCTAACTTCTTTCTCCGAAAGAAAACGCCATTTACCTCTGTCTACATTTTTCTTAGTAAGGTTAGCAAACATCACTCTGTCCAAATGTCTTACATCGTATCCTAAGTGTTCGAATATTCTTCTAACAATTCTATTTCTTCCACTATGAATTTCTATACCAATTACATTTTTTGCAGCACCCACATAACTAACTGCATCTGCAGCAATAAATCCATCTTCTAAAGTTACCCCTGCAGCAATGGCTTCAAGATCTGCTTTGGTTACAGGCTTGTCTAAAGTAACTTCGTATATTTTTTTAATCTCGTAAGACGGATGCGTTAATTTTTGAGCCAAGTCCCCATCATTGGTTAAGATTAAAACACCAGTAGTATTTCTATCCAATCTTCCCACTGGGAACATTCTTTGTGTAGTAGCATTTTTAATAATGTCTAATACTGTTTTTCTTCCCTCAGGATCATTTGCTGTACAGATATAATCTTTTGGCTTATTTAATAAGATATAAACAGGGGTTACTTGTAGTTTAAGTACTTT
>CALCEA010000002.1 GCA_937900675.1 uncultured Chitinophagaceae bacterium
TAAAAATGTTTTTCCATTTCCCCCAGGTCCTGTTAATATAACTGGATTTTTTTCATTAATTAAAATATCAATAATTTTATCTCTTATTAAATTGTATTCATCTTGCATTTGATCAAATTTTTCCATAGTATATATATTTGGGTTATTATATAATACAATATCACTAGATAGATATTCATGAGAATCTTTAATGGAGCAATATTCAATATGTTTTTGATTATATGTTGGTATGTCATCTTTTCCACATTTTGGACATGTATAAAACATATCATCATCTTTTCTACGTTTTTCAGCATAATGATACTCTCCCATATAAATATGTCCAATACCTGTCCCTCCTTGTGGATCAAATACAATGCAATGATAATTTTCCCATTTATTTTTTTTACCCTTTATAATTTCAAGTCTAAATTTACCATAATTCATTGGAATCAATTTTTGAAATTGAGATTTAATTTTACATTTTTTAAATAATTCAAATAAATGATTTATATCTGTGATTTCTTGATCAACAATTAAATGTTTATATTTTTCAAAGGAACCATCAATTTCCAAACATCTCATCAATACATTTGCTCCACAATGAATAATACCATCATAATGTATACTTGACAATGTAATCTCTTTATTTCCACGTAGTTGGATTTTTTTATCATTCATTACAATACTTTGAAAAGAAACTGGTTTACCATTTAAAACACTCTTTATGATAATTTTATAATCAACACTAGAGTCTTCCCCACTTCCAACTGTCTTTGCAAGTTGTTTATTACTTGCATAATTAAAGTATTTTATCAAGTTTGATATAATACTTGTAGCTCCATCATTTTGATTCAAGAAATTAATGTCTTGAGTAAATACATTTGTTTCTTCATTTATACTAGACATTACAAGACTATATTGTAATTGTTTTATAATTGGATCAATATATAAATTTGTATTGAATGCATTTAGAAACATACGTCCATATTCAGAACTCAACCAATCTCGAATAATAGATGGATGTGCATATAAATTTTTATACATTTCTGCCATATTTCCAGATTGTGTATACTTTTGTATACTTGTAAACATATTATTGATATCATCAAATGAAAACTCTATTTGAGAATTTCCTCCAATTGTCCCATATATCATATTTGCGCCGCGATGAAAAATTGTAGTGTGTGTTGTAAAGAATATTCAACAATGAACCCTATTGAAACAAAAATGTACACGTTTCTTGATGAAAACGAAAAAGAATGTTTTCGAAATACAAATTATTGTTCTGTGCGTTGCCTCTACACACAGATTGTTACAATAGAAACATATTTTAATGAAAATCAATGTTATGTTGCCTCGATTCCAATTGATTTTCTTGAAATGTGCCAATATTGTGGTACTTTTTTTCATCCTTCTGAATATTGCCATCAATACGACATTGAAGAGCAAGATATGGAAAATTTTTCAACAGTTGGAAATTTAATTGGAGAATGGACTAAAATATCTGGAAATTTACTCTATATTATTTGTGGTAAAAATATAGATTTGAAATCTACTATTATTCAATATGATGCAACCATGCAAAAATTGATATCTGAAAATGTAGAGGAAAGATCACCATTAATTTATTTTTGGTTTTCTCAAGAATCTTGCAAGGAATTATGCCGACATTTATCTGATACTGAATGTGGAACAATAAATATTAAAAAACAAGTTTTATTGGATGCAACTCCAATTTTTAATCCAAATGTAAATGAGGATACAACATCTTATTGCATGCATCAAGCTACTAAAATTCACGAGCCAAATAAAATTTTTTTTCCATATGATATAACAAGTGAAAATTGTTGGTGGCCAATACAACAAGAAGAATCTGTATTGGAAGAAATTTTTCATGAACCAGAAAATGTAAAATCCAGTATTTGTTTAAAAGATTATTCATTGGATTCAGTCTACATTTATGAACAAGAAGAATTCCACCCACAAGTCGAGCAAGAAGAAAAAAATGAATACTTGTAAACATTGCCTTGATAATGAAAATATTGTTTTTTACGAAAAGGAATCTTTTCAAAATGTAGACTTTTTCGACATGTATTTATGTATTGCCTGTTTTTATACAGAGCAAGCTATTTTTCATTCATATAAAGCATATGTTGCTCGAGTTGAAAGATTTGCCAATATTCATTGCCCAGATATATTTAAAGACAAGTATACAATTACAATTGAATTTAATAGTAAAGATTAACTTGTTTGATTTGCACCTAATGCTACATCTGTATCCATTGGTAATGTAACTGTATTATTTATTTCTATTGCATCAATTTCCATTGGTATTGTTGTAGGCGCACTTGTATCTATTGTATCTTGATTTTCATAGACTTCTCCTTTACCTGTTTCTTGAGCATTGACTGCTGGATTTTCTCCTCTTTCTAGACCACTATCGCGAGCTTCTAATGAATCACCAACATTATGTTGTGTAGCCACTTGTGCAGATAATTCTGCAACTTGACCATCAATAACATGACGACCATGAGGACCTTGAGCAGAATGTTGATCAATGTTTTGTCCTTCAAACATGTACAGATTATCCATGGTAGATTGTTTGTATTGATTGAAATTATCCTCTTCAAACCCAGTATTATTATGAATTCTAAATCCATTTAATCCGCCCAATATTTCTTCATAATTTAATATAGCAACATCTATATTTTTCATTGGGTAATCTGTCAAACCCCAATTATGCACTAGAGCATCATTTTCAGCAGATGCATCACCTACCATCACATCTAATTGGGGAAATAATGGTAAAGCCCCTCTTGCATGTTGATTGGTATCATATCGAATACTTTTAAATCCTTGTGATTCAACTCCTTGCTCATACCATGAATTTAAACTTCCAATACCAGATTCATACAAGATATGTTTTTTTGGTGTTTTTTCTATAGGAAAAGAAGGCTCCATTTTTATTATAAAAATATATTTAATTATCCTCTTCTACGTCTTCCTCTTCTAGACCCTGCTCCAAGATTATCTGATAATCCATTTAGATATTCTCCATTACTAGATGGCAAGTCTGGAGTCAATAAAAATGGATTTGGTAAGCCAATAGGCGCTAATCCTTGTTTTTGTTTTTTAGCACTAGGTTTTTTTTGAACGACTGGATTATCCTCAGATTCTGCCCATTGTTCTTCTGTGCCTAATTTTAATTCGATATGTTCTGGTACTGGACCATATAGATATAAATATTCTATATATCTTCTAGCACTTGAATCTGTAGTTGTAATAACCAATGCGCGATATTGAGTAGATGTAGCTGCTCCTAAAACAGCTAGCCCTTTTTGTTTTCCACCATATGTAGCTTCTGCTGTTAGGTATTGCTCTGCAATCAATTTACGTTCAACTTCAGATCTAGGATTTGCAACTACAAATATAGTATCTGCTTGTGTACGAATGATAGGAGGCACACTACCAGAACCAGTAACAACTTGAGATAATATTACAACAGACATTTTTATATGGCGTCCAGATACTGCTAGTGTATTTAAGCTAGGACAGTGTCGAACAATATTTTCAGAAACACAATCATCAAGTATAATTAAAATAGGTTCTGGTTCACTCTCTTTACCGTCATGAAATTCTTTAATTGCTGCTTTTTGTTTGCCAACAATTTCACCCAAATCAAATTCAAGCTCGGCAATATTTGGAAATTTTGCTTTTTTAGGAACAAAGTCATATTGTTCTGGTGATATCTCTGCTGTAGAAGAAAATAGATAGACCTTGTGATTTTCTAATCTATTCTCTAATTCAGAGAGTAAATATCGAAGCATGACTGTTTTTCCACTTCTTCGTATACCATAGAAAATAATAAAGAAATTCTCAGGTAGTAGTAAATCTGGATCAAATTCATCTAATCTTGCTACTACATCTGCCATTTTTTTAATATGCTTTATACATGATAGATATTATTTCATTTGTCATTTTACATTTTGCCATGTCAAACAACACTCTATTTTCCTTTTTATCAAACGTTATTACTCAATTGAATCATTTGGAATATTATCTTTCATCGATTGAAGATGCTTCACCTCCTATTGAAAATTTTTATAATGCTGTTGTTGAATTTAAACAACATGTTGTTGAACAAATTGAAGTGCACAATAATTATTGTTGTAAATGTGAGCAAGGATTTTCAAGAATTTCTTCTTCAGATGATGAATTTTAATTTTTTATTAAATATTAATAAAAATATTTGGTGCAATTGTTTGTAATATTTCATGACATTTGATTGCAATCAATTGTGTCTCTTTTTGAGTTCCATTACCACTTCGTAATTGAATAAAATGAATCCAAGAACGTACATTTCCAGTCATATACAAGGTTGTCATGGCAGATTCTGGTAGTAAACATCGTGCTTGTTCTTTAGCAATCCCCATATCAATTGCTTTATTATATGCATCATAGCATGTATCAAATACAGATTGTTGTAATTTTAAAAATTCTTCATTTACAACATCAGGACAATTATCAATAGAATTTTGACGGTTTTGTAAATCTTGAGATCTTGCACGAAATACTTGATAATCATATTCAACAACTGCATATCGTTGTGAAAATTCTTGAAATGTAAATGAACGATGTCGTAATAATTGTCGAGATATAATTCTTGATGCTTTAATTTCCATGGTTATAAATGCATGCTCAAAAATAGACCAATGTTTATTTTTGATACAATATCGTAATAAACCAGTAAATTCATTATTGTTTTGATTTTTAGGATTTGAAACTCGAGCACAAAAGGCAATGTGTCTTTCAAGATCCGGCGTATAGTTTACGAGTGAGACTTTCATTGCAAATACAATAATATATATATATAGAGATTATAAATCTAGTGATTTGGTTATGGAGCCAGTGTTTGAATCTATACGTACCATTTGCCAAAAATTTTCATACACTGCAATTTCAAATTCATTATTCTGAACAGTAACCAAAGTAGTTCCACTACTAGCATTATTTTCAGCACGATCTTGAAATAAAGTATTTCGATTACAGAATGGGGTCAGATATTGAGCCATATTTTCATCATTCAATACCCACCCTTCCAAAGCATAAAATTCAATAGTAAGTACTGGATTGTTAATGGTTTGCAAAGCAAGAGAACCAGAATTATAAGTCATATCTTGTGAAAATCCAAATGGAATATGATAGGCGAAAAATGTTTCAGATTTATCTTTTGATTGTACGTACAATGCTTGATGATTATCACCATACAATCCTGTAGTATTTGTTAATCCAGTTCCTTTTTTCATAGATGATAATGGATGATCCCATGAATCTACTAGGATTGCTTCAGCTCCACTTGCTTTATACAATTGCTGACCTGATCCAGTCAATGTAATTTGTTTAATTGGTAGAGTTTGTGAACAATCTGCAAAACGTTGATATGGTTGATAAATTTGAGGTGCAATACGACGTCGCACAAGTATTGTTATTCCAAATGCTAAATTGTTGCAAGATAATGATACATTTACACTTCCTCCACCTAAAACAGTTGAACTTGATAAAAATACTGGATTTTCAGCATACGTATTATATGTTAATAAATTTGCTGGCACATTTGGTTTATAATTTGCATCACGAATAGCTTGTGATGTTGTATCATGAAAGTTGTGATAATAAGCAATTGCTTCACATGTAAATGTAGTACCAATTTTTAAATTTGTACCTGTAAAATTATCAGTATTAAAAATTGCATTTGCATGATGACTATTAGTATCACCACCAATCAATTCGAAATTATCATTATTGGCTGTAATAGTAGTAGTTCCTGGTCCTAATCCAATATCTTGTGCATCATAAATTTCAGCCAATGTACGAATTTTAACATCTACTTCAAGGTTTTCAACAAATCGTGTATCTAAATTCATAGAAGTATCTTCAAAAAATGCAAAAAAGCATGGAAAATAACAAGCCCAAGAACGGTTTGTTCCGTATGAATCAGCTTCAGTACGCCCAGCACCAGATCCTTGTGCAGTTGTGCCAGGCGCAGCAATAATATGAGGTCGAATCATTGAAAGATAACGTTTTTTTACATCCCATGGCATTCGATAAATACGAGCCAATGATTCCATTGGATAAATAGTTTGGATAGGGCGATTATGGGTAGATAATGTAATATACTCTGGAAAAATAGCTCCCAAATGTTTTGAAAGATTTGCTTGCGAGCACCAATCATAAGTAGAAGCAATTCGTTCACCATAAGATTGATCAATTTGATGTGTATTTGAATTTGCAGTTGTAGTAGATGCTAATACTCCACCACTAAGTGCATATATTGGGCCTTCTCTTGAAAGATTTGACATTTCTCTTGCTCCAAAATTTCCTCTATTCGCATGGATATTGTTATTACGTGATCGATATCTAAATGGTACCATACGTGCAGCTCCTTTTGCTGCAATAGTAGCATTTGAAAGATCTACACCTCCAGCAACACGTAACCACATTTGTACCCAAGGATCATTTGAATCACCTCGACAATTGTTTCCCTCATCAGGTGGAACAAGACCGTGCCACATCCAATTGGCTGTATTTGGTAATCCAGCTCCTGTTCCTGTTCGTTCTACACCGACCAATTCTCTTGTATCACTACCTAGAGCATTTAAAGCTGTATTTATAGTTGAAAAAATACTTGTTGGAATAGGAAGATCTGAATTTGTAAATCGTAATACAAAATTTCGAAGATAACCATATTGCGGAATTTTAAATTTATAACTTTGCCCATAAGATGCAGTACTTCCTCCTTCTGGCGATAATTCAATTTTACTAAATGACACGGGTGGAACATTGTCCTTTAAATGTTGAGTAAAGGATTCACTTTTACCTTTTGTTCGTGCAAGTGTACGCACAAGTGGTGATTGAATATTACTGTTAATGACAACGTCCATGCTTTTTTATTTTATAACAAAATATATTTTTTTTCATCATGCAACAATCAGAAATTGACGCCGCTTGGAAAGATTATTATCAATTAAAAATACAAGACAATCAAAAAGAATATGTATTTTCTTATAATTGTATACAATGTAATAGTAATAAATTGGATTATTGTCAACAATACGATGATACAATATGTATGGATTGTGGACTAGTTCAACATTTTAATTGTCATTATAAAAGAAATGATATTGAATATTTACCAGATACATTTAATAAAATTAAAAAAAGCATATATAGACATTATGATTATTTGAATAGAAAATTGGATGAATTGTCATGTGCACGAGTAGTAATAGATTCAATATTAATGAATAGTATATTACACGAATTAAATGGCAGTATAGCAGATTCTAGTAAATTGAAAAAAATCTTGAGAAAATTGGGACATAAACAAAAATTTATACAGATACCAACTATATTAAACACATTATATCCTAACCAATATCCTCCAATAGTTTTAAATTACCATCAGCGTAAAAAGATTGAGACCATGTTTTTAAGTTATATAGATTCATTTTTTATTCTAGTCAATGATGGTAAAATAAAAAGAAAGAATTTGCTCAATTATAATTTTGTTTTTTACAAAATATTTTTATATTTAGGTTTTAAAATAATGGCGCATTATTTTGAATTACCAAAAGGAAATAAAACACTACTTGCTCATCAAGAAATTTGGGATAAAATTTGTTTATTTAATAAATGGATTTAACTTAATAATTGTTGTAGTCTTTCGTCAAGCATTCCATCATCATATTCTAATGTTAATATCATTGAATACATAAATGGTTGAGGCCCATTAATTACTCCATTTGTATGTTCTATAACATTATTGCCATTTGTTGGAGTAGCATCTGAAAAATTTAATATTTTATCTGCATTTAATCCTAAAGATACATATGCTCCAGCTGGAGGATTTAATACATAATTTTCATTTGCATGTGAAGCTGAAGATGTATGCACGTTAAAAGGAAATGCACCATTACTTCTACTATCTGTTTCAAGCACAATTTGATGTCCATTATCTAAATCAAGATCTATTTCAAAATTTCTAGGAATTTCAACTTGGCCAATTCTATAATCCAAATTTAAAAAAGTACTAGATTTATCATGTTGAATAGGTAATAATAATCCTTTTTTTGAATCTATATTACTCTGAGTATTATTATTATATAGAAATGGTGCATCCAATGTAGCCAAATAAAATCCATGATTTTCAACATTGAATGCTGCATGCATATGTCGTATAATAACACTTCCTTTAGGAATATTTGTAGTTAGATTTATACGTTGACGACCAGGGCGTAAATGTAATTGTAAAAGTCCCATCTTTTAAAATAGAAAAATATTTTATTCTAGTAAATCTTGTTATGCCAAGTAAAAAAACATTACGATTCAATGTAAATGGAGCTGGTACAAATAAGAAAAAGGATGATTGGTATAATGGAATTATTAATGATAGTATTTCTGATAAATATCATACACATGCTAAAAATTTGTCAAAGTTGAAAAATAAAGCTATTCAAGATTATTTTAATTATCATGTACAAACTATAAATACTTCTAATGATTTTAATGCTTTACGTATAGCATTATTGCGAAAAATAGATAAAGATATTGATAGTACTACTGCTCTAAATTTTGATAAAATTATTAAAGAAAAAATTGAAACAGATAAAGAAATAAATAATAAATTTAACGTAAAGTTTACAGGAAGAGGAGATAAAAGAAAAGCAGAAAAAGATATTGATATTGAAAAGCATAAAGCAGCGCTAATTGAAGATGAGATTATTATTGAAGAAGAAGAAAAAGAAGAAGAAATGAATGTTGAAGAAAAAGATCCAAATAGACCTAGTATACTTGATGAAGAAGAAAAAGATAATACTCCAAAAGAAACAGAAAATATAGCAGATATGGATATTGATGAAAAATCAGATATGATAAATGAACCACCTAAAAGAAGAAAAAATGATTTACCAAATGAAATGATTGATACTATATTATCATATCAACGAACAGATGATTGGTATAATAATAAAGAAAGTGATACTATTAAAAAAAAAGTAGAAGAACATAAAAAGAGATTAAAATTATTAACTGCAGAAAAAAGTGTAAAAAATTATTTTGAACATCATGTACAAAATGTGAAAACAAATGATGATTTTAATGCTTTACGTGTAGCTGTTTTAAGAAGAATAGAATATATAAAAGATAAAGAAACAGCTATAAATGTTGATAAATATATAGATAAAAAATATATGGATAAAGGACAAGAAAAAGAAACAAAAAAAAAGAAAAAATTATCTATGCATAATGATGAAGATGTAGAAAAATCCTATAAAGAATATGCACCATATAAAGATCCAGATAGTCATATTGTTAATGATGAGGATATTCAAGAATCAGATGAAATTACACAAATTGAAGAGGAACTGAAAAAAGATGACGAGATTGTAGAAGAGAACAAAAATAAAATGAATATTGATACCCCAATCGAAAAAAGAAAAGCAGAAAATGAAATTGATGATATATACCATACAGAAATAAATGATATTCCTCATGAACAAGTTGTCATGGTAGATGATCCTGTTGTAGAGATTCCTATACAAGATCCTGAAAATTTACCTGATGATATAACACCACCAGGTGAACAAGATAATGTATCTACAGAGGTTATATTGCCAGATGATTTTAATCAACAACAAGACAAAGTAATACAACAACAAGAGCAAGAACAATTAGAAGAAGATTTTGATATCAATGAATTGGAAGAATCAAATTCAACATCATGGACGGGGTTTGATAATGACGAACATCCAATTACAATTGAATATACTTGCACAAATACTGAAGTACAAGATTTATTTCTAACTACACTAGAGCATGTTTCTCAAGAGTATAAAGACATTAATATAGAAACAATAGATGATCTTGTATCAAGAGAAATAATACCTCCTTATCATGAACAAGATGTGCAACCATTACAAGAACAAGATGTTGAAATGACACAACCTCCTATAGAAGAAAATGCAGCCATGGAAAATGTTGAACCGGTAGAAAGAAATGTACCAGATATTGAAATGAAAGAACCAACAAAACAAATGTTAAAGCAGCAAGAAATGAATAGAAAAAAACAAGACCAACTAGATTTAAAAACTAGAAAAGCTCAACAACAAGAAGAAGCAAAGGCTCAAGAAATTTCAGATTTAATTCAAGGAAAAAAAGATGAACCAAGTGAAATGATTTCTGATGATTATGAAAAAACACTTGAAGAAAATAGATTAAAAGAATTGCAAAAAATTAGTAATTTTGATGTATATCAACGTGACGCTCTAGATAATTATTTAAAAAATACAGTCATGAAAAAAGTATTGGATCTAACAAGAGCAAAACATTCAGCTATATCTAGTATACGAAATGGGCAAGTATTGAGTGATTTTTATCTAAATGCTAGCAATTTTATAAAAAATAAACAACAAAGTGAAATAGTAAAAGAAACAAATACACAAATAAAAAAAGAACATGATCTTGCAGAACGCTATATTAAAGAAAAATTATTAAGACGCCAGTCTGATATTATTGCTGAAGTAGCAGATTTTACCTCTTTAAATATGAAGAGAATACAGGCAAATCTAGATCCAAAATTTGCAATCTCAAAATATATTTATCCTTCTTTTAGAGATCCAGATACATTTAATATAGTAAAGTATGCAAGTGATCCAGATGGAAATGTGATTATAAATAAAAATACAGGGCAACCAATTATTCAATCTATATCTGCTGTAAATAGAAATGATTCTAAAAGATTACTTGAACAAAAAGCAGCTGTTGATGCGACAGATACACCAAGTCCTTATTTTCCTATATATGGAAAACAAGCTAGAAGATTTTTTTCAAAATTGGAATATAATTACCTAGGTAGAATGTTTCAAGGTCCTAGTGGAAAAGCAAGATCTTCCATGCCAAAACCAAATAATTTACCAAAGGAAATTCAAAAGTTGCTAAATGAAATGGGTCAATCATTAGAGATTAAAGAGTATTCTATTGATAAAAAAAGATTATTTAAACAATGGTCTGAATTGCAAGTATTAAAAAATTCATATCAACGTTATAATCAATATACAGATTATAATTATAATCAAGATAAAAAAGAATTGGGTCAAGATGGTACTCTAGTAGATCCAGATGCTACAGAATCTGCTGCTAAATTATTACAAAATATAACTGTACAAAAATTACTAGATTTATTATCACAGCAAAAACAGCAAGAAATAGCATTAACAAAGCCGCCACCCTCTTCTGATATACCATCTAATATTAATGCTTCTTTAAAAGATAAACAACAGCAGCAAGGCGCAGCTCCAGATAATATATATGATGAACCTAATCAACCTAAAGATGTAGGAGCAGATATACCAGATGAAGAAACAAAAGAAGGAGATTGGGAAAAGGATACAAATTTAAACAAATGGGTAGAAAAAGCAACTTCATCTTTTAATTTACCTACTGATAAATTGTATAAACAATCTATATTTCCAGCTTTTGGAGGAGATGTACAAGGAAAAATAAAAGTAGATTAAAAATAAAATGTAATAGTAAAAAATGTGTTGGGATTTTTTTAAAAATGCTTTAATCCATAATGAAATGGATTATAATGACTATATATTTTACCATGAAGAAATATTAAAAATATATGCTAGTGAAACTTTGATCAATCTGTTGAAAATTAATGATATAATTATATTGCGAATTAGTGATGAATATAATGATACATTTATTGAATGTAAAGTGTACAAGAAGCAAGACAATTACATTTACGTAAAAATGCTTTATCCAAACATAAACAACAAACAAATGCATTATATAAAGAAAATGTAATTTACTCTTTAAAACTCATCATTTTAGTCTTTTTTTTCATTTCACCCTTTAATAATTCAGATGCATATTTTCGTTTAGATTCAGATTTATCTTGTGAACTTTGGCTGGATAAAATGATAATTTCATTTACATAAAAAGTAAATCCCCAATACATTTTACGATCAACTTCATTTTTCCATGGATGACCAATAGTTAAATCAACATACAAATGTTGTCCAGGACAAATTTGTTCAACACTTCCTTTTGAAAAAGTGCCTTTTTGCACATTAAAATATGTAATTTTGGTATTTTTCAACAATTTTAAATTCATAGATGGTTTATCATCCAACATTTTTAAAAAAGATTTATATCCAATTGTTCCATTTAAAAAATCTGGACATTTTTCCATTTTTTTCTTTAAAAATTCTTCCAATTCCAATAATTGCGTATGTTGAGTATCAGATAATTGTATAGGGAGCATTTTAGTTTCAGGAGCAGAGTCAGGAAAAGTCTGGTCTTTTGTTCCATAGGGTGCAATACAATAATCCTCACCTTTTGCATTAATCTTATTTATAATATAGCCTCTCTCTTTTGCGGCAAAGCATTTCCCATCTGTTTCGAAAAATCGAAAGGTAGTGTTTTCAAAGTCCATTCTCTAATTTGCAGTACGAGTCAAATTTAAAAATGAGCATGGATGATCAACTTGATATTGAAAATTTAGCCTGCAACTGGTTGTCTTGCTTTAAAATTAAAGATGGTGTCTACTTGTGTAAATATCATGAAGAATTGGTGCTTTCTGAATTTCAATCTCGAAAACGAATAAATTCAAATCATGAAACAAACAATCAAAATAAATGTGGAGTGAAATATTGTAAAAAGAATAAATGTATTGATAATCATATATGTTTTGATCATCTAACAAGTTTTGAAGCTTTAAAAATAAGAAAAGAATTTAATTGTAAACGTAAAAAATGCAAACAAGTAATAAACTTTTCAAGCAAACGATTTTGCACACGACACATGAATAAATATGAAAAATAAAATGTCTTTATAATATGGAATATCTTGATTCTGATGGCTCTTTATTACCTATCTCTCATTTTGATAATTGTATTTTTCTTTTATTTTTTACACGTAAAAAATGTCGACCTTGTAAAATATTGCGAGATACTTTAATGTTTATTAATCTTTCTCAATATACCAATATTGTACCAGTCATTATAAGTATGGATACAACTGTTCAAGATTGGGATGAATGTCCAAAAATAAATAATTGGTTATTATTTCCATATTTTCCAATTGAAAATAGAAAAAAAATGTTTAAAGATTTACAAGTTTCAACCATGCCATTTCTAGCCTTGTGGAATAAAGATTATAAAATAGTTATTCCGAATAGTGTATATTCAAATATATATGATTTGCAAAATTATATAGAAATGTCAATGGCATGTGTAGATATAGAACAATTTGAAATAATATAATGTATATAAAAAATGATTGATGTTTATTTGTTGGTATATTTTATTTCTATTGTAATCATTCTAATCTTTTTATACTATTGTATTTTTACATTGTGCAATATATTGTATCATCCAGATGATTCTGAAACATTGGCATAGCTCATTTCTGTTTATGACAGATAGTACAAAAGTCGATCAAGGCGTTGATAATATATATTTTATATTTCCATTTGGATTATTTTTCTTTTGTATTTTTTTATTAATTATAATATTGACATGAGCAATCCATTTATTCAATTAACTGATCATTCTATACTTCCTAAACGATCAACTAGTGAAAGTGTTGGGTATGATTTGTATATTTCTCATGATTTTGTTTGTCGAGGTCAAATGGTTTCAAAAATACATCTTGGTATTTCATTAAATATGGAATCTCATTTATGGGCACAAATCTTGTCAAGATCAAGCCTTGCTTTAAAAGGATTATTTGTACAAGGAGGAGTCATTGATTCTGATTATCATGATGAATTGTGTGTATTAATCTACAATTCAAATAATGTTGATTATACATTTAAACATGGTGATAAAATTGCACAATTGGTTTTTCATAATGTGATTGTATTTGATGATGAAAATAAAAATAAACGTAAAGGAGGATTTGGTAGTACTGGGAATTAAAAATATAATTTTTAAATAAAAATGCCTGCGTTACAGACTGTTACATTTACAGGTGCCTCTGCAAATTCTTATAAACCAATTTATTTAGGATCTGGTGTTTGGAGTGTAAAATGTCCAGATGGAGCTAGCGCATTATCTTCGTCAACTACAAGCACCATTAATTTAAATTTTACTACTACTATTCCTACTGGATATGTATTACTTGTTCTTACTCCGCATGATACAGATATACCTGGAGCACCAAATTGTAGTGTACGCCCTGGATTATATAAAGCTTTAACAACAAATCAAGTAAATTGCTTAAATGTTGCTGGTGTTCAAACACCTACAAGTGGAGTTGAAGTTGTTTATTTTGTAATGGTTAAGAATAATATTGAAAAGGTTGTTCTTAGTGATCCATTTTAAAAAATATAAATTTTAAATAAAAAATGCCTTCGTTAAATACTATCACTACTGCTACAACACATGTTAATGGAAATGTACCTGCATGGGATGGAACCGTTATAAATATGCTAGTTCCAATCGATCCAGGTGGTGGATCTCCAGCACCAGTTATTATAAACAGAAGTACTAGTGGATTAGTAGATGTATTGAATACTATTACAATACCAAGTGGAAAAATTGTATTTCAATGTAATCGACAACATTTTGATACAAATGCAAGTCCAAGTAATAGTATAATGACTGTAAATGGAGGCATAGTTATAGGTAATGATTCCCCTCAAAGTTTATCTGCAAGATGTCCAAATCCACAGGGTGGAGTAGATTATACATTACAAGCAAATTTTCATTTTTTTACATTTTTTGTTATAAACTCTCCCAATATAAAAAGCGTTATTCCAAATCCATGGTAGAAAATATAATTTTTAAATAAAAAATGCCTGCATTAGATTCTGTGGTATTTGCAAAAACACACGCAGATGGAAGAGCTCCTAGTGTAGTCTCTAATGGATTATGGACATTAAAATTCCCAGCCAATGTTTCTGCTGGAAATTGTTTACCAAAAACAAATCAAACTATTGATTTATTACAAACAGTTAGTATTCCAATAGGATACATTGGAATTATTGGTCCATTAAACGGAGATAATGTATCTGGGCAAGCAAATTTATTTGTAAATACACGTGTTATATTGGGAACTGGAACTCCTGTTCAATTAAAATTACAATGCATCAATCTTGACACCGTAGCAAGATCAATTATAGAAAACACGGATGCAGCTATACTTGCAATTGTCAAACAAGATGAATTTAAAACAGATACAAGTGCTGGAACATGGCATCCATAAAAAATATAATTTTTAAATAAAAAAAATGCCTGCATTACAAACTGTTAGCCTTATTGGATCACATGTTGATGCATACAAACCTACATATATGGGATATGGTGTATGGAAAGTAAAAACTCCAGATAATGCAGCATCTTGTGTAGCAAATACTACAACTGAAGTTGTTTGTCAATTTAATTTTGCTATACCAAATGATTATGCATTATTAATTATGCCTATTGATGATACTAATGTCGTAGGAGTTACAAATGCTACTGTTAAACCTGGAATGTATATAAATGGAGGAAATCAACCAATAAGAGTAAATGTTATGAATATAACTGGAGTTGCTGCTGCACCTACTGCAAATACAGATTTATGCTATCTTGTGCTAGTTAAAAATAATATTAAATTAAATATAACAGATCCATTATAAAAAATATAATTTAAAATTAAAATTAAAAAATGCCTTCATTACTTACAGTTACTTCAGCTACTACTCATGCTGAATCAGTGCCTTGTATTGCAAAACAAAATTTTATATTGGATATAAAAGCTCCTACTGGAAATAGTGGAACTGGAACTTCATGCCTAGCGGATGCAACTACACCTGTAAATATCTATCATACATTTAGTATACCTAGTCAATTAGTTGGATATTTTTCCCCTCAATATTATGCTGATATTGGTGCTGCTCCTGCATCTACTGTCCTTACAGCTATTTCAGGAATTTTTCTTGGAAATGATACTCCTACTGCATTAAATATAAATTGTGTTGTACCAAATTCTACTGCATATACTCCAAATGCTGGAGTAAGTATGGTGGGATTGGCTTTTTTATTGCCAGCGCCTTTAAAACATGCAGTTGCTGGAGGATTTTAATTAAAAAATATATTATATTATAAAAATGCCTGCTTTAGATTCTGTTTTATTCACTAGGACAAACGCTAATGGGCGTGTTCCTACCAGTATAAGTAGTGGTTTATGGCATTTAAAATTTCCAGCTAGTGCTGCTGCCTGTCCTGCAAATACCTCTACTTCTGTTGATTTATACCATGATATAACTATACCTGTAGGATATATTGGAATAGTTGCTCCACTTAATGGAGACGATGTAGTTGGAAAACCTGACATTTATGTAAATAGTCGTGTATTTCTTGGCACTGGCACTCCTATTGCTGCAAAATTACAAGTAATTAATGTTAGTGCTAATCCACAAACTCCAGATGTTGGAACTAATGCTGCAGTATTAATGATTTTAAAACAAGATGAATTTAAACCCGATGATACTGTTGGTGTATGGTAGCCATAACTCATAATAAAATTTGCAATGCAAGGCAAACTCATTGTATTTGAAGGACTTGACAATTCTGGAAAAACATCTCAAATTGAAATTTTAGACGAAATTTTCACCATTGAAGAAATACCACATTGTATAATTAAATTTCCATATAAAAATGCATTATGGGATGTAATTGATAGTTTTAATTCTGAAATTATCGATTTGAATCCTGAAGCTGCACATTTACTTTATTGTGCAAATATCTGGCAAGAGCAAAAGCGAATTAAAAATTTATTAAATGCCGGTCATCATGTCATTATTGATCGCTATATGTTTTCTGGGATTGCCTATTCTGTGGGATATAATAAAATCAATTTAAATTGGGCATGTCAAACTTTCAACGGAATTATTATGCCAGATTTAATTTTTTATATGGATTCAACTGAACAAGAACGAGTTAAACGTAAATATGAAAAGACCAGATTTGAAAACATTGAAGTTCAACGGCAAGTTGAAAAGATATACAAACAAATCAATCATAAATGGATTACTGTTGAAAATAACGGATCTATTATGGAAACCTCTCTTGTTATTCAATCTCATATTAAAGATTTACTAGCAATTTAAGCGTAAATAAATACGTTGAATATTTGACAATCTATTTTTTTTATCTCATTCTAAAAACAAACAAACAAACAAACAAACAAACAAAATGCAAATTCAATACAGTCGACGATCCAATAAAATATCTCCTTGCTGCTTTACTAGTCCATGTGAACCAAAACAACCAAGAGATAATTTTTGCACTGCTCGTCATCGCAGATACAAGGTGAAAACAACAAGAAAGATTAATAAAATTGAAAAAATTTACAATGGTTTAACTCATATTGAAAATATAAATACACTTGTACAATTTGGTGAAGTCATTGCGGCAATTGTATTAATCCTTTAATAAACCAAGTTTGGAAATACTAGATTCACTTAGGAATAAAATCTTTCCTCTTATATAATTCATCAAGTTGCAAATTTCTTGATATTCACGTTCAAATTTTTCAAGTTTACGTTCATGTTTTTCTTTTTCTTGAACCAATGGAAATAATTGTTTTTCAATTAAAAAATTCAATTGGAAAATTTTGTAAAATTTAAATTTACATTTATTGCAATGAGTTGTAATTGATTGTATTAACATTTGATAATGAACTCTAAATTCTTGTACATCTTTTAATTGAACAGTCAATTTATGTTCAATGCCAAGTAAAACCATAATCTCTACTGCATGTTTATTATCTTTTTGAATTCCCAATTCTTTAAATTTATTTCTCACAAAACATAAGCGATCAAATGGATGATCTACCATGGTCAAATCATCAACCGAATCCAATAAATTTGTTGCTTTAATTTTTACATCATTATAATCTTTTATTTCAGATTCAACTTGTTTTTTCAAATTGATCATACTTGGTCTGAAATATTGATAGTTGCCATCTGAAATAACAGTAGCAGTGTCAAAATTATACGACATTTTATTAAAAATGTATTGTGTATGTAAAAGAGAAATTTGAAATGAGTGAACCTGGTGCAGTTGCAAACACTATTACGCAAAGTAATAATCAAGGCCAGATTCCGTACACCTATTATCCGGACTTACATGTTACTGCAACTGGAACGGATAGAGCACCTTTTGATAGTACTACTGGAGGGGTAGGGTTTAGTGGAGATAGTGTTGTTCCCTCTAATAAAGCACAAGGTCCAAATGGTGAAAAGGATGAATTAGATGGTCAAGAATTTGAGGGTAAAAACATTGCCATGGGTCAAGAAATATTTTCAATGGATAATCTTCCAGAGAGTCCCTATTATAAATATTATACAAGAGAGCTCTCTAGCGGTAAAGAAAAAACTGAACAGAAATTTTATTCTTCAAGATCACTTGGTCGAGGCATGAATATGGATAATATTCGTAATGGTGTATATTATAGTAATGAAGAAGCAGATTTATTTACAATGGGTTTGGGATTTAAACAACCAAATATTACAAAATCCGAAGTAGAAAATAATGAATTGGAAGATGTAAGAGATGTTTAATAAAATATGTTGTTCTTGCAAAAATGTCTAATAATGATGATGATCAAAAAGATGTTTTTACAAAGGAATTATCAAAAGAAATTTCTAAAAAAGCTGAAGAAAAAGCAGCACAATTTGCAGACTTTGTAAAGCAAAGTTTCATAAATGCTGCAAGTGTTCATAAAGGAAACTTGAATGATTATATAAATTTTTTCAACGCAAATTCAACCGATCTATCTTTAAAATTATTTTCATACAATGATAATGTTAAAGGTGAGGACACTGCATTACAAGCTATATTTAATGAAGAAAAACATGCTCATATTAAATCTAAACATATTGTAAAACAAAATATTGTACCAAAGCCAGGAGATTTAGCATATGATCATTTTATAAAAAATGCAGATACTATTGATAGAAATTGGTATCAATTTACACATTGTTTTGATAAAAAAAATAATACCATCTACTTTGTATTCCAAGCGACAGATGTAGATGAAGGTAAAAAAGGATTAAATGCTAGCTTATTGGGCTCATTTTGGGAACAACCAAAATTACATGGTATAAAATTTCCATATAATGATATAGGAGGAATGGTTCCAAAACCCTTTTTAGAAATTTATCAAATGACTAGAGATACAATGGATAATGTATTGAAACAATATAATCCTACAAACATTGTATTTACTGGACATTCTCAAGGTGCTTCATTAGCTACAATGGCAGCAGCAGATTCAATGTTTAAAGGAAAAAATCTTTCAAGTATTACATTTGGAGAAGCTACTGTTGGTGATGACTTATTTTTTAAAGGATTAAATCAAAATGCTGGTGGAAATTATTTAAATCACCGTATTCAACATAAGCATGATCCTATTACTATTGTAGGAAACTATAAACATTATGACAATAAAATTTGGGACATCTCTGAAGCATTGGATTTTGATCCATATAAAGATAAAAAATTTAGAATACAAGATTTACCTTCATTTACTGGTAATGTTCATTCTGAAGAAACCTTTATTAATGCAGTCACCAATATACAAGATGGGAATTTAAAAGTAGCTCCAATAGCAGGAGAATTTGTTGGAAAATGGAAGTTTGATAATATTGCAAAATTTATGTATAAATTTGAAGAATTTGGTGTATGGGATGCTATAAAATTTGCAAGATCAATGTATCAAGATCATGGTCTACGTGGATTAGAAGGTGCAGGAGAACGAAGTAATACATTAAAAAGAGTTGTAGACAATGTTAAAAAAGTATTAACAAGAGCTGGACTTAATACTGAAACTGGCGCATTTGTATCTAATGCATTAAGTGGAAAAATATTTAAAAACTTTGAAAAAGCTATTGTATCTAGATTGAGAAATACAAGTCCAGATTTATTTACTGAATTAGTATCAAATCTAGATGATGAAGCACAAAATAAACTAGCAAAAGATTTAAATATTGATATAGCAGATTGGTTGGATAATAATATAGAAGAAATTGATCAATTAGATGAAGTATTAGACATTCATGAATTACTTGATAAAGTTGATGATTTTAAATTTAAAGATTATGATTTTTCATCATTTCAACGTATGATGGGTCAAGTAGATGATGTCACAGAAATGGTAGCTAAAATTGGTTCTAGTACAAATTATTTAAAATTAGATCCTCCTAGAAAATTTGTGCCCATTGCAAAAGAAATGCAACATTTAGCTAGTAATGTAATATCTGATGATTTTAAAAAAAATGTAAAAGCAAGTTCTGAAAAGGTATTGGATAATATAGAAGAATTATTACAAAAAAGTAAAAATTATACTAAACAACTTGGAGAATTGAAAATTTACAATCAATTGGATGAAGGTGTAAAACCTACCTTGTTAAATATGAATATTAAATTGGGGCCATTTAATGATATCTCTATTGTATTTAAAAATAATATAGGAGATGTCTTTAATAAAATCAATCCTATTAAAGGAATTAGTGGAGTACGAAAAAATGTTATCAATTCCATTGTTGAAAAATCTAATGTTGCAATGAAAAATAGTCTTGAATTAATTGCTAAATTAAATGCAAAAAGTTTAAAATTTGGTAAAAATGCAGCTGTCATGGGTAGTAAATTAAAAAAAATATTGACAAAAAGTGTCCCATTAATAGGCTCTGCACTTGAAATAGGATTTACTATTGATGAAACAATTGAAGATGTTGATAGAATTGATGATGAAAAAGAATTTATCTTGTGGAATGGTGAAGTTGTATTTAAATTGTATAATCCAGAAGAATATAAACAATTAAGTATGCTAAAAATTATATATGAAACTCAAAACTTGGAATCAGCAACTGATTTTGATACATTTGTAAATACTTGGTATGGACGCTTAAGCACTACTGAAAATGGTCAACTAATGATTGATGGTATTAAAACAAATGACCCAAACTTTAATATCTTGTATAATCAAAATAAATTGTCAACACGAGGAGATAATAAAGATTATAGTGGAGAAAGTAAAACGTTGTCCATTATTAAAAACATTGGACTAGGTGTATTTAATATAGCAATGGATTTAGCTGGAACACTAACTGTTGGTGGTGCTTCTGCACAAATATTTACTAGTGTTGCTATAGGTGTAATAGATGAAGCTTTTGAACAACAAGCTATTAATAAAAAAGCAAATGGTTTTAATAAAGCATTAAAATTTAAAATTTTATCAGATAGTTATAATGAAATTGTTGAAGCTGTTATGAAAAATAGTCAAAATGAAAATATTCCACAATTAAGAGACTTGATTTTTAAATATTTTGTGCAAGTTGTTGGTAAAGAAAAACAAACAGTCAATAATATGAGTCAATCTAGTATTGAAGATTTAGAACAAAGTATTTATGCATATGGAGTATCATATGATTTATTAAAAGATTATACAAATCAAATTAAAAAACTTGAAAAATTATATGATGATAACCCAACATTAATTGAAGAAATTACTAAAATGATTTCATCAGCACCATTAAGTGTAGCTAATGTAATGGAAACTATTGGGAATGGT
>CALCEA010000003.1 GCA_937900675.1 uncultured Chitinophagaceae bacterium
TTAATCAAGAACAGTAAGTTCTCTAAAGGTGAATCACCAGATTTCGGAAAAGTATTTACTGGACATATTGGATTGCAAGATCATGGCAATCAAGTATGGTATAGAAATATTCGTATTCAAAGATTATAATTTACATGACTGTAGATCATGAATCATTCATGCGTCAGGCCCTCGTGCAAGCACAGAGGGCCTTTGACGTTGATGAAGTACCTGTTGGTGCAGTAGTGGTAATGCATGGAAAGATTATTGCCAAAGCATACAACCAAGTACAGTTACTCAAAGATGTAACTGCACACGCAGAAATTTTAGCCATCACCAGTGCCTGCGAACAATTACAAGAAAAGTATTTAACAGAAGCAACCTTATATGTAACACTCGAACCCTGTTTGATGTGTGCAGGTGCATTGTATTGGAACAAAATAGGCCATATCGTTTTTGGCGCTTCAGACGATAAAAACAGCTACCGTAGAGTTAGCGAAAAAAATCCCTTCCATCCCTCCACCACCCTCACTGGTGGCATACTCGCCGCAGAGTGCTCTGCTCTAATGTCTGATTTTTTCAAAGCAAAGAGATAATCATCTTTAAAATAAATGGGTCGTTGATAGCAACCCCTCGGCCTCTCGCTGCACGAACAGATATCGGCCTCGGGATTCTATCTCCGCCCCTCCTAATCTTTTGATCTGCTTTACTTCTTAATTTTTAGACTTAATCCTTCTTAAAATGGAATAAGAGTAAAGAATAAATACTATTCCGAGCGAGCATTCGTTCTTGCGAGCTGCGAGTGAGGGATAGGTATTTATTCTTTTTTTGGAGCGATATTACTAATTAAGAAAAAATAAGAAGTAAGCAGAGCAAATGCGCACAAAGGGGTGTAATTTTGTGATATCAATTAGAAACAAAAAATCAGAAAAATATGTCATTTACTTTACCAGCGTTACCATACGCACACGAAGCATTAGAACCACATTTTGATACCTTGACTATGCAAATTCATCATGGCAAGCATCATCAAGCATATGTAGACAATTTAAACAAAGCCGTTGCTGGAACTCCTAACGAAGGCAAGAGCTTGGAAGAATTAGTAGCAGTTGCTGGTACTATTAGTCCAGCAGTAAGAAACAATGGTGGTGGCCATTGGAACCATACATTCTTTTGGAACAGTTTAGCGCCTAATGCAGGTGGTGCCCCAACAGGTGCTTTGGCAGATGCGATCAATGCTACCTTCGGAAGCTTTGATGCATTCAAAGAAAAATTTGCAAATGCAGGTATGACAAGATTCGGATCTGGTTGGGCATGGTTGATTGTAAAAGACGGGAAATTAGAAGTAAGTTCTACTCCTAATCAAGACAATCCATTAATGGATGTTGCTGAAGTAAAAGGTACTCCATTATTAGGTGCAGATGTTTGGGAACATGCATACTATTTAAAATATCAAAACAGAAGAGCTGATTATTTAGCAGCATTCTGGAATATAGTGAATTGGACAGTAGTAGCTGAAAGATTCGCAGCAGCAAAATAAATTAAGGAACGGGGTCGTAACCATGACCGCCGCCTGGATGACATCTACTTAATCGTTTGGCCCCTAGAAAGATACCTTTTATGGGGCCATACTTTTTTATAGCATCCATAGTATACTGTGAACAGGTTGGCGTAAATCTGCACTTACTTCCTCCTAAATAAGGAGAAAGTACATATTGATAAAATTTAATCAATACTACAAAAGGGAAAGCAATTATTTTTTTTAGTAATTCCATTTAGGATGGACTAGTTGAATTAATTTTTTCAGAAAGTCTACTCAGCAACTGTTTAATTTTTTCTTGAATCTCTTTTTGAGAAATCACTGTTGCGTCAGTATACAAGAAAAATAAATTAACACGAAGCTTATTTAATGCAGAAGCTGAAGATGCTACAAAATCAGGTCTTTCCAATCTAAATCCTTCTCTTAACAAACGCTTTACTCTATTACGAGTAACTGCTTTTCTAAAAGTTCTACTTGGTGCGCCTACCCCAGTTTGTAAACTAGCAGGCTCAATGGACTCAATGGTATAAATTAATTTAATTGGGAAAGCATTCATAGATTGCCCCTTAGCAAACAAGAATTGTGTTTGCTTTCTACTTTTAAGTTTATCCTTTTTTTGAAAAGTAAATTGAGAAGACAAAGTATAGATTTAAGGGCATTAAAAAAGTCCTCCCGAAATATCGAGAGGACTTTAAAATTATCAATTTTCAGCTTTAGGTTTTAAATTATTTTAAACCCTTCTCGCTTGATACAGTCAATTTCTTACGTCCTTTCTTACGGCGACTAGCTAATACTTTACGACCATTTGCTGATTCCATACGCTTACGGAAACCATGCACTGATTTACGACGACGTTTATGAGGTTGGAATGTACGTTTCATATTCTACTTTTTTTATCGGGTTATTAGGAATATTCCTATTGCCCTTGATGTTAATACTTTAGTTCTAAATCCGTTTCTAATAGCAGTCACCATACCACTACCCGTGAAAGGACGGCAAAAATAGGGTATTTTTTGAATTTTTAAGCTAAATCTGTATGTTTTGCGGCAATTTTTTGGCCAAAGAACAAACTACCCTGCTGCTCAAATACCTGCTCATTATCGGTGGTAAAAAAGCTAATTTGGCCATTTTTACTACATTTTTGAGCTATTTCGGGGTGATTTTCTAGATAAAGGGCCAAACTTTGGGCAACAATATCTCCCTGAGATATAAACTTCACTCCTTCTGGGGCATAGGCTTTAATCTTAGCCTCTAAAAGGGGATAATGGGTGCACGCCAATAAAACAGCGTCAATATGCTTAGACTGGCTAAAAAGCTGATCTAGGTATTTTTTAACAAAGAAGTCTGCCCCCTCGGAGTCAAATTCTCCATTTTCAATAATGGGTACCCACATTGGACAAGCTTGCTGAAACACTTTGACCTCTGGAAAAAACTTAGCCATCTCTATTAAATAACTCTCACTTTGTACCGTACCTGTTGTACCCATAATACCTACCTGCTTGCTCACAGAATAATTACCTAACACTTCACTGCTAGGTCTGATTACACCCAGCACCCTTTTATTGGGTGCCAATGTTGGAAGGTCTAATTGTTGAATATTTCTAAGTGCTTTTGCAGAAGCAGTATTACATGCAAGAATAACCAATTCACAACCTTGATCAAAAAACCACTTCACTGCTTCAAGAGTGTATTCGTATACTGTTTCAAAAGATCTCGTTCCGTATGGCGCACGTGCATTATCACCCAAATAGATATAATCATACTGAGGCAATTGCTTTTGCAAAGCTTTTAAAATGGTTAAACCACCATAACCACTATCAAAAACGCCAATCGGTGCAGCCATAAAAATGTTTCGTTATGTAAAACTAAGAACCTCGTTGCATAACAACGAGGTTCTTACTAAAAATATTGTTTTGCTAGAATTATCCTTTCTTAGCTGGAGCTGCTGTTTTAGCAGGAGCGCCGCCAGTAGCTGCTTTGAAAGCTTCTTCTACTTCTTTAGGTAAAGCTAACTTCAACTTCATTGCAACACGAATAGTTAAATTGTCTGCAATAGAAGGTTGAGCATATGGAGATAAAGACTCAGCCTTCAACACCATAGTGTATTTATTTTCAGCAACTACTTCACTTAAAGCAGCAGCGATTTTTTGTCTGTAAGGCAACAATAAAGCTTCTTGCTTTTGTTGCATCATCTCTTGTTGATATTGTTGCCAGTTGATCAACTTATACTTTAACTGATTTAATTCATCAGTTGATAATTGTAAAGCTTTTGGTCTTTTAGCTAATTCAACAGAATCTTTTCTGTAGATGCTATCTTTTACTTGATAACTTTTTAAAGTATAGTTATACTCATCTTGTAAAGTATCTTTTGCATAAGATTGCAACACTGTATCTAATTTCTCTTGGATACCAGGGAATAAAGCAATTACGCTTTGGTCATCAAAATAACCAATTTTAACTTGTGCAGAAGCACTGTTAGTGAAAGAAGCAGCTAATAAAATGATGGCTGCAAATAAGAAACCTTTTTTCATTTGTCTATGTTTTGTGTTGTGTTATACTTAATTATTAATGCCCAATTCTCTTAAAACATCGTCACTTTTATCAAGTTTTGGGTCAGCAAATATAATGGTTATTCCTTCACTTTTATCCAAAATGAAGTCATATGAACGAGCGATAGCCATTTTTTGAACCACATTATACACTTTATCCTGAATGGGTTTCACTAATTTTTGACGCTCTTTGAATAAATCCCCCTCGTAGCCAAAGCGCTTTTTTTGTAAATCTCTAAGCTCTTTTTCTTTTATAAATAGTTCATCCTCACGCTTTTTCTTCAAATCTTCGGACAACATAAACTGTTCAGCTTCATAGTTTTTGTACATTTTGTCCAATACCATTTGCTTCTCATCAATTTCTGATTGCCATTGATCACCTAAGGTTTTTAATTTTTTATCAGCTTCCTTATATTCTGGAATTTTGTCTAGAATATACTTAGTGTTAATCACTGCATAACGGCTTTGTGCTTGTACACCCAATACGGTGCAAACGGTCATTGCTACTAGTAAATAAAATTTCTTGAATTGCATTTTGAAAAATTTAAAATGAATTATTAAAATCTATTCTGGTTCAAATCCTAACATGAAGGTAAATCTACCCGCATCTTTCAATGAATTTGTTGAGTTTAATCTATCAATACCCACACCATAATCAAAACCTAATAAACCAAACATAGGTAAGTAAAAACGCATACCCACACCTACAGATCTTCTTAAGTTAAATGGATTATAGTCTTTCATACTATACCAGCCGTTCGCAGCTTCAAAGAAAGTTAAAGCATAGATGGTACTACTAGCTGCTAAACTTAATGGATATCTTAATTCAACAACATACTTATTGAACATCGTAAACTTCTGTCTAGAAGATTGTTGATCAGGATTAATTTTTGGATTAGAAGATTCATAAACAGGATAACCTCTTTGCGCAATGATATCATAACCCAATAAAGCAAACTGATTACTTAAACCTGCATCACCCACTTGGAAACGTTCAAATGGAGAAATACCAATAGACTCATTATATCTACCTAAGAAACCAAATTTAGCAGCAAACTTCATAACAAATTGTTTGTTGCGTTCTTCCCCTGCTGGTTTACCTAATGGCACATACCACTCACCATTGAATCTCCACTTATGGTATTCTAATAATTCATAAGGATTTGCTTTCTTAGAAAAATTAGGATCAAAAGAAGAATATGGTGGAGTTAACTGAGCACTTAACAAGAAAGTAGAACCAGTTCTTGGAAATAAAGGTTGGTCAATTGATGTCCTTTGTAAAGCCAATCTAAGGTTCAAGTTATTTACATTACCATTATCAAAGTTGGGCAAGTTGAATGGATCAATTGCGTAGTTCTTTAATGTATATCTAGTAAAGTTTAAACCTGTACTAAAAGAGAAATAGTCATCAGGCCATGTTAATTGTCTAGCGAAAGACAATGTTGCACCTGTAGTTGAAATATATCTTTGATCAGCAGCATTAGGATTATACATACCAGTTAACATGTCATAAGATTGACCATACTTAGTATTGTAAACACTTAATGTTAAGGAGTTTCTTTTAATGCCACCAAACCAAGGCTCAGTGAAAGTAAAGTTATAAGATCTAAATGCCTTACCATTACTTTGTACACGCAAGCTTAATTTTTGACCATCTCCCATAGGCAATGGATCCCAAGCTTTTTTGGTAAAGATATTTTTAGAAGAGAAGTTATTAAAAGTAACACCTAGTGTTCCGGTTAAACCAATATAACCACCCCATCCAGCACTCAACTCTAATTGGTCACTAGATTTTTCTTCAACGCCATAATTAATATCCACTGTACCATCTTCCGCATTTGGAATAGGCTCCATTTTAATCTTCTCTTGGTCGAAATAATTTAATTGAGCAATCTCTCTTTGAGAACGAATCAATAAAGAACGGCTAAACTTATCTCCTGGGATGGTTCTAATTTCTCTACGAATTACAAAATCTTTTGTTTTCTCGTTACCAGCAATACGAATGGTTTTGATGGTAGCTTGAGGACCTTCCATTACCCTGATTTCAAAATCAATGGTATCGTTGTATACAGCTGTTTCAATTGGATCAATTCTAAAGAATAAATATCCGTCGTCTTGGTATAAACCACTCACATCACCACCCTCTGCAGTTGGAGTTTTACCTAATTTATTAAAAAGAATTTCTCTGTTATAGATATCCCCTTTCTTAATATTTAAAATACTGGTTAATAAAGAATCGGAATATTTAGTATTACCTCTCCAAGTTAAATTACCAAAATAATACTTCTTACCTTCTCTCATTTGCATGTCAATATTTAAATTGCCAGCTGCATTATGATACACAGTATCTTTTTCAATCACTGCATCTCTAAAACCTAAAGAGTTGTAATAGTTTAATAAGTTATCTTTTGCTTCTTCGTATTTTTTAGGGTTGTACTTAGATCCAGACAATTTAATTCTTATATAAGGATTTAAGATTTTTCTAGTTTTAGTAAAAGTTAAATAACCTTTTTCTTGAAGGTATTCTTCAAAAGTATAAGGAGTTGTTTTAACTATTACAGGCTTATCATTAATAGGATACAAAGTCATTCTAGACTTTTCATGAATCTCTTTTAAGCTTTTCTTTAATTTAACTTCATCTATTTTATTACCCCCAAAATTGATATTGTTAATGCGCACTTTAGGACCACGATCCACCACAAAATCTAATAATACATTATTCTTTCTAGCAGCATCTTTTTGTTCCTTAATTACTACAGTAGCATCCTGAAAACCTTTCTCTGCATAAAACTTCTTAATACCTTCGATCGCAGTGATCTTCATATTTTCAGTAATAACCCTGTTAGGCGTTAAACCAGTTTTACCAGACAATTCATCTTTCTCCGTTTTCTTTACGCCAATCAAATTGAATCTAGATAAACGAGGACGCTCTACCACATCAATCTCTACATCAATTTCTTTATCTTTCAAATCGGTGATATAAACACTCACATCACTAAAATAATTTTGATCCATCAACTTACGGATGGCTTTAGAAAAATTATCCCCTCCAGGTATTTGAACCTCATCCCCAACATTTAGGGTTGATAAAGACAATAATAAGCTTTCGTCAAAAAACTCGTTTCCCACCACTTTAATGGAGCGGATCTTGTATTTGGATACGATTCTTTGATTAAATAGGTTTTGTAACTTAACATTGATCTGAGAAACCGAGTCTTTAACAGGAACTTCCTGAGCAAAACAAGTCGACGACAATACAAGTACCGATATACATCCAATAAAAAAACGGGTCAATTTCTGCATCTGCTGGTGGGGCTATAATTTATAATCTTAAAAGAGTCGCAAATTACTCGTAAAATCTCAAAGTCTTTGTTAAAAAGCAGAAAATAACATATTATTTATTTTCTTCATTTGACTGAATCTGAGCGCTTGTTTTGCCAAATCTGCGCTCCCTAGACTGATAATCCAGAATGGCTTCCAAAAGGTGCTCTTTTCTGAAGTCAGGCCAGCGAGTGTCTGTAAAATATAATTCCGCATAAGCTAGCTGATACAAAAGGAAATTGCTGATGCGGTGCTCCCCACTGGTTCTAATCATCAATTCTGGGTCAGGAATTCCTTTGGTGGTAAGGTTTTGAGCAAAAATGGCTTCATCTACTTGAGAGGGTTCAAGACTGCCATTTTTAACCTGTTGGGCTATTTTTTGAGCCGCATGCACCAATTCCCATCTACTACTATAGCTAAGGGCAATGATCAGTTTAAGACCTGTATTGGAAGCAGTATCTGCAGTCGCTTGAGCCAAAGCCTCACTTGCATGGGGTGGCAAAGCCGATAAATCCCCTATAAACTGTAATTGGATATTATTTTTATTTAAATCTGGAACTTCTTTGGCAATGGTTTCTACAAAAAGGGTCATCAATCCATTCACTTCCTCGGTAGGTCTATCCCAGTTTTCGGTGCTAAAAGCATACATGGTAAGGTATTGGATGCCAATTTCAGCAGCCGCTTCCACCACTTTTCTAACACTAATAACGCCATGGTAATGACCAAATAAACGATCCTGCCCCTGTTCCTGAGCCCATCTACCATTTCCATCCATGATGATAGCGATATGCTTAGGGAGTTTATTTAGATCCAGATTTTCCATATTGTAAAAATAAGCAATAGGATATTTATTTGCGGTTAAAAGGAAGGAAAAAAAGCAATTTGGATCTCTTTTTAGGAGAAGTATCTTCTATGTCTGATTTCTTCCTTTTAGGTTTCTTGAATTTCTCAGGACCATAAATTTTTCTAAAATTATATGATAGTCCAATAGATGCTGAAACTAATTCATCCTTGCCAGATTTACTACCTTGAAAAAATGAAGTAGTAGAACTTGGGGGAGATAAAAGAGTTCCATCAGCAAAATGATCAACTTCATCAGAACTTGTAAATCTATATTTCATTTCTCCAAACAAATTAATTTGTTTGTATACATTCCATTTAAAACCCAAGTTAATGGGCATAGTAATAATGGTATTATTTTTTTTAGTCAATGGGGGTGTAGGATTGTCTATTTCTCCCTGCAATAAATATCCCACACCAAAACCTAAATAAGGAGAGAACCTAAATTCTTTTCTATTACTAATAAATCTATTAAAGTACAATTCTGATAAAATACTTATTTCATGAAAGTCTCTTTCAAATCTAAATCCACGTGCAGCATCATATGCATTTTTTGATTTAGAATCATCTGCACCAATAATTAATTTTTCGTAATTCAATCTAAGACCGATATATGCATTCATCTGTCTTTTATAGTATGCTCCATAATTCATTTTAACAAATTGCACATCAGATGCTATATCACCATTGTAAGAATTATATCCTACAAAAACACCAGCTTCCCCTTTATCATTGATTAATTGAAGATGTTGCGCTTTAATAGAAAAACTACATAATAAAAAGACAAATAAAAATAAACTGTTAAAACGCATTTTTTAATTTCTTTTATCTAAACCCCAAGTAAGCTTGGTTCTTAATGTACTCAAATAGCTGTTTTCATTCAATCTTATGAAATTCACTGTAAAATTTTCTTTCTTAACAGCTAGCTGTATTTTTTTAGCAACAATTTCTTTACGAGCATCCAATGCACAAATAATTTCTTCAGTTCTACCTTCAATTTCAAAAGATATTACTGAAGTATCAGGTACTACGATTGAACGAACATTTAAATTATGAGGAGCCACTGGTGTAATCACAAAGCTTGCAGATTCTGGAAATAAAATGGGACCATTACAACTCATATTATATCCAGTAGATCCAGTGGGTGTTGCCACAATCAAACCATCTGCCCAATAAGAGTTTAAAAATTCACCGTTCAAATAGGTGTGAATTTTAATCATGGGTGAAGTATCTCTTTTATGAATGGCGAATTCATTTAAGGCAAAAGGTGTTCCACCAAATACAGGGAAGTCCGCATCTAAATGAATCAAAGTTCTTTTATCAATTACATAAGATCTATTCACCAATGCATCTACCATTAAACTTAATTCATCTTTAGAAATAGATGCTAGAAAACCAAGTCGACCATAGTTCACTCCAAGAATAGGAATATTCGTATCACCCACCAATGTTATAGCATCCAAGACTGTACCATCACCACCAACACTAATTAAACAATCAATGGCATTATGTAAATCATGAGAATCTTTGAAAGGAATCAATGCAGGTTTCCCTTCGACTGCTTTTAAACCAAATTTTTGAATAAGGTCTTCGAAAACAAAAATATCAATATCATAACGATATAGCTCTGCCAACAAAGCATTCAAAGATTGCTGTTGATCAATATCCACCCCTCTACTATAAATAGCTACTTTCATTATGTAAAATTAAAAATTAATTCCGCCATGTAAATATAAACCTTTGTCTCCAAGCTGATTCACACTGTAATCTACTTTTAAGACAAAATCATAAATACTTATAATATCCAGCCCAATTCCAGCAGTTCTCAGCAAGGTATTAGATAATTTATTCGCATTCAATGGCTTTTCGCTGTATACATAACCGAAATTGGTGTAAAGTTTTAACCAAAAATGATATTTCACTTCTGGTAAGAATGTTTTAGTAACTGGATTACGCAAAGTAATAGTACCTAATTTATGATGGAAAGCCAATTTGCCAACGCTAGCTGCATTGCCATCCACTACATAATATTCTAATCCACTCATTTGTAAACCACCGTATCCCAATAATCTTTGATCTAAATAATTTTGATTCGCTAATATTTTGATTTGTGAATTAGACTCTGTGTAGATAAAATTATTTTTATTCAAAGGATGCGCCCAAATTTTTCTAAATTGAAAAGAACTAAAAGGTGCATACTTAGTAAACCTCTGATACCATGCAAAATCAGTACTAGATCCCTTAGTGGGATAAGCATTGTAATCAAATTTCATTTTAACATACCCTACTGTAAAATCTGCATATCGCATGGATTTATTGAAAGTAGGAAGTAAGCTTGGTGCTTTTACAAAAGCTTCCTCTGAGATTTGCTCTTCACCCAAACCCAGTTGAAAATTAAATCTTTCAAATAAATTAGGCCTATAAGATAGATTAACATTAGCTCTAAATCCCTCTCTTAAATTGCGATCAGATTTATAAAAAACTTGTTTATCTGCAATGGTAGCGTAATTGATTTCTTTTTGTGTATAATATTGTAAACCAGCGCCAATGCCCCATTGTAGTTTTTTATCAATGAATGGAATTTGATATCTCAAAATAGCTTGATGAGTATACCCCGTAATTAATCCAATGACCAATCTATCATTATTGCCAGAAAAATTACTTTGTCTAAAGTTCACTCCATAATTCACTCTATCTAAACTTCTGTTTTGCTGATTCCACCATTGACTAAAATTTCTATCAACCCATCTAAAATAAGGTAGTGGAAACAAATACCATCTTTCCCTAACCTGTATCAATACATCTGCCGTGACACTATCCACCATGATAGATTCAACCTTGGCCTCATTGAATAAACTGGTATTAAAAATTTGATGTTGCGCGAGTGTATTATACGCTTCTAGAGAATCTGCTGGAACAACAGAGCCAATTTGATAGGGCAGTTCTCTTTGAATAATATAGGACTTAGTTTTATTATTTCCAGTAATGGTAATAGATCGAATAGTAATTTGCGCTTGAGCAGAAACAGCAAAAGCAATACTTAAAAAGAAAAATAAAACATAGGATTTAAACATCTAAATAGTTCATTAGATGATGGTAGTGATCTTCAATATCATTATTGATAGGAGTATTACCAAAATAATGAAGCAATTGGTATTCGTAACGCTCAAAAGTAGACACAATAGCCTGTGCTTCTTCTTTGTTTATTTTAATGGTAATAATATAAGCCCCAGTAGCTTCATCAAAAATAGAATTCAATTGAACTATTTGAGCATTATTAGATTCCACAATTCTACTCATTTCTGCTAAAGAGTATTGATAAGGAGAAACAGAGAAAACCAAGATAGCACCTGGTTGTGCAACACCTAAATATAAAGCCAACATTTCATTTAGGTTTTTCTGAGGAACCACACCTAAACATTCTTGTTGTTCATTGAGTACTGGTAGAATACTTAATTGATGTTTAGCAAAATGATCTAATACAGAAGTAATATGCGCTTTTCCTAAAACACCAACTCTTTGAAAAGAGTCTGCAATAGAAGCAATACTTTGATCATTGGGAATGTCCAATAAATCTACTTTGTGTACTAAGCCAATAAAATAATCATCTTTAATCACTACCAATTCTTGCACATCAAAGTCTTCCATGTTTTGCAACACAAAACCTGCCTTATCTTCTAAGCGCATCATGGGAAAGCTTTGTACAGCAATACTAGAAGCAATCATGAAATTTATTTAGGCAATGATTTAAGAAAATTATCCAAGACATCATTAAACTCAGCAGGCACTTCCATCATAGGAGCATGTCCACACTTATCGATAAAATGAAGTTGACTATGTGGAATTAATTTATGAAACTCTTCAGCAACAAATGGAGGTGTTACTGTATCATTTTTACCCCAAATTAATAAAGTAGGTATTTGAATTTGATTTAATTCTTCCCCTAAATTATTTCTAATTGCACTTTTAGCAAGCGCAATAATTTTAATAACCTTCAATCTGTTTTTAGTGATTTCAAAAACCTCATCCACTAATTCTTTAGTAGCCATTGCTGGATCGTAAAAAGTTTGTGCTGTTTTATTTTTGATATAATCATAATCACCACGCTTTGGATATGAATCACCCATCGCGTTTTCAAACAAACCGCTACTTCCTGTTAAAGTAAGTGATTTAATTTTTTCAGGATGTTTTAATACATGCACTAGGCCCACATGACCTCCCAAAGAGTTACCTAAAAGATGAATATGATCATACCCCTTATGCTCAATAAATTGATGTACATGCTTGGCTAAACCAGTTACACTGGTATGTAAAATATCTAAATCAAATAAGGGCAATAAAGGCACAACCACCTTATGAGTAGTTCTAAAACGCTCAATCAAATCAGAGAAATTACTCAAGGCGCCAAATAGCCCATGCAAAAGCATCAAGACTTCTCCCTCACCTACTTCTAGGTATTCAAACTTGCCTTCTTTTTTAATTTCGTAGTCCATGCTTTAAAGATAAATGATTCGGATTAAAAAACCTTAAACTAAACTACTCAGGCTAGATTTAATGGATGGAATCCATAAACTTAACTTTTTCATAAAATAAGGCCACCAAGATTCTAAATAAGAAAAGCTATAACTATCTTTTATGCTAGATTTTTCAACTACTCCAAGTAAGATCATAAAATAGAGCAATGCGCTTAAAATGGTACCATATATCAAGGCATATAAAACCATGCCCAATAATTTATTCAACCATCCCAACAATAACCATTCAGCAGATTGTTGCAAGATACCTGTAATCATTTTTAATAAAATCATTACTCCTATCAATACCACTAAAAAAGCAATAAATGGAAGCCATTGAGAAGCAATTTTAGTGTGCTCTTTTAAGACATTGGAAATATATCCAGCAAATTGAAAAGCCAGAATTAAACCAATGAACAAAGAGAAAAAAGATATGATAGCTTTAATCAATCCATTGCGATACCCTTGCAAAATTGCAATGATCAAAATGGTACCAGATAGAATATCAATCCACATACTAAGCAGTCAATAAATTTTTAGCTGCAGCAGAAATCACATTACCTGCGGCTTTACCAGCTAATTGTTTAGAAGCCACTCCCATTACTTTTCCTAAGTCTTGAGGACCAGCAGCACCCACTTGTGCAATAATCTCTTTCACAGCAGCTATTACTTCTTCCTCACTCATTTGAGCAGGTAAGAATTTTTCAATCACTGCAATTTCTTCCATTTCTTTAGCAGCCAAATCAGCTCTGTTTTGTTGCTCATAAATAGTCAAAGAATCTTTACGAGACTTTACTAATTTTTGCAACAACTTTAATTCAGTGTCTTCATTGATAGCACCATTGGCACCAGGATCTGTTTTTGCTTTTATAATTTCTGCTTTGATGGCTCTTAAACCTCTCAAAGTAGCTTCATCCTTGCTTTTCATAGCGTCTTTCATCAAAGACATTACTTTTTCTTCTAAACTCATAGCTATAATTATTTAGTATTATTCATTTTTAATTGACTCTCTTTAAACTTCGTCAAAAATGTTTTAGCAAAGTTTTTAAATTCATCAGACAATGCTTTGTCTTGAGTGGCTCTCATATAAGTATCGCCCATGCCCATTAAATTTTGGTAAAAGAAATCAGCCATCTCGTCTACCATCATTTCTTTGGTCCATAAATCAATGCGTAAAGCAGTTTTATCTGTAGGATCCCAGAAAGTTAACATCATGGCTCTTGCAGCTTGTGCTTCTTCGGCAGAACTATCAGATGCAGACCATTGAATTTGTTGAGGAATTTTTTGTTCGTCCAAGCTAATTTGGACATTAATATTAGATTGATGCATAGTTAAATTTATGGGGCAAAAATACCATTTTTTATGGTATGCACCTCGGCCACCATTTGGTTCAACCAAGCATGACCATAGTTAGACCTGGTTTGCTTATATACCTCGTCTTTATAGTATAATTTGAAATGATTGGACAAGCCCTGTAATTCAGTAAAATCAAAGCATTCCCCGGATTGAGTATAAGCAATGGGCCAATTGGTTTGGCTATTGAGTAAGATAGGCAAGCCCATCCCTGCAGACCATTGCATCATTCGGGTATAATAAGGAAGATATTTGCTCCAAACACTAATATAGGCGGCAGCGAAATCTATTATTTCAAGTTGATCAATGGTTTTAAAAAATACAGCATTTCTGTATTTGTATCCTTTGACTAATTGTTCAGCTTTCTCCAATTCTTTTGTATTGGAACAAACAAATAAAATAGCCATACTGGTTTGCTGCCATTTCTTAAAAATAGAAAACTCTTTTAGGATACCTACTATTTCTGAAGTAGAAGCAAAAACCATGAAATAAGCGTCCCCATTGGCATTGCGAGACTTTGCCAAGGCCAAATCCGACCATTCATAAGAAGGTAGATGAGGTGCAGGTAAATCTATAAAACGATACATAGCTTTAGACTGCCTCACTATTTTTTTATGTGCTGATTGAGCCAAGATATTAGCCATCCATCCATCCGCTAAATGCTTAGGAGTGGTAAGATCAATAAAGTATTGTGTGAAAGATTCAGATCCTTTTAACAAAATACCAAAGTGTACAATACAAGCATTTTCTGAATTCAATAAAAGCGTTTCAGCTTCTTGTGTTCCCATCAAAGTGGCGCCAGGAGGCAAATTCACGCGAAAGCCATCAGCTACCACCACAATATCTGTAATAGATGCATGAAAACCAGAAGCAATAATATCAGCCACTGTTTGATCCACTAATATTGCAGGAATATTCCAGGTAGCTTTAGAAACAATAAAAATGCGCATAGGCAAAATTACGCTATACTTAACAATTTATCCACCAATCTCTTAGA
>CALCEA010000004.1 GCA_937900675.1 uncultured Chitinophagaceae bacterium
GAGATTTCTAAACATAGAAAAACATTGGTGAGTACAGGGGATAGAAGTGCAAAGATTAGAACCTATAACTGGCCACAGGGAAGGGTTACAGATCATAGAGTGAATGTAACTTCTTACAATTTAGACGCTGTTGTCAATGGAGATATTGATGAGTTCATCGAAGCTTTACAAATGGCAGAGAACGCAGAAAAAATGTTGGTACAAAACTAATTATACTCAATTATTTTGCAAGGCTTTGTTCCCATTGCCAAGCAGTCAACATCATTTCCTCTAATCTAAATTTACAGTTCCAGCCTAATTCTTTAACGGCTTTATCGTTATTGGCATAGATGGCTACAATATCACCAGCTCTTCTTGGACCAATTTCATAATTTAATTGAACGCCACTTACTTTTTCAAAAGCTTGAATAGCTTCTAGTACGGTAATACCATTGCCTGTGCCTAAATTAAATACTTCGCAAGATTTTTCTTGATTGTTCTTAATAGAATATTGTAAAGCTAAAGTATGTGCATGTGCGATATCGCAAACATGTATATAATCACGAATACAAGAGCCATCTCTTGTATCATAATCATTGCCATGCACTTGCATCTTTGGTAATTTGCCTATGGCAGTTTGTGTAATGGCCGGAACTAAATTTTGTGGGCGACCAATGGGTAATTCACCAATAGCAGTGCTTGGATGTGCACCCACTGGATTAAAGTATCTTAATAAAATCGCAGAAATTGGATAAGTGTGCGCTGTATCTTTTACAATGACTTCACCCATTTGCTTTGTTGCGCCATATGGGGAAGCTGCTGCTTGTAATGGAGTAGCTTCTGTTACTCTACTCGTGTCTGGGTTGCCATATACAGTACAAGATGAAGAGAAGATAAAATGCTTTGCATGATACTTCACTGACATTTGTAATAAATGCACTAATGAGAATAAATTATTTTCGTAATAATCCAAGGGTAATTCAACAGATTCTCCTACCGCTTTGTAGGCTGCAAAATGAATAATTCCAGTGATGCCTGGATTTTCTATAAAAATATTTTCAGTAGCTACCTTATCTGTTAAGTCTACTGTATAGTTCTTGATTTTTTTGCCAGTGATTTTTTCTATGCCAACTAAAGATTGATCACTTGCTCTTGAAAGATTGTCTACCGAAATAACATTGAATCCGTTCTCGATTAAATCCACAATAGTATGTGCTCCAATATAACCGCAACCGCCAGTGACTAAAATAGTTTGCATTAAAAAAATTTAGAATACAAAGAAACGAAAAAAATAGGATACTATCCCTTGGAAGGCAGGGTAAATCCAACAGTAGTGCCCACATTTATTGTACTTCTAACTTGTATACTTTCGCCATGGGCTTCAATAATATGTTTGCAAATAGCTAAACCTAATCCAGTGCCACCTACTTCTCTACTTCTGGCATCGTCTGTTCTATAAAAGCGTTCAAATAATCTTGGTATATGCTCTTCTGCAATACCAAAACCGTTATCGCTTATTTCAATCAATACTTTTTTGTCTTCTAATGCATATATACTAGCTGTAATCTCTCCATCTTGCTTACCATATTTAATAGCATTGGTAATAATATTGGAAAGTACTTGATAGATTTTATTTTTATCAGCAAATACTTGAATAGGTGTTTCGCAACCTTTCTTAAAATGAAATTGCACTCCCTTTTTCTCCAATTTAAAACTCAGGTTATTTACCACATCTTTAATGGTATCTTGAATAATAAATGGGTGTTTTAATAAGGGCTCTTTGTTAATCTCTAAATTAGTAATGATGTCAATATCGTTTACTAATTGAACCAATCTTTGAACATTCGCTTGTGATTTGCCAATGTATTTCATGGCTGCAATACTATCTTCTACAGCACCATCTGATAAAATTTCTAAATAGCCCTGAATAGAGAAAATAGGTGTTTTAATCTCGTGCGATAAATTTTGTAAAAATTCTTTTCTGAACTCTTCATTCGATTGTAATTTTTTAATCTCTTCGAATTTTTGTTCGGCCCATTGTTCAACATCTTCTCTCACTTCATCAATGCCTTTTTTTGGTAGGATATATTTTTGGTAAGCCTCTTCTCTTTTGGTGGCTTTTGTTTGTGAAATGAGCTTGTAGATTAATTTTATTTTTCGATAAATAAAGTAGTCTAAGATTCGATCTAAAATATAATAAATGGAAATAAAGCAGGCAACAAAGTATGCTAATAATACTTTCCAGTCGGGAAACCATACAAAAACACTCAAAGCGATAAGGCTTGAAAGCAATAAGGCCGTTAATGCAGCTAATTGTTTAGGTGAGAGATTCTTGTCTTTGAACATTGTATTCTTGCCTTATGGCATAACGAAGGTAGAAAAGAGTTAACTAGTAGTCAAATTTATAACCCACCCCTTTTACGGTGGTAATTAGGTCAATACCCAGCTTGACCCTGATTTTTCTGACATGTACATCAATAGTTCTGTCTCCCACAATGACATCATTTCCCCAAACCTGAGATAAGATCTCATTTCTTAGAAATACTCTACCAGGTTGAGCAGCTAATAAGTATAATAATTCAAATTCTTTTTTAGCTAAAACAAACACTTCGCCATTGATGGTGGTTTTGTATTGGGTAGCATCAATCACTAAATCTTTTATTTGAATGATTTTCTTTTCTGAAGAAGTAGGTTGAATTCTTCTATATAATGCATTAATTCTGCTTACTAAAACTTTAGGACTGATAGGTTTATTTACAAAATCATCTCCTCCTAATTCTAAACCTTTTATATGAGATGCTTCGTCATTTAAAGCAGTTAATAAAACAATAAAGGTTTTATCAAATTCTTTATTGGATCTTAAATATTCGCATACTTCAAAGCCAGTTCTTTTGGGCATCATGATATCTAAAATGATACAGTCGGGTTGAAATTGCTTTGCTTTTTCAATGGCTTCGCTACCATCTTTTGCTGACGCTACTATATAACCAGCTTTCTCTAAATGAAAACTAATAATTTCAACGATATCTGGTTCGTCGTCTGCAATTAATATTTTGATAGGGCTGCCTTCCATGATGCTACAAATTTAATCT
>CALCEA010000005.1 GCA_937900675.1 uncultured Chitinophagaceae bacterium
GCTTTCTTTTCGTTGATATGAAATCCCATAATGGTTATATTTGAGGTATAAATATAATTAATAATCGTCAATATTCATCATGTTACAATCTAGTACAATACAATTTTTAAAAGCCTTAAAGAAGAATAATAATAAAGAATGGTTTGATAAAAATAGAAAAATCTATGAGCAAGCAAAAGCAGATTATTTAAACTTTGTTACCATTCTGCTAAATGAAATACAAGGTTTTGATACAAGTTTAATGGAGTTGCAACCTAAACAATGCATTTTTAGATTAAATAGGGATGTGAGATTTAGTAAGAATAAAGATCCGTATAAAACCAATTTTGGTGCCAGTTTTAGTAAAGGAGCAAAAAAAATTCAAACGGCTGGGTATTATTTTCATTTAGAGCCAGGTGAAAATTTTGTTGGGGGTGGCTTATGGATGCCAATGGCGCCAGATTTAAATAAAGTGCGACAGGAGATTGATTATTGTTATAAAGAATTTTCGAGTATTCTAAATAAGCCTGCTTTCAAAAGCACTTATGGTGATATGGACAATTCTATGAAATTAGTCCGACCTCCAAAAAGATTTGAAATTGACAATCCTGCATTAGAATATATTAAGTTAAAAAGCTTTGTTGTTACAAGAACAATAAAAGATACAGAGTTAATGGATAAACAACTTGTTAAAAATGTAGTGAAAGATTTTAAAACAATTGCCCCATTAGTGCATTTCTTGAATAGGGCAATTGAATAAATTCGTTTAAGCTTCTTTTTTGAAAATATTAAACAGTAAATAACCCATTAAGCCTCCATAAAGTGTACTATTAATAGGCTTTGAAGTAATCATGCAAGTTCCACTTGAGCAGCCTACAAAATTCCAATAAAGAAATCCTGCTGTTGCACCTAGAATAATTCCAATAATACTCAACTTATTTTTAGCAATCCAATTAGTCATATTTTATCTAATTTTTCCAACTAACACATTCCAAGCTCCACCGTTATAAACTTCAACACCAGCGCTTTTTAAAATACTTTTGGCCATGCCGCTTCTTGCGCCGCTTTTACAAACCGTAATAATGGGTTTATTGAAACTTTTAATTGTTTTAACTTCTCTTTGAATTTTATCCAAAGGAATATTTTTTGAACCCTGAATGTGTCCATGATCGTATTCTTGAGGTGTTCTAACGTCAATAATGATTGCGCCATTTTCTTTTAATGCTTTAAAATCTGTACCTGGCCCAAATAATTTCTTTAAAAAACTAAACATATTAATTATTGTTTAAAATATTATTTAATGTAAAAATACCTCCACCATTATAACTTTCCTTAATACCATTTTGTTGTAAAATACTTGTTGCAACACCGCTTCTGCCGCCGCTTAAACAATAAACTACAATTGGTTTTGGCATTTGGGCAATTTCTTTAATTCTTGACTCTAAGACATCTAATGGTATATTGATGGCGCCATTAATATGTTCTCCTTCAAACTCCATTGTACTTCTTACATCTAGTAAAGTTCCTTTTTTTGCCTTGATTTGTTCGATAATGTTTTGCATAGATTTGTTTTTCTATTGCAAAAATTCAAAAAATACTTACATTATATAGTGACATTTATCACACTAGCTTATTTTTTTATCCAATCAAAGGAGTTTCTGCTTAAACTTATCCAGCCATTGTTTTCCATCTTTTTCAATAATCTACTAATTACTTCCCTTGAAGTATTTAAATCATTGGCTATTTCTTGATGAGTAAGTTTTACTGTTTTCCCTGAACGCTCTACCTGTCTTTTAATATAAAATTCAAGACGCTCATCCATATTTTTAAATGCAATCTCGTTAATGGTATTTAATAGCTCTTCATATCTACTTCTGTATGTTCTAATGACAAAATAATGCCAACTCTTGTATTTCTGTAGCCATTTGTCCATAAACTCTAATGGAATTGCCAAATAGCTAATATCCGTTACAGCTTTTGCTAAAACCTGGCTTTGCTCTAAGTGGTAATTACATACCAATGTTACAGCACAAGCTTCGCCAGGGGTTAAGTGGTACATAAAAAACTCGGATCCTTCTTCATCTTCCTGATAGAGTTTAATTGTTCCCTCCACTACCAACATAGCAGACTTTATATTTTGTCCTTTTTTTAATAGTATAGAGCCAGCTGAAGCAGATCTTAATTCTGCATGGGCTATTACTTCTTCGTATAAGTCATTTTCCCAATCAGGAAACAGTTTTAACAATAATTCTTTACTTACCATTTTGCTTAATTCAAATGTGAAGATACTCCTTAATGTAATAAATGTCACAAACTTGCTTATTGCAATAAGCTAAATTTGTATAAAATTTTAACCATGAGTAAAATATTTTCAAATATTGATTGGATTTTAATGATGCGTTTGGTAATGGGAGGGTCAATGCTTATTATTGGCTATCAGTCTAATGATTATATCCCAGCTGTTGCAGGAGGTTTTTTTATTGTATATTCCATTATTGGCGCTAAATATAAAATTGGTTGTGGTTATAATGCTAGCTGCGGAATACCAAAAAGGTTCGATTCTGTTAAGACTCGTCAAAACGATGAAATTGAATTTACTGAAATAAAAAATTAATTATATGTCTACTACTGAAACATTTGGATCTATTATCAAAGGAGATAAACCAGTATTGGTTGATTTTTTTGCAACTTGGTGCGGCCCTTGTAAAATGATGCCACCTATTTTAGAGCAAGTACATAATCAATTAGGCGAACAAGTTAGAATTATAAAAATTGATGTAGATAAGAATCAGCAATTAGCTTCACAGCTAAATGTCTCTAGTGTACCAACCTTGGCCATTTTTAAAAATGGAGAAATAAAGTGGAGACAACCTGGGGTTCAGCAAGCTGGAGCTTTAGTGAATCTATTGAAGCAACACATTGATGTATAATTTAGCATTTTAAACTAGAATTGTTTTATATTTATTAAGGCTATCATTAATTGATTTATCCACGCCTTAATATGTATCTATGAAATTTATTTTTATTGTATTAGGTTTCTTTGGTTTTGTATCTAATCTAAACGCCCAAGTTCCAGAAGGCAAGACTGTTATTAGTTCACTTTATGTGTATGATATGGCTACTGGCCAATCAAATTTGATCACCAGAGAACTTAGACATTTGGAAGCGCCTAATTGGTCAAAAGATGGCAAGTATTTTTTAATCAATGCATATGGAAGATTGGAGAAAATGTCCATGACCGGTGATCGAATGGGTTATTTGAATACTGGATCTGTTCAAGATTGTAATAATGATCATGGATTTAGTTTTGATGGGAAGCAGTTATTCATTTCATCTGGTAAGCCAAGTATTAAAGAACATAGTTCATTTATTTATAAAGTTGCAGCAACGGGCGGCGAGCCAGTGCAGTTAACGCCTAATACACCTTCTTATTGGCATGGTGTTTCGCCAGATGGCAAAACAATGGTCTATTGTGCAGCTAGAAATGGCAACTACGATGTGTATGCAATGAGTACAGAGGGTGGGGAAGAAAAAAGATTGACTACTACAGAAGGTTTAGACGATGGTCCAGAGTTTAGTCCAGATGGCAAGTATATTTATATCAATTCTTTTAGAACTGGTCATATGCAAATATGGAGAATGGCTCCAGATGGTTCTAATCCAGAACAAATGACTTTTGATGAAAAGTCAAATTGGTTTGCTCATATACATCCAAATAATAAAGTAGCAACTATTATTAGTTATGATGAAGATCAAGTGCAAGCACATCCTTTTGGCAAACAAGTGCGTATTAGATTATTAGATCTTCAATCAAAGAAAATTAAAGATTTAACCGGTCCATTTTATGGAGGACAAGGTACTATCAATGTTCCTTCTTGGAATCCAGAAGGAACAAAGTTTGCCTATGTGAAATATGAATTGTTTTAGAAAGAACTAAACCAATTTCATTGCAATAGGATCCCAATGAATTGGCTTTAATTGCTCTGCACTTAAGTTACATGCAATAGATGGTGCCGCAGCTCTTAATCCAAATGATGCATCTTCAGGTATCGCAGAGCCAGTTCTGATACCATTGAAAAATACAATCATGTGATCTAATCTGTCGTCATAATCATTTGGCGCGTCAAATGCCAATTCTTTTCCAAGATCATATCCGCCATCTGTATCATCACCATATTCTGACTTGTACCATTTCTTAAACTCTTCTTTTTGTTTGTTTGAGAAGCTATCAAAAGAGTCATATCCTCCATATCCTGGTACAGCTCTTCTTTTAATAGTTCTCAATTTGAATCCGTTACCATTGACATCAATGACTCCTTCTGTTCCAATTAGTTTTAGGCCAAATGGTCCTTTCCCTTCGCCATCCGTTAAGTTAACTCTAGTTGTTACATGAAAAGCTCCGTGTTTATCTGATGCTTGATAATTCATAATAGCATTAAATATATCATAAGCATCTCTACCATCTTTCCAAAGCTTTAAATTAGCAATACTTGAAATCATATTGGGCCCCTTTGCTTCGGTAATAGTATGAATGCCCGTTAATAAATGAACAATTAGATCTCCTGCTGCACCTGTTCCATAATCTTTGTAATTACGCCATCTGAAAAATCTTTTTGCGTCAAAAGGTACTTTAGGAGCATCGCCTAAAAAGGTGTTAAAATCAATCGTCTCTGGTGAAGCATCTCTAGGAATAGAATATTGCCATGCACCTCTTGCGTCAGATCTGTCACAAAATGATTGTATCATGGTTAACTCGCCGATAGCCCCTTCTTGTAATTTCTTTTTTGCCTCCAAAATACCCACTGCACTTGCCATCTGGCTTCCAACTTGAAAAACTTTTTTAGTTTCCTTTTGTGCATTGATAATTCCCCAACCTTGTTCAATTTTTTGAACCATTGGCTTTTCACAATACACATGCTTACCGGCACGCATTGCATCTATAGCAATTTTTTGATGCCAATTATCTGGAGTACAAACCAATACCGCATCAATATCTTTTTTATTAAGCAATTCTCTATAATCTCTAGTAGTGTATATATGATTACCCCATTTCTCTTTAGCTCCTTCTAGTCTGCCTGTATATAAATCACATACGGCTACTAATTCTACGCCAGGCACTTTAAGTGCGGTATCTGTATCAAAATGTCCAATAATGCCAGAGCCAATAAGTCCAATCCTGATTTTGTCATTAGCACTTACCTTAATATTTGATTTGATTAAACTTGAAGGGATATTTTTATTTGCACTAGCTGCATTTCCTACAGCTAATAAAGCAACTGATCCTCCAATGTTTTTAAGAAAATTACGGCGGTTGTTTGGCATAGCTTTATCGTTTACTTAAAGTTAATGCTTTAAAATCAGAATTTTCCGCGATTTTCTACCACTAACTGATCATTCTAACATATAAATCTTCCACTTCTTTTCTAGCCCATGGGGTTTTTCTCAAAAACTTTAAGCTTGAATTGATACTTGGGTTGCTATTAAAACAATTGATTCTTACATGCTGTCCAAGCATTTCCCATCCAAAATGATTGACTAGCTCTGTGACAATATATTCAAGTGTTTTTCCGTGTAATGGATCTTTGGAAGCTTGTTGCATATACAATATTAAGTAATTTGCCGGCATGAATACCGAGAGATACTTTATTATTTATAAGCCAGTGAATATGGTCTCTCAATTTATTAGTTCGCATGAAGTAAGATTATTAGGAGATTTAGGATTTGATTTTCCAGAAGGCACCCATGCCATTGGCAGACTGGATCAGTATTCCGAAGGACTTTTACTTTTAACTACGAATAAGAAAATCACTAAACTATTATTTCAAGGAGAAAAGCCTCATTTGCGAACTTATTTGGTGCAAGTAAAAAACAAAGTGAGTAAAGAAACTGTTGAATTATTATCCAAGGGCATAGAGATTAGTGCAAGTAATGGTGAAAAATATTTGACCAATCCATGTTTGGTGAAATTAGTGAATAGGCCTAACTACATCAAAGATCCTGAGGTTCCATTACATCCAAACGCAGAAAACTCTTGGTTGGAAATTAGTTTGACAGAAGGGAAGTTTCATCAAGTTAGAAAAATGGTCGCAGCAGTGCATCACAAGTGTATTCGTTTAATTAGAACTTCTATCGAAGACATTGAAGTAAAAGATTTATCACCTGGGGAAGTGAAAGAAGTTGATGAGCAGTACTTTTTTGAAAAATTGAAATTATAAAAATGGCCCCTGTAAAGGAGCCTTTTTTTATTGAATAGCATGTTTTATTTGAGTACTGGTAATTGAATAGTAGAAGCATCATGATAAATTTTGATAGTAGCTTTTTTAAAGTCACTATCTTTTGCTTCGTAGATATTCATGAATTGTTGTGGGTTTCTATCTACCAATGGGAACCAAGTACTTTGAATTTGAATCATCATTCTATGTCCTTTCTTAAATTGATGTGCAATATCTGGTAAAGTAAATTTAACCTGTGTCGGTTTGCCTGGCACAAATGCTTCTGGTTTTTCAAAACTATTTCTGAATTTACCTCTCATAACTTCGCCTCTTACTAGCATTTGGTATCCGTTCATTACATGATTGGTAGGCATCTTGTTTTCAAAATTATCAGGGAATACATCTATGATTTTTACAATAAAATCGGCATCTGTGCCACTGGTGCTTGCCATTAAGTCTGCAACAATAGGTCCAGCAAGTGTTAAATCTTCATTCAATACTTCTGTTTGATACACCAATACATCCGGTCTTCTTCCAGCAAATCTTTGATCATCCAACATATATTCTTGTGTACGACCTGAATGAATTTCAGGTACATAAGGCACTGGTTTTGCTGGGTCACTAATGTACTCATCAAAACTAGTAGATACTTTAGAACTTGCTTTGGCGAAACTTCCATTCTTGCCTAATGCATAAGATTGCATGTTCATATTTGCAGCAGGCCATGTTGCAAAATTTCTCCATTCGTTAGCACCACTTATAAAAATGGTTGCTTCTTTAATAGATTCAATAGAACCTTTATTTTTTAAATAATAATTAAAGAAGGGTAGTTCTATATTTTTACCATACCATTCACTGGTATTAGATCCAAATTCTATAAATCCCAAATGTGTTCCATCTGTACGACCCCATTGACCATGATGCCATGGTCCCATTACTATTTTGTTATTGTTCTTTGCATTTGTTTCAATGGCTTTATATAAGTTCCAAGCACCATAACAATCTTCTGCATCAAATAATCCTCCTACAATTAATGTTGCAATATTGGGATTGATTACATTCACATTTGCTCTAGCATTTCTAGCTTTCCAAAAAGCGTCATAATTTGGATGCGCCATTAAATCTTTCCAGAATAATAAACTGTCACCTGTTAATTTGGTGAAATTGGTTAAGGCGCCTGTTTGTAAATAAAATCCATAATTGTCTTTTGTTGGGAAAGGGAAACCACTTGGTCCAATGTTAGTTGGCTTAGGTCTTGGTTTGCCAAATCCTGTATAAAAGTTAAACGCATCCAATAACATGAAAGCGCCGTTATGGTGAAAATCATCGCCAATAAACCACTCACTCACTGGGGCTTGGGGACTAACTGCTTTTAAAGCAGGATGATTACTATGTGCCGCCATATTTGCGTAAAAACCAGGATAAGAAGTTCCAAATACTCCAACATTACCATTGTTATTAGGAATATTTTTAACCATCCAATCAATCGCGTCGTAAGCATCTGATGCTTCATCTATTTCATTTCCTTTTTTATTTGGGTTGAATGGACGCACATCTTGGAACACGCCCTCACTCATCCAGCGACCACGAACATCTTGGATAATGTATATGTAATTTTCCTTGAAAAAATATTTTCTTGGATTATTCCATATGGCAGAGAATTTATCTTCTCCATAAGGCGCACAAGAATAAGGAGTTCTTGTTATGATAATGGGATGTTTCTCAGAAACATCTTTAGGTGCATAAATAGTGGTAAATAATTTTACACCATCACGCATAGGAATCATCACTTCTTTTTTAGTGTAATTGTTCACTATCCATGTAGAATCTATTTCTTGAGCACCAGCCAAAAATGGGATGGCGAAGAGTAAGAAGATTATTTTTTTCATGTTGTTTATTTTAAAAGACTACCGTAAATAATATGTTCAATTTTAGATTTTAAATCTTCGTGAGAATTAGGGGTATGCTGTGTCATAATTAACACAATTAAATTTTCTTTTGGATCTGCCCAGTAATTGGTTCCATAATATCCTCCCCATGAAAATGACCCCGCACTTCTTAAATTTCTTTCTGCGCTCTTTGCTGAAGTGACAGAAAAGCCTAAGCTAAAATAATCTTCACCTTCTTTTTGAAAATCTAATTGATGACCAAGCATTACTTCTACAGTTCTTGGGCTTAAAATTTGATGCCCATTGTATTTTCCCTTATTCAATAACATATCTAAGAAAATCGCATAATCAAATGCAGTGGATGATAAACCAGCACCACCAGAAAAATAAGTTTTGTTTTTTAATGGATAGTCTGAATTAATTTTTCTAAAATTTTCTGGCCATTCAATGATACTCTGTTGTTTTTCTGTATACACTGTAGGCATTCTGTCTGCCTTAGAAGAAGGGACATTGAAATAAGTATCTTTCATGCCCATTGGTTCAAATATATTTTTATTGAAATAAGTTTCAAGACTCATCCCACTTATAATTTCAACTACTGCACCCAATACATCACTATTTAATCCATAAGTGAATTTTTCACCAGGCTGGTGAGCTAATGGAAGATTGCCTAAGGCAGTCATTCTATCAACTAAATTGGCATCAAAATAACCTAAACCAGAGGGAATATTCGCATTGTTATAAATAGCACTCATTTTAGAAGAGCCAATATCAGTATAATCAATTCCAGAACTATGTGTCAATAAATCTCTAATGGTAATTTCTCTTTTTGCATCTACTGTTGTGTAACTAGTATCTTTTGCATTATACTCGTTAATTACTTTTGGATTTTTAAAGCTTGAAATATATTTTGATAAGTTGTCGTCTAAGTTCAATTTACCTTGTTCATATAATTGCATGATGGCTAAACTAGTAATGGCTTTAGACTGACTCATGATTCGGTACAATGCATTCGCTGCCATAGGTTTTTTTGTTTTCTCATCCGCGTAGCCTAGACCTTTATAATAAACAACTTGATGGTCTTTCACTACGATTACTGAAGTTCCAATTAACCATCTATTTTTTACATATTGATTAACAACACTATCAATGAGCGACAGTTTTGTAGCACTAATTTTTGGATTGACTTGTACTGTAGGACTTAATACTTGAGCATTTGTTGTAAATACAATGAATGTAAGTAAACCTAAGATGATTTTTTTCATATAGCAATGGTTGGTTTTAATTTTGTGGAGGGAACCATGTTCCAAATTTGGTTAGATCTACATTGCCGCCAGATAAAATGATTCCAACATTTTTTCCTTGGAATAATTCTTTGTTTCTGATAGCTGCAGCAAAAGGTACAACACAGCTTGGTTCTACAATAATTTTCATTCTCTCGTATACTAATCTTAATGCTGCTTTTATTTCTTCGTCAGATACCAATAAGATATCAGTAACATGTTCTTTAATAATGGCTAATGTTCTTTCAGATAATGTAGTCATTAATCCATCTGCAATAGTATTGATAAAAGGTGCTTTCTCTACCTTGCCAGATTGTATACTCAAAATAGCATCAGCAGCACCTTCTGGTTCTCCTCCATATACCTTCATAGATGGCTTATAATAATGAGCACCCAAACAGGTGCCAGATAATAAGCCGCCTCCACCTACTGGAGTAATAACCGCATCTAATTGAGGTACTTCTTCTAATAATTCTCTTACGCAGGTAGCTTGTCCAGTGATTACTCTATCATCATCATAAGGATGTATAAATTCGGCTCCAGTTCTTTCAACTACTTCATTTAATGCAGTCTCTCTGGCTAGTTGGTTTGCTTCACAAATAATTACTTCTGCGCCATACCCTCTTACTGCATCTACTTTTACTTGAGGTGAAGATTTTGGCATAACTATATAAGCTTTAATGCCAAGCATTTTAGCTGCATAAGCCAATGCTTGTGCATGGTTGCCGGAAGAGTGTGTTGCTACGCCGTTTTTTAGTTGAGCTGCATCCAAGCTTAAACTTGCATTCATACCTCCTCTTATTTTGAAGGCACCTATTTTTTGAAAATTCTCACATTTGAAATAGAAATTAATACCAAACATCTCATTGATGCTTTTGTTGGTCATCACTGGAGTGTGATGTATATAAGAATCAATTCTTTCTGCTGCTTTTTCAATAGCTTCCTTTGTAATTCGCATATATAGTAATGTTTAAGGAGTATGAATTTAACTAAAAATGGTTATATTTAGTATTCCAACGATTGTCTAAAGCTAATTCTATGAAAAGCAATGAATTCTCGGCTCAAGAAATTGCCAAATACCATCAAGATGGATACTTGATTGTGAAAAATTTTTGCTCAAGGACTGAAATAGATAAAATGTATGGTATTGCATTAGAAGATGATGCAATGGCTAAAAATGCATTAGACTTAAATGACCAAACGGGTAAGAAAACAAAGTTGTCTTTATGGTTTACACCGGGCAATGATATTTTTGGTTATTTAACCAGAAGCGAAAGAATGGTGAATAGAGTGGCGCAATTATTAGATAGTGATGCACCTGTTTGTCATTTTCATTCTAAGCTAATGCAAAAAGAACCCAAAGTAGGTGGCGCATGGGAATGGCATCAGGATTATGGTTATTGGTATAAGAACCAGTTTATGTTTCCTGATCAATTGATTAGCGTAATGGTGGCACTCACTCCTGCGAATAAAAAAAATGGGTGCATTCAAGTTATAAAAGGTTCTCATAAATTAGGTAGAGTGAATCATGGTTTTGCAGGAGAGCAAGTAGGTGCAGACATGACCATGGTGAATAACGCATTACAAACAATGGAATTGATTTATGTAGAAATTGAACCAGGTGACGCTTTGTTTTTTCATAGTAATATTTTACATCGCTCTGCAGCGAATGAATCTGATCATCCAAGATGGTCTATCATCTCATGTTATTCTTCTCAATCCAATTTAGCATATAATGAAACTTCTACTTCTTGGAAAGAGCCTTTGAAGTTGGTTCCGGATAATGCTATCTTAGATTGGGAGCCAGAATCTTTAGGCAAGGCAGATTTTTTAAAAAAAGAAAATGATCCAGCATTAAAAGAAACGGGCTGGGAAAATAAATAATGGATATGTTGTTATTGGGAATTGATATTGGTACTTCTTCTATTAAGGTAGCTATTGTGGATGCTAATACAGCTAAGACTTTGGTTACTGTGCAATACCCTGATTCCGAAACGCCCATCAATGCTTTAGAACCTGGTTGGGCAGAACAAAACCCTAATAGCTGGTGGGAGCATGTTCAACAAGCAATACTTAAAGCAAACGCTAGCAAAAAATACAATCCTCAAGATATTGTATCCATTGGCATTGCTTATCAAATGCATGGATTGGTTTTAGTAGACAAAGATCAACAAGTTTTAAGAGATAGTATTATTTGGTGTGATAGCAGAGCTGTTGAAATTGGTAATGAAGCATTTCATACTATTGGAGAAGAAAAATGCTTAAGTCATTTATTAAATTCTCCTGGAAATTTTACCGCTTCTAAATTAGCATGGGTTAAAGAAAATGAACCAGCTATTTTTGAAAAGATAGATAAGATAATGTTGCCTGGAGATTTTATTTCCATGAAATTAACAGGTCATATTACTACTAGCATTGCAGCTTTATCTGAAGGTGTGTTCTGGGATTTTAAGAACAAAGAGATTTCCAAAGATGTTTTGAATTATTTTGGTTTTGATGCTTCCATTTTTCCAACTATTCAAGAAGTATTTAGCAATCATGGATCTTTAGATAAATCGATTGCATCCTCACTTGGACTAAAAGAAGGAATTCCCGTAGCTTACAAAGCAGGGGATCAACCCAATAATGCACTCTCTTTAAATGTATTCTCGCCGGGCGAAGTAGCAGCCACTGCGGGTACCAGTGGTGTGATCTATGGAGTGGGAGATAGTTTACACTATGATAAAGTATCTAGGATAAATCAATTTGCACATGTTAATTATACCAAGGATTTAGATAGACTAGGTATGTTATTGTGCATTAATGGTACAGGTATCATGAATAGCTGGGCTAAGAAATGGATTGGAGATTCGAATGATTATACAAAGATGAATGAAGCAGCTTCTGCGATTGCTATTGGGTCAGAAGGATTACAAGTGCTTCCTTTTGGCAATGGGGCAGAGCGTATTTTTAATAACAAGATGATTGGGGCACATTTATTGAACCTAAAATTAAACCAACATGGTGCTGCACATATTTATAGAGCAGTGCAAGAGGGTATTGCTTTTGCTTTTAGATTTGGTTTAGATATTATGAGAGAAAATGGCATTACTCCAAAAGTGATCAGAGCTGGTAATGCCAATTTATTTAAGAGCAAGATTTTCACTGAAGCTTTTGTAAATACACTCAATGTGCCTGTTGAATTATATGATGTAGATGGAAGTGTGGGTGCTGCAAAAGCAGGAGGCATGGGTGCTGGTATATATGTTTCTTCTAAAGAGGCTTTCCAACATTTTACGCCTATTCAAAAAATAGAGCCAACAGTATCAAAACATTACGATGAATTATATCAGCATTGGTTAGCATCACTCAAAAAATTTATTTAAATAATCTCTCACTAAATCTTTTCTTATGTCAGTAGTATTAGGTAACACAGAATTCTTTAAAGGAATTGGTAAAATTAGTTTCGAAGGTCAAGCTACCAATAATCCCTTAGCGTATCGATGGTATGATGAAAATAAAGTAGTTGCTGGAAAGCCAATGAAAGATTGGTTGAGATTTGCAGTAGCTTATTGGCATAGTTTCTGTGGAAATGGGTCAGATCCATTTGGTGGTCCTTCACAAATTCATCCATGGGATGCAAAAGCAGATCCTATCGAAAGAGCCAAGGACAAAGCAGATGCAGCATTTGAGTTTATCACCAAGATGGGCCTTCCTTATTTTTGTTTTCATGATGTTGATGTAGTGGATTATACTAACGATGTGCTAGATAATGAGAAGCGCTTGCAAACCATGACTGCTTATTTACAAGCAAAACAAAAAGCAAGTGGTGTAAAATTATTATGGGGTACAGCCAATGTGTTTAGTCATAGAAGATATATGAATGGTGCTTCTACCAATCCAGATTTTCATGTATTAGCACATGCTGGAGCTCAAGTGAAAGCTGCAATGGATGCCACTATTGCATTGGGAGGAGAAAATTATGTGTTCTGGGGTGGTAGAGAAGGTTATATGAGTTTATTGAACACAAATATGAAGCGTGAAAAAGAACATTTAGCTAAGTTCTTACATACTGCAAAAGACTATGCAAGAAGAAATGGATTTAAAGGAACATTTTTTATAGAACCTAAACCATGTGAGCCAACAAAACATCAATATGATTATGATAGTGAAACAGTGATTGGATTTCTAAGACAATATGATTTATTGAATGATTTCAAATTAAACATTGAAGTGAATCATGCTACATTGGCTGGTCACACTTTCCAACATGAGCTACAAGTTGCTGCTGATGCTGGTATGCTTGGAAGTATGGATGCGAATAGAGGTGATTATCAAAACGGATGGGATACGGATCAGTTTCCAACTAATTTAAATGAGCTAACTGAATCTATGTTAATTATCATGGAAGCAGGCGGTTTCCAAGGAGGCGGTATTAATTTTGATGCAAAGATTAGAAGAAACTCTACTGACCCTGCAGATTTATTCCATGCACATATTGGGGGTATTGACAGTTTTGCTAGGGCATTAATTACAGCAGAAGCCATTTTAGAAAAATCGGAATACAAGCAAATTAGAAAAAACAGATATGCTTCTTTTGATACAGGTGCAGGGAAAGATTTTGAAAATGGCAAAATGAATTTAGAAGATTTAAGAGCTTATGCTATTGAAAAAGGAGAGCCAGCAACTATTAGTGGTAGACAAGAGTATTTAGAGAATATCATCAACAATTTCATTTAATTAGTTAGCTCTTTTGGTTGATTATTCATAACTTGATGCATGCAAACAACGGTGAAGAAACTAGGCTTATGGACAAGTACTTCTTTAGTACTTGGAAATATGATTGGCGCAGGTGTTTTTATGATGCCTTCTACATTGGCTAGTTTCGGTGGTATAAGTATTATTGGTTGGGTTGCTTCTTCCATTGGAGCTTTTTTATTAGCAAAAATTTTCGCGCACTTAAGTAAAATGATGCCAGGTTCAGATGGTGGTCCTTATGCGTATTCAAAATCTGCTATGGGAGATTTTGCAGGTTTTTTGGTTGCTTGGGGTTATTTGATTTCAGTATGGTGTACCAATGCAGCCATCACCGTTTCTTTTATAAGTGCACTTAGTACATTTATCCC
>CALCEA010000006.1 GCA_937900675.1 uncultured Chitinophagaceae bacterium
TATGTATAGAATTGCAAAAATTAAAGTAGACGAAAAACAGCTTGAAAATTACAAAACTGCACTTCAGGAGCAGATGAATGCTGCCATCAAATTAGAGCCTGGTGTATTATCTTATACAGTAGTTGCTGATAAGAAAGACGCAACATCTATTACTATCTTTGAGGTTTATGCTAATTTAGATGCGTATCTGTCGCATATACAAACCCCTCATTTTAAAAAGTATAAGGAAACGGTTAAAGACATGGTTTTGTCTTTAGAACTAATTGATACAGATTTAATCGCAAGAACAAAAAAATCTGATTATTAAAAACAAATAGTTTAGCTTAAAAATTCCAACATCCACTCTACTCCATATTTATCTCTAAATGCGCCAAAGTAAGAACCCCATGGACTAACCCCCATTGGAAATTCTACTGTTCCCCCATTAGATAATCCTGTAAATAAAGCATCTGCTTCTTCTTTACTTTCTGAAGTGATGGTTATTTTACTTCTGTTTTCTGCTTCATTGACTACGCCTAACATCTTTGGAACATCGCTTCCGGTAATTTTTGTAGTAGCTCCAATAGGTAAAGCAATATGCATGATCTTTTCTAATTCTTCTTCAGGCATGGTAAAGCCTTCAAAGCTTATATCCTTAAATCGAACGATTTTACTGAAAGTACCACCAAATACGGATCTGTAAAATTCAAATGCCTCTTCGGTATTTCCATTAAAATGGATATGTGGGTTGATTAATGCCATGGATTGAAATTATCTTTTTTTCCTGAAACTTCTTTCTGCTTTCTTCCAAAAACTAAAAAAGGAAGGATAATATCCTGTTACTTCTGGAAACATCCAATCTCTTTGGTCCTTTATCCCGGGATAATAAGTAAATGCAGGATGTTCTTTAGAGATTATCTTTTGATTATCCCATACATTATTGGCCTTGTATATATTTTTTATTTCTTGTATCTCTCCTGTAAATATTTGTATGCCTTCGATATTCTTTGATAGTCCAATGATGAATTCAATTACTTTGTCACTTACTGGGTATTGATTAAAATGAGTAGGCTCTAATAATAACACTCGATTTACCTTTTCCAATTTACGCCAAATGGGATCCAGATTATATGAATTATAAATTAAAGTTGGAATAGTTGTATCAATATTTAGACTAGTAGTATGAGGTAGATTTGTATTTAAATCTAACACAGTTGTTTCCTGTAATGTATCTGGAATGAGCATATCAACCAATTGCTCATAAGGCTTATCTAAGAAAGTATTTTGCTGTTTGGAGAAAGTATATTTATTGATATTCTCTTGATTACAATAATATTTCTTGCTTGAGAAGGCACCAGCTACCCATTGCCAACTACAATTATTACTGGCAATATCTCCATCTAATAAATGGTAATACATCCACTTAGAAGGCTCTAGCCAATGGGCTTTACCAATATTACAAGCAATTGAACCCAGGTACATTCTGCTATGATTATGCATATAGCCCTTTTCATATAATCCATGTATGGCTGAATCAATACTTTCTATACCTGTTTTAGCTAGCTGTATAGCATTGATCATTTTATGATGTACTACTTCTTGCTGATCTTGTTTTAAATCTTCCCAGATTTGCGTACCTTTTGATTGCCATACTCTTTGGAAATATTCCCGCCAAGCTAGTTCTTGAATAATTTTTTCAATAGCAGGATAGGGGTACTGCTTCTCTAATAATTTATCCATCACTTGTTTGGTAGAAATTACCCCTCTAGTGATATATGGCGACAAATAAGTTATTTGCCCATTGATAAAATTTCTGGTTTTAGCGTATTTGATGGGATCAATTGCATTGACTCTTTCAATTATCTTTTCATATTCTGTAGGGAAACTCAAATGCTTATATTTTTCCATCGTCGATCTTTTTTAAAAATTGGTTAGCATTTTTTAAATGAGCATTTTTCTTTTCTTCACTCATTTTATCAAATGTGCCTACTAGCATTCCCAATCTTGGATTCTTCAAAAAGAAATCTCTATGTATGTGCATGAATCTCCAAAAAAGTCCATCCCATATAGCTTGCCAATCTCCTTTTTCATAATCACTCATTTTCATCAAATAGTTACTTCCACAGATATAGGGCTTTGTTGTCATTAGTCCACCATCTGCAAACTGCGTCATGCCATACACATTAGGTACCATCACCCAGTCATAGGCATCTATAAACATTTCCATAAACCATCTGTACACTTCATCTGGGTCAAATTCGCAGAGTAACATAAAATTGCCTAGTACCATTAACCTTTCAATATGATGACAATATCCCGTTTCTAGAATTTTTTGTATTGTTTGATCAATGGGTGGTATACC
>CALCEA010000007.1 GCA_937900675.1 uncultured Chitinophagaceae bacterium
AGGCAAAAACAGAAATCTATTATGGAAGTTCGTTTATGTCACAATCCACCAGAGGGATATATAAAAATGAGTCAATCAAGACCATAACAATAATGGATAGTAAAGGAAATAAAAGAATAGTTCAATAATTAATAATTCGAATGGTATGAGAAAGTATGTAATGAGCGCAGCATTATTCTTGGTATTGGGAGTAACTGCATGTAAACAAGAAAAATCAGCTCCCCTAGATAAGGTTGATTTAATCATTAATAATGAAGATCAATTAACGCAGATCATTATATACGATGTATTCACGCCACCGGTAGCAAGCCGTATTTATGTGTATTCATCTATTGCTGCATATGAAGCCATCAGGCATGCACAAAAAGATGCACCTTCTATCGCTGCTAAATTAAATGGCTTTGATAAAATGCCAGAGCCAGATGCCAATAAAAAATATGATTTTGATTTGGCTGCAAGTGTAGCTTTTTTCAAGGTAGCTAGAAATGTGAAAGTGTTTTCGGTAGATTCATTAACCAATTATGAAAATTCGGTACATGAAAACTTCAAACAACATTTAGATGAAGCTACCTATAAAGCTTCTGTTGCATTTGGCGATACCATTGCGAGTGTGGTATTGAAAAGAGCTAAAACAGATGGATATGCAGCTTCAAGAGGCAAATCTAAATTCTTGGGTTCCAATGAGCCTGGGAAATGGAGACCCACACCTCCAGATTATTTAGATGGAGTAGAGTGGTGTTGGAATACCATGAAAACAATGGTATTGGATTCTGCATCTCAATTTAAACCATCATTGCCTCCAGCTTATAATGCTACACCAGGTTCAACTTTCCATACCATGGTGAAAGAAGTATATGATATCAATAAGAATTTAACAGATGAGCAAAAATTGATTGCAAAATACTGGGACGATAATCCTTTTGTAATTGAACATTCCGGTCATATGACTTTTGGTAATAAGAAAATCACTCCTGGTGGACACTGGATGGGCATTGCAGCACAAATTATCAAACAAGAAAAAGCAGATCATGTAAAAGCAGCGCAAACTTTTGCTTTAACTTCTATTGCTTTATATGATGGCTTTATTTCTTGTTGGGATGAAAAATACAGATCTAATTATGTAAGACCTGTAACGGTGATTAAAGACATGATTGACAAAGATTGGATGCCATTCTTACAAACACCTCCATTCCCAGAATACACTAGTGGCCATAGTACCATCACTGCTTCGGCAGCAACAGTATTAACCAAGCTATATAGAGACAATTTGGCTTTTGAAGATTCAAGTGATTATAAATACATAGGATTAAAAAGAAAATTCAATTCATTACATGAGGCTGCTGCAGAATGTTCAATGAGTAGAGTGTATGGAGGCATTCATTATGTAACCAGCGTAAATACAGGTGCTGCTATGGGTAAACAAGTGGGTGGCTTGGTTGTGAAAAAAATATTGGAATAAATTTTATGTTCACCTTTAAATTATAATGCCATGTCAAATTCAAATCATCAATACGACGCGATTGTCATTGGTTCTGGAATAAGTGGTGGTTGGGCTGCTAAAGAACTTTGTGAAAAAGGTTTAAAGACATTGGTATTAGAAAGAGGTAAAGATGTTGTGCATTTAAAAGATTATCCAACAGCAACCAAACAACCATGGGAATTTCCACATAGAAAAGGCAAAACCTTAGCTATGCGAAAAGACAATCCAGTGGTGGATAGATGTTATGCATACGATGAAACCACCGAGCATTTTTTTGTAAAAGATAAAGAGCATCCTTATGTACAAGAGAAGCCTTATGATTGGATCAGGGGGTATCAAGTTGGAGGAAAGTCTTTATTGTGGGCAAGACAAACACAGAGATGGAGTAAATATGATTTTGAAGGACCTGCAAGAGATGGTTTTGGAAATTGGCCCATTACTTATGATGATTTAGCGCCATGGTATACCCATGTAGAATTCTTTGCGGGTATCAGTGGTAATTACGATAAACTAGATACTTTACCAGATGGACATTTTTTACCTGCATGGGAGATGAACGATGTAGAGAAGAAAATGCAAAAAGCTATTATGGGTAAATTCACGGATAGAAATGTGGTACAAGGAAGATGTGCACATTTAACGAAACCCGAGCCTATCCACATTGAGCAAGGTAGAAATCAATGTCAGGCAAGAAGTATGTGTGAAAGAGGTTGCCCATTTGGGGGTTATTTTAGTTCAAATTCATCAACTATACCTTGGGCTCAAAAAACAGGTAATCTAACCATACAAACAAATGCTGTTGTGCACTCTATTATTTATGATGATGCAACACAAAAAGCATCAGGAGTAAGAGTGATTGATGCCATTACGAAAAAAGCAACTGAGTATTTTGCAAAAATAATTTTTGTAAATGCAGCTACTTTAAATACCAATTTAATTTTATTAAACTCCACTTCAAAGCGTTTCCCGAATGGTTTAGGAAATGATAATGGGTTATTAGGAAAGTATATTGTTTTTCATAATTACCGTGGTAGTTTATCCGCTAGTTATGATGGGCCTCTAGATAGCTATTATTATGGTAGAAGACCTACACAACCTATGATGCCTAATTTTAGAAATGTACATCAACAAGAAACCGATTTTCTAAGAGGTTATATGACTTTCTTTGGTGCGGGTAGAGCTAATGCTGATGGATCTAATACAGATGGTATTGGAGGTGCTTATAAAGATGCTATTGGAGAACTAGGTGGATGGTATGTTTCCATGATGATGCAGGGAGAAACCATTCCAAAAGAAACCAATCATGTAAGACTAAGTACTGAATTAAAAGACGAATGGGGTATTCCACAATTAGTAACTTCTATTGATTATGATGAGAATGATCTTAAATCAATGAAAGACTTTTTAGAACAAGGTGCTGCCATGTTGGATGCAGCAGGTTGTAAAAATATTGTTGCCAATGATTCTAAGCAAGCACCAGGATTAGATATACATGAAATGGGAGGGGTTAGAATGGGTAAGGATCCAAAGACCTCTTTATTAAATGAGTGGAATCAAATGCATTATTGTAAAAATGTATTTGTAACCGATGGTGCATGTATGGTAAGTACCAGTACACAAAATCCTTCCTTAACATTTATGGCCATTACTGCAAGAGCTGCAAATTATGCAGTAGAAGCACTTAAAAAAGGAGAAATCTAATGCAGCCTATTAATTACTATACCAACGAAACCATTACCATTAAAAGCTATCAAGCCATTGTGGTAGGATCAGGGATCAGTGGTGGTTGGGCCGCTAAAGAATTGTGTGAAAAAGGATTAAAAACTTTAGTGATTGAAAGAGGTAGAAAGGTAGAGCATATTAAAGATTATCCCACTGCTACAAAATCTCCATGGGAACTCAAACATAGAGGGAATATTACAGATGCATTTAGAAAGAAGAATCCACTCATTACCAAGTCAGCAGGATTTGGTGAAGACAATGCGCATTTTTTTATTGAAGATGCCACACAGCCTTATATACAAGAAAAACCTTTTGATTGGATAAGAGGTTATCAAGTAGGGGGTAAATCAATAATATGGGGTAGAGCATGTCAAAGATGGAGTGATCATGAATTTACTGCACCTGCGAAATTCAATTACGGATTAGATTGGCCCATCAGGTATAAAGATGTAGATGATTGGTATACGCATGTTGAAAAATTTATTGGGGTATGTGGTAATAGGGATGGCATTGAAGCCATGCCGGATGGACATTTTATGAAGCCATTTGATTTAACCATTGTGGAGCAACATGTAAAAGAAGTCATTGCTAAAGAATATGGAAGGCATTTAGTACACGCAAGATGGGCACATATCACAGAACCTGAGCCAATACATTTGGAACAGGGTAGAGGAAAATGTCAGGCCAGAAATTTATGTATGAGGGGCTGTCCTTTTGGTGGATACTTTAGTTCCAATTCATCCACACTGCCTTGGGCTGCTAATACAGGCAACCTAAGTATTTTAACAGATGCAGTAGTACATTCTATTATCTATGATGAAGCAAAACAAAAAGCTATAGGAGTTAAAGTAATAGATGCGATCAATAAAAAGACCTATGAATATTATGCAGACATTATTTTTATGAATGCCTCTGCATTAAATACCAATTTAATTTTATTGAATTCTACTTCTTCAAGATTCCCCAATGGATTAGGAAACGATAATGGATTATTAGGTAAATATATCTGTCATCATAATTATAGAGCGGCAGTTTGGGGTAAAATACAAGGATTTGAGGATACTTATGTATATGGAAGAAACCCCACAGATTCCATCATAGCGAATTATAGAAATTTAGGAAAACAAGAAACCGATTTTGTAGGAGGCTATACAACTTTCATGGGTGCGTATAGACAAAGAATGGATGAAGAAACCACAGATGAAACTATTGGTGCTGAATTTAAAAAAGCAATGCAGGAACCTGGGTATTGGCATGTTTATGCCTATATGCAAGGAGAGACCATTCCTAAAAAAGAAAATCATGTAAGGTTAAGCAAGGATCAAAAAGATCCCTATGGATTACCCTTATTGATTACTTCGGTTGGGTATGACGAGAACGATGATAAAATGACCAATGATTTTTTAACAGAAACTAAGAAAATGTTAGAAAAAGCTGGAGTGGTTGATATAGATGGACATGATAATCATCAAGCACCAGGATTGGATATTCATGAAATGGGTGGGTGCAGAATGGGTAAAGATCCAAAAGACTCTATTTTAAATGAATGGAATCAAATGCATTTGTGTAAGAATGTATTTGTGACAGATGGAGCATGCATGACCAGTACAGGCAATCAAAGCCCTTCTATTTTATATATGGCATTAACTGCAAGAGCAGTAGATTATGCAGTAAAAGCTTATCAAGAGAAAAACTTATGATCAAAAAATTATACCTAAGTAGTTTAGCAATATTATTTATGCTTGGCATACAAGATTTAAATGCGCAAGCCTTGCAATATATTACCAAGGGTGATAAAACGCAATTATTCCAAAAACAAGTCATTCAATCTAGTGCAACAAATTCATCTTCTATAACTGTTGAAGTAAATGAACAGAAAACCTTACAAAGCATGGAAGGTTTTGGATTTGCTTTAACAGGGGGATCTGCAGGTTTGATAGATGCATTACCTGCTGAAAAGAAAACTACCTTATTAAAAGAACTATTTGGCGCGGGTCCTGAAAATCTTGGAATCAGTTATATCAGAATAAGTATGGGAGCATCAGATTTGGATGCAACAGTATTTAGTTATTGTGATTTGCCCAAAGGGGAGACCGATCCTCAATTAACTAAATTTAATTTATCGCAGGATACCCTTCATTTAATTCCAATGATACAAGCTGCTTTAAAAATTAATCCCAAATTAAAAATTATGGCTTCTCCTTGGAGTCCCCCAGTATGGATGAAATCCAATGGATTCTCTATGGGAGGGCATCTATTAAAACAATATTATGATAGCTATGCTTTGTATTTTGTAAAGTATATCAAAGCGATGAAGGCAAAAGGAATTACCATTCATTCCCTAACCATGCAAAACGAACCTGAACATGGTGGTAATAATCCAAGCTTACTAATGGATGCAGAAGAACAGAAGGTTTTTTTAAGAGATCATTTAGGTCCATTGCTTGCAAAAGAACAAATTAAAACAGAAGTGCTTTTGTATGACCATAATGCAGATCATCCTAATTATCCAATAAGCATATTAGACGATCCAAAAGCGAAAGCTTATGCGGCGGGTTCGGCATTTCATTTGTATTTAGGAAATGAATCTGCTCTTTCTAAAGTGCATGAAGCACATCCTGATAAGAAATTATATTTCACCGAGCAATGGACAGGTGCAAAAGGAAGTTTTGATGGAGATTTATTCTGGCATACCGAACATATAATCATTGGCACTATTAATCATTGGAGCAGTGTTGTGATTGAATGGAATTTAGCAGCAAATGCGCAATATGAACCTCATACTCCTGGTGGTTGTACAGAGTGTAAGGGTGCTTTGACTATTCAAGGAGAAGATGTTTCAAGAAATGTAAGCTATTATATTATTGGGCATGCTTCTAAATTTATTCCAGCAGGTTCCAAGAGAATTGAATCTAGCGCATCTAATGATTTAATTAAAACAAGTTCATTTATAAGACCAGATGGTAAGAAAGTAACATTATTATTGAACGCAGGTAATTCAAATAATATCAAATTGACAAATAAACAACAAACCTATTCTGTAACTTTACCGGCTGGATCAGTATCCACGATTGTTTGGTAAAATCAATTTAAAAAATCAACTATTGCATATGAAAAAATCTATTTTAATTCAAGCCTTACTTTTGATAAGTGTGATGGGCTTGGCTCAAAACACAAAAGATGCTAAAATGCATCAGTTTGTCAATAACCTAATGTCCAAAATGACTTTGGAAGAAAAGTTAGGTCAATTGAATCTGCCAGCATCTAGTGATTTTGTTACTGGTGCGGTAAGTAGTTCAGATATTGCTGAAAAAGTGAAAGCAGGGAAAGTGGGTGGTGTTTTTAATATCCGATCTGTAACAAAAATTAAAGAGTTACAACAGTTCGCTGTAAATAATACCAGATTACATATTCCATTATTATTTGGAATGGATGTAATTCATGGTTACAAAACGATTTTCCCGATTCCATTAGGCATGTCTGCTACTTGGGATATGGATTTGGTTAAAAGATCAGCACAAATTGCAGCAAGCGAAGCAAGTGCTGATGGTATTCAATGGACATTTTCTCCGATGGTTGATTTAACAAGAGATCCAAGATGGGGTAGAACATCTGAGGGTAATGGAGAAGATGCATTTTTAAGCAGTGCCATTGCAAAAGCTATGGTAAATGGTTATCAAGGAAATGATTTATCAGCACCTAATACGATTATGTCTTGTGTAAAGCATTATGCATTATATGGTGCTGCAGAAGGTGGTAGAGATTACAATACTACTGATATGAGTAGAGTAAGAATGTACAATGAGTATTTCCCTCCATATAAAGCTGCTGTTGATGCTGGTGTAGGTTCTGTAATGGTATCTTTTAATGAAATTGATGGCGTGCCGGCTTCAGGTAATAAATGGTTGGTAGATGATGTATTAAGAAAGCAATGGAAGTTCAATGGCTTCGTAGTATCTGATTATACGGGTATTCCAGAAATGGTGAATCATGGTATGGGAGATTATCAAGCTGTGAATGCACTTTCTTTAAATGCCGGAGTGGATATGGATATGGTAGGAGAAGGATTCTTGAATACCCTTAAAAAATCTATGCAAGAAGGTAAAGTTAGCTTAGCGCAAATTAATAAAGCATGTGAAAGAATCTTAGAAGCAAAATATAAATTAGGATTATTTGATGATCCATATAAATATTGTAACGAGCAAAGATCAGCAACAGAAGTATTTACTGCTGCTAATCGTGCAGAAGCAAGAAAAATTGCCTCTCAAAGTTTTGTGTTGTTAAAAAATAACAACCATATTTTACCATTATCTGCAGGCAAGAAAATTGCTTTAGTAGGTCCATTAGCAAATGCAAAAGAAAACATGACGGGCACTTGGAGCGTAGGTGCGGATAATTCGCAATCAGTTAGTTTATTAAAAGGTTTGACAGATGCTATTGGTTCAAATGGCAAATTGGTTTATGCAAAGGGTTCTAATTTAGAAGATGATGAAGAGATGCAAAAAAGACAAACCATGTTTGGAAAAGATA
>CALCEA010000008.1 GCA_937900675.1 uncultured Chitinophagaceae bacterium
AAAATCAATAATATTCTCTCTCTTCGCTATACCAATTCTATCACAGAAATCTCTAATACTCTCTGGTGTATACCCTCTTCTTCTCATTCCACTTATAGTAGGCATTCTTGGATCGTCCCAACTTTGCACATGACCTTCTTGCACCAATTGCAATAATTTACGCTTACTCATCACCGTGTAAGTCATATTCAATCTTGCAAACTCATATTGTTTAGAAGGGAAAATGCCTAATTGCTCAATACACCAATCATATAAAGCTCTGTGTGGAATAAATTCAAGTGTACAAACCGAATGAGTAATATTTTCAATACTATCAGATTGTCCATGTGCAAAATCATACATTGGATAAATACACCACTTGTCTCCCGTTCTATGATGATGCGCTGTTTTGATTCTATACAATAAAGGATCACGCATATGCATATTAGGATTGGCTAAATCAATCTTCGCTCTTAATACTTTTTCGCCATCCTTATACTTGCCCGCCTTCATTTCTTCAAACAATTTTCTATTCTCTTCCACAGATCTATTTCTGTATGCGTTTCCAGTACCAGGAACTGTTGGTGTACCCTTTTGTTGTGCAATTTCTTCAGCTGTACTATCATCTACATAAGCCAAACCTTTGTCAATTAATTCTAAAGCAAATGCATACAACTGATCAAAATAATCTGAAGCATAACATTCTTTCACCCAATTAAATCCCAACCATTGAACATCGGCCTTGATGCTTTCTACATATTCAGTTTCTTCTTTTTCTGGATTGGTATCATCAAATCTTAAATTGGTAGCACCATTAAATTTTTGTGCTAATCCAAAATTTAAACAAATGCTTTTTGCATGTCCAATATGCAAATAACCATTAGGCTCTGGAGGGAACCTAGTTAAAATACTTTTATGCTTTCCAGCAGCCAAATCAGCTGCCACAATTTCTTCAATAAAATTCAAGCTTTTTTCTTCACTCATAATACTTCTGCTATTCGGGTAAAGATACAAAATACTCCACCCTTCACCAAGACTAAGGACTAGCCTTTATAACCGTATACTTTACAAACTTCCTGTACTAACTTTTCTATCTCCCTATCCTCCCCTTTGGCTTCATAGGGTTGCTTTAAATTACTTCCAAAAACAAAGGCAACGGCCTGCCAAAAACCGGCATTAAAGCCTCCTTTATATTCTTTGATAATTTCGTAGCAATTATTCCCTGTTTCTCTATTAATCAACTTCATCAAAACTTTTCCCTGATAAACAGATAAATTGGTCACTTTATCAGCAAACTCTTTCTTCAAATCTTTTTCTCTTGCTTTGATGATTTGCTTTCTGGTTCTTTCGTCCTTAACATTCACCAGCTGTGCATTCACTTCATTGATTACTTTGCTTGCAGATTTTGCATAAGGATAAGTCACATATACAGCATTTCGAAGCCTTGTCCATTCTCTCCAATATTTGGCAACAGCTTTTGATTGTATAGCATGGACTTCTACTGTGGGTAACCAGGATTGTGGGATGGTATCTCCCTCTGGGGTAATAAAAGCCTCTACTCTTAGTGTATCCAATTGATTGGACTGCGCCTTAGATGTAAAATGCATCATAAGCGTACCCAATAAAAAGAAACCATATAGTAAAGCCTTTTTCATATTCATTGATACCCTAAGATACAAAAGGTAACCTAAATTGCCTTGTTCTTTCTAATTCTTTGGAGCATACTCATCATAAAGCCAATGGTCATTACCACCACCCCAATCCATAAAACATTGATAAAAGGGAACTCGTATACTTTTAAGGTAATGAGGTTGGTTAAGGATTTTGATTCCTTAATGCCTATTTCTAAAACCCCTTCTTCCTGGCTTACCACTTTGTTAAAGCTAATCACCAAGTTTTGAGCCTTGATAGTATCTAATTGCTGCTCCATATTCAAACCTTTCAATACAATGCCTGGCTTAGATGAATATTGTAACCCTTCTTTAGAAGTAACTTGTAAATCCAATACCAATTCATTGGTGCCTGCTGGTCTGTTAGCGTTTGGATTCACCAAGACCTGGTTTAATTTAATATACCCATTGCTGTAAAAAATGGAATCCCCCATCTTGATTTTTGCTGGTTTAAAAGCAACCGTATCATCTTCTGAATGATCTTGGAAAGAAGTGATGTAGACAAAAATATCTTTTAACCAATAATGCTTGGCATCTGGGTTCGCAGAAAATCCTTCAGCCCCTTTATTGTTCTTTAAAATATCTGGATATAAAAAGAATTGTTCATTGGTTTTTTTATCTGTGAATTTTAATTCAAAAAATCTTTTATCTAAATTATCTAAAGTATCTCTGGTATATTCTACCATATACTTACCCATATCGGTATTAATCCCTTCGAACAGCGTAATGTTTTCTCTAGGATTACCAACAGGACTTTTGCGCATGTCGGCAGACTCTTGTAAAACATTAATACCTGTTGTATTGAAGCTAATTACGGTTTTATTAGAAGCAGATAAAAATATTCCTAATAATACCAAGCCAAAACCAATATGACCAACACTTGCTCCAGCAGATTTTAATTTACCTTTTAATACACCTAACCAATAATGAAAATTAGCCACCACGGTATACACTGAAGCTAAAATGCCTACATATAAAGCTCCAACAAATCCTGGACCTTTTTGTGTATAAGCTACCCCAACAAAAACAAATAACAAAGCACTAATTGCAATGGTTACAATACTAGGTAGTAATAATTGTTTTTTGATTTGATCAGATGGCGTATGCTTGAATCTTAAATACTGACCAAAAGCAGATAAAATTCCAATAATAATAGCTACAAAAACCTGCACTTGATTATGTGCAAATTCCGGATCTTCTGGAGGCGCAATCTTTGTGCCAAATATTTTATTGAAAACAGGAATAGAAGTAATCGCAATAATGACAACAGCAGATAAAACCAATACCAATGACCCAACTAACATCCAAAACTCTCTACTAGAAATATCATCTTCTTTGCTAGGTTCTACCATAAAACGGTAACGAACAAAATACAAAACAAAGAAAGGAATCACGAATATCAATAAGAACACTAATAATTGAGCATTCATTCCTAAATCGGTGAATGCATGTACTGATGTATCCCCCAAAATGCCACTTCTAGTTAAAAAAGTAGAATACACTATTAGTAAGAAACTCAATCCCATAAACAAGTAAGAAGCTTTTACACTAGATCCTGTTTTTCTAAAGATCATAGTAGTATGTATACCTGCCACTAAAACCAACCATGGAACCAAAGATGCATTCTCTACTGGATCCCATGCCCAATATCCTCCAAAGTTTAAACTTTCGTATGCCCATGCAGCACCCATCATAATACCTAATCCTAAAACACCTGCACTAAAATTGGCCCATGATAAAACATGGTTCATCCAATTATTATCTTTCTTCAATAAACCAGCTACTGCAAAAGCAAATGGAATGGTAGTAGATGCAAAGCCCAAGAATAATACCGGCGGATGTATCACCATCCAGTAGTTTTGAAGTGTTGTATTTAATCCAGTACCATCTTTGATAAATTGTAAATAATCTGGTCTAGATAAGATAGGCCAGTTCATTTCTTCTCTCAATAAAATAAATGGACTCGATCCAACTTTTGCTCCAAATATATACACGCCAATCACCATTGAAGCCAATAAGAATTGAACAAAGCTTAAAGACATCATTACGCCATTAGGTCTCCACTTTACTTTAAACATAATGATCGTACCTAACACACAATGCCAGAAGCTCCATAACAAAAAGCTTCCTTCCTGTCCTTCCCAAAAACAACTTAATAAGTATTCAAATGGAAGATTTTTATCACTATGAGAATAAGCATACTTGTATTCAAATAAATGATTGGAAATTACATAAGTCAAAATAACAAAACTCGCTATGACTGTCACCACTTCAATACCAAAAGCAATCTTTGCTAATTTATTCCAAGATTGTTCCTCTTCAATATTGTTTGAATAAAACGCTTTTGCAAAAGCAAAACTTGCTACTAAAGATGCTACTAAAGAAAGTAGCGTGAAGAAATAACCAAATTGGCCTGGTAATAAATGTTCGCCAATATATTGTAAGGTTGCTGGATTGGTTGCAGTATTCATGAACTAAGTTTAATTAGATAAGGTTTCAGGTTGTTCTTTCATCGCAGTTGGATTGTCCTTGTATTTTGAAGGACATTTCATCACAATGGTTGAACATTCAAAAACATCTCCTTGAACCTTGCCTTTTAAAACCAATCTTTCAGATTTTTCCATATCTGTTGGCATGGTATTATGATATACTACGCTAATCTTTCCACCCAAACTATCTTGCACATTAAACTTTAAATAATTAGGGTCTTTTACTGGATCATACTGCACAGGTACCGTTTTATCCATTTTCACAATCAGGTTCACAAATTTGCCCTCTTTTTGTTTAGCAGAACTCACTGTTTCATAGCTACTCAAATCACCTGTATAGCTTATTAATACTACAATTGCAGCAGCAATTAATACCAATAAAATAATATGTGTTTTCTTCATAACGCAAAGTTAACCAAATGGCCTTAAATTGCACCAATATTTACTCAATTCGTAATTAACCACTTATGCGTGTTTTTGACTATATCATAGTATGTAAAAGCCCCGATTTTAAGAATGTTGACAGAATGAGCCAGTTTATGCTCTTTGTTTCAACAATCAGCTTTATTTACTCTATTATTAAGGGCATCTACCCTCACCCTGCTTTATTAATTGCCATTAGTGCAAGTGTAGTGAGTTGGTGGATTTTTTGTATTTATCAACGCAAAAGAGGCGTTTTACCTTATTATAGATTGGGATTATTGTTTGCTTCTTGGGGATGGTACTTGCAACCCAATGGATTAATCATTGCAGGGGTATTCTTAATTGCTGCTTTATTTGAAAGACAGGTTAAATTTCCTTCAGAAATTGCTTTTGATGAAGCGGGTGTGGTAATGAACACTTTCCCAAAAAAATACATTCCATGGTCTGAGTTACAAAATGTGCTCATTAAAGACAATGTGTTAACAATTGATTTTAAAAACAACAAACTCATTCAGAAAGACATTAATGAACCAGTGACAGCATCTATTGAAGCTGAATTCAATGGTTTTTGTTCAGAACAATTGTCAAAATAGTACCTTTGCTTATGTCATTACAAGAATCTCCATACATTTTATATTCCGACGGCGAGGGCAATATTTTTGAAGACACCAGCTTATATGTAGCAGGTAGAGCCGGTTGGGATGCTTACCCCGTTCCAGTAGAAGATTGGATTGAATTACCCAATGGTGGTAATTTATATGAATTACCTGGCAGAAGAGGCATTGGAATAGATGTTGAAACAGGTGAAATGCGCATCTGTGAAAAAGGATGGGCAGTAGCTGCTTTTATCCCACCAGCACATACAGGTTTATATGTTGCAGCTTATGAAACATCTGAAGACGCTCCAACCTTACCATTATTCTGTTATACTGCTGTGGGTTGGTTGGATGGTAAGAACTATGTACCAGCCGTAAGAATTGAACAAGATATTAGACAGGATTGTGAAGGATATGATCAGGAAATTATTGACGTAGGCACTGAAAATTTATTAAAAGCTTTTAACCAAAATAGATTGGTAAAGCATTTGATGGACAATTGTTGCCAAACCTATGATTGTCCTGCTGCAAGAAATTTTGCAATGGGAAGATGGGAATGTCCTATTCCTATTTCACCTGCATGTAATGCCAATTGTATTGGATGTATTTCATTCCAACCTCAGGAAGAAGAAATTATTTCAACACAAGATAGATTAACTTTTAAGCCAACAGCGGCGGAAGTGGTGGAATACACAGTTCCTCATTTAATGAACGCCCCTTTCCCTATTGTAAGTTTTGGACAAGGATGCGAAGGAGAACCTTTATTAATGTGGGAGACTATTAAAGAAGCGATCATTGAAATAAGAAAGCATACCGATAAAGGAAGTATCAATATCAATACCAATGGATCTAATCCCAAAGCTGTTGCAATTTTAGCAGAAGCAGGATTAGATAGTATTAGAGTAAGTTTAAACTCTGCTAGAGAAAATATTTACACTGCTTATTATAGACCAAACAATTATCAATTTAGTGATATCATTGAAAGTTTAAAAGTGATGACTGCAGCAGGTAAATGGACTAGTATCAATTATTTTGTATTCCCCGGCATGACTGATTGTGAAGAAGAATACGAAGCATTGAGAAAATTGATCAAAGAAACTGGATTGAAAATGATACAGTGGAGAAATTTCAATATTGACCCAGATTGGTATTTAGGAAAAATCAATGTGATTGAAACCGATGAATTAATGGGTATCAAACAAATGATGGAATTAATAAGAGAAGAATTCCCTGATTTAAAATTTGGTTATTACAATCCTCCGATGGAAAGAATCAAGGGAGATTTTAATCAAAACTTTGCACACCATTGAGAAAGCAAAATCAACTAGGCGCTATATTAGCCATTACGAGTACTATAATATGGTCTGGCAATTTTATTGTGTCTAGATATGCTGTTCATTTAGCTGGCCCCATTAGCTTGGCTTTTTTTAGATGGACTATAGCAAGCCTTACCATGTTTCCTTTTGCATATATTGCCATTAAAAATGAATGGCCCATTTTTAAGCAGAATAAACTATACTTTTTCTTAATGGGCCTAGTGGGCATTGCAGTATACAACACATTAATATATACTTCAGGACATTATACTACTGCAATCAATATGGCTTTATTTGGATCTACTGTACATCCTGTGGTTTCTGCCTTGTTGGGAGCGGCATTGATCAATGAAAGATTACATTGGAAAAATATTACAGGAATGGCTCTTTGTATTTTTGGTACGATTTATCTACTGACCAAAGGAGACCTCGTGAATATTATTCATTTTAAAATTGGGTCTGGGGATTTATTAATGATTTTAGCTGGCTGTTGTTTTGGAACTTATAATGTATTTGTAAGAAAAAAACCAAATGGAATATCTAATACATCTTTTCTATTTTGCCTCTTTACATTAGGCGCTATTTTCTTATTTCCTGCTGCATTGGTTGAAATGAAATACAGTCAACCGGTGGTTTATAATACACAGTTACTTTGGATTGTATTGTATATAGGTATTGGCAATTCAACTATCTCCTATCTAATCTGGAATATGGCCATTCAAAAAATTGGCCCAGGTAAAGCGGCTCTTTTTGCAACGCTTGCGCCATTATTAAGTTCTTACGAGGCCGTTTTATTTTTAGGTGAAACTTTTAATAAAGCACAAATCACCAGTGGTTTAATTATTGTCGTTGGAATATTAATCAATACATGGCCAACCAGTAATAAAACCATTGTAGACCAAACTCCTTCAAAATAAATGAGTTCCACTATCCTACTTCTTTGTGCTATATCATTTTTAGCAGGTTTTGTAGATGCTATTGTAGGTGGCGGTGGATTAATTCAAACACCGGCTGGTTTAATTATGTTCCCCAACGAACCAGTAGCGAGAGTCATTGGTTCATTAAAAATCCCCAGTTTTACCGGCACTTTATTTGCAGCAAGACAATATTTAAAAAAAGCTCCTATACCAGCGGCAAGACTTTTACTTTTTACCAGTATTGCATTTGCTGCAGCATTTACAGGATCATATTGTTTGACTCTGGTAAGTAACCAATTCATGAAGCCCATTATTTTTTTTGTATTAGTGGTGATTGCTATTTACACTTACACTAAAAAAGATTTGGGCCTATCTTCCATTGTGAAGGAAACAAGTTTTCCTTGGTATAAAGGGGCAGCCATTTGTTTATTGATAGGATTTTATGATGGCTTTATTGGACCTGGTGCAGGAAGTTTATTAGTGCTTGCATTTATAAGCTGGTTAGGATTCGATTTTTTACAAGCCAATTCACACGCTAAAGTGGTGAATTTGGCCACTAATCTGGGCTCAATTGTCTTGTTTATGTTAAAAGGATCTATTCTTTGGAGCATTGCCCTACCTATGGCTATCTGTAATGCAGTGGGTGGATTTCTAGGTTCAAAGATGGCAATTCAAAAGGGCAATAAATTTATAAGAACATTTTTCTTAATAGTGATCATTGCTACTTTATGTAGATTGGGTTATGATGTATTTTTACATTAATTTTAAGCCA
>CALCEA010000009.1 GCA_937900675.1 uncultured Chitinophagaceae bacterium
CCAGGTGCTAAAGAAACCATTATTTTTTACGCGCATTATGATGGACAGCCAGTAGATAGTACTAAATGGTATAAGGGTGTTCATCCTTTTAGACCAAGTTTATATACCAAATCTATTGATCAAGGAGGTGTAATTACTGCATGGGCTGAAAAAGGAAAATTGTATGATCCTAATGCGAGAATTTATGCAAGAGGAGCTTCTGATGATAAAGCAGGAGTGATGGCTATTATTAATGGTTATGCTACATTAAAAAAATTAGGTATTGCTCCTTCGGTAAATATTAAATTCTTTTTTGAAGGAGAGGAAGAAGCTGGTTCGCCCAACCTGGAACAAATTTTAAATAAATATCAATCAACACTTAGCTCAGATCTATGGATTATTTGTGATGGCCCCGTTCATCAATCTTCTAGAAAGCAATTGGTGATGGGAGTTAGAGGAGATACACATTTAGAGTTAACTGTATTTGGTCCAAAGCGTCCCTTACACTCTGGTCATTATGGTAATTGGGTGTTAAATCCTGCAATGGAATTGGCAAGATTATTGGCAAGTATGAAAAACGATAAAGGAGAGATTACCATTAAAGGTTTTTATGATGATGTGACTCCACTAATCGCTGCAGAAAAAGATGCTTTATCTAAAGTGCCAGCTGTAGAAGATCAACTAAAAAATGAATTAGGCATCAAAGCAACGGAAAGAACAGGTGCTTTAAATGACGCATTACAATTACCCTCTTTAAATGTTAATGGAATTCAAAGTGCTGGAGTGGGTAAATATTCGACTAATGTTATTCCTACTAAGGCCATTGCTTCTATAGATTTAAGATTGGTGAAAGGAAATGATTGGAAGAGCCAACAAAATAAAGTGATTGATCATATTAAGGCACAAGGTTTTTTTGTGACAGACAAAGAACCTACTGACGAAGAAAGAAAGCTGTATGAAAAAATATGTATGGTCAATGCTTCTGATGGATATAATGCACAAAAGACATCAATGGACAATGTATATGTAAAGCGCATTTCAAAAGCTATTCAAACAATTACAAGTGAAACACCTGTATTACTTCCAACTTTAGGAGGTAGTTTGCCTTTATATGTTTTTGAAAAAACATTAAATGCTTCTCCTATTACTGTACCTATTGCTAACCATGATAATAATCAACACGCGGAAAACGAAAATATCAAATTGAAAAATTTCTTTGATGGTGTCAAAATGTTTGCTTCCATCATGACTATGTCTAAATAAAAAAAGAGTCTCTGCATTCGCAGAGACTCTTTCTGAAATTATATATTCAGTATCCAAGATACTCTGTTTTCTTAATGAGTCTCCCTAGGGGGACTATTTTTACCTAGGGATTACTTTGAAATAATTGGTTAAATAACATTTTATAAGCGCTATGGGTTTGTCCTCTAAATGTAATCTCTGGTCCGAAAACAAATAGATTACCCTTTCCAATATTTGCTTTGAATGCTGCTACACCATCTTGTAAATAAGATTGGCCAAATGCCCATCCGCTTCTTAGGGTTGTTGCACTTGCATACCAGCCCAATGGGGTTACTTGACCATTTGCAATAGCATCCGCTTGTAATTTAAATACTGGGCTCATGTTAAAGTATACATCTGTCTTTTCTTTCATTCCCCAGTTGGCTTTATTATTGGTTGCCACAGTCATTTGCATCACACTACCTGGAATATAAAATTTCTCACCAGGTAATGGTCTTTCTTTTCCATTCACTACTTCGGTAAGTGCATTTTTAACTGGCAATTTTAAATGATAAGCCAAATTCGCACTAGAGCCAATCGTAATTACCTTGCCACCATTCTCAATGAATTGTTTGATAGAAGGAATAGATTTTTCTGCAGAGATTTTGCCTACCATCTTATGAAACTCTGCAGGTATGTCATTTAATTCTGGTTCTTTTTCATCCCAAGGGCTTGGAGCTTCAGCAGTCATTGCAGGAATCGCACCTTCTACAAAAATGATCGCATCATATTTTGCATTTAAATTACCCTCGTTAATTTCTTTTGCATAAATAAGATTAAAGTCAAAATGGTGTTTTTCCAATATCCATCTTAACCAACCAGAAGACATGGATCCTCCATATCTATCCCATAATCCAATTCTTAATGATTTTACTATTTCTGCATCCGAAGGCAAAGAGCTTGTCTCTTGTATTTTTAATCCTTCTTCCTTGATAGCATTTTGAATAATAGATGTAGTTTTTTCATTTACAGGCACAAAGAATGAATGTTGATTTTTCAATACTATAGCACCTGCTTTTAATAAATCATTGATAAGAATAAATGCATCGTTTTCTTTTACATTTATAGCATATGCTTTTTTATCAGCTATAGATTTAAGTTGTCCTACTGGTTTTTGTAATTCACCATAAGGGATGGTTTCAAAAGGCCCAGTAAAGTCATCCAAGATTCTATCAAACTCAATACCCATCGTATATGCAGGTGTCCAACCAGCTGCATCATAAGGTCTTACTGGCGGTCCGCCTGGATACATAAAATCATTTGGATGATCTTGTGGTTCAAACATGTCTAACACATGTGGTCTAAATGCTTGATTGGTTTTTACAATATAAGATCCAGCAGGATAGTTTTTTCCAGCAACTGTAAAAGCGGCAGTTGCTTTATGTACTCGAATACCACTTTTGATTAATATATTGATAAAGTCGATAGCAGTATTGGTTTGATCAACACTAACAATATACCCTCTAGGATCTCTTTGATTAGGGTTTTTATAAATTTGATCAAATGGGCTAATCATTACTGAATCTTTTCCGTATACTTTTTTATCTGCTTTGATTAGTTCAGCGAGCGCATCTGATTTCTTAGGGTTCAATGTCCATGAATCTTTATTGCCAGCATCAATAGATTTTTTACCCATGGTATAAATATTCATCAACACTTCATCTTTATATCTTGCTGCATAATTCAATACTGCATAGTTTAAAGAAATAGAATAATCAATAGAATTTTTGAAATACCATTTTTGAGGAAGTATAGGAAAAGGCGTACCGCTATTTGGTATTAATCTTGATGGTACTAAAGGAATGGTCATTGGAGTTGGATTGCCAATAATCTCTGTAAGTAAACCAATGATATTATGATAATATGCTGTGGTTCTTAAACCTCCGTTCCACCATGTAGAATAAACAGATCCGCTTTTCATAGTATAACCAGGCTTGTTCTCTGCATTTAATCTACTGCTCATGGTAGCGCCCATAGCATCAATACCAGTAATTAATAATGGATCATATACATAGTTAAAAGGGTCTCTATATGGAGGTCCGGCAACTACTGTACCTGGAGGACCAGTTTGGTGGTGATTGTATAAAATCTGTGGCATCCATTCGATATATTGTTGGATACTCATATTTTTTGATTCAGCCATATTGGTCATGAAGAAGTCTCTATTATTATCATGCCCAATATATTTTTGATACAATCTAGGTAATTGATTGGTACTTCTTTTTAAAGTATCTGTATTACGCATATACCAATTAGATACTAATTCTTGTCCATCAGGATTAGCATGCACAAATAAAATAATGGTAGATTTTAAAATTCTATTTGTTTCCTCATCATTTCTTGTAATAATTTGATACAAGGTTTCAATCCATTGATGTATACCCACTACTTCTGTTGCATGTAATCCACCATCAATCCAAACAACAGCCTTGCCTTCTTTGGCTAATTGTGCAGCTTCTTCAGGGCTAAGGTTTTCAGCTCTTGCTAGTTTTTGTGATATAGATTTATAGTGCGCCAATCTTTTTAAATTACTTGGATCAGACACAATCATCATGTAGTGATTTCTACCCTCTTCTGTTTTTCCAATAGTCTGTAATTTAACTTTATTAGATTCGGTAGCTAATTTTTTTAAATAAGCTTCGGTTTGTGTAAATGTGGCTAAGTGATAATTATCGCCAATAGAAAATCCAAAATGTTCTTTAGGACTTGTAATACCCTGAGCAAATACATTTAATTGACTACAAATAATCAACATTAACCCAAATAGCAATCTTCTCATTTTATTTGATTTTATATTCTTAAAGATAATTCTTAAGCTGTATTAAAAAACAATTTAATGATCAGTAGAGGCTAATTTATTTTTTCTATGATCAAGTAGGCACCAGGTGTGGAAGGTCTAGAGGGATTATTGCTTGTTGGGTTACTCATAATTTGAGAACTGGTACTTTTTACACTATAAAAAACTTCTATATAATCTTTATTACCTAGGTCTAAGTAATAATTTCCAGTAAAGCTATTTTTAATGGATCCCCCATAAATAGTGAAAGACTGATGAGAAAATGGATAAGCCGCACTATTTTTTCTAATCCAAATACTTAGCTCATCATTACTTATATCTTGTTTGAGCATTTGAATCTTATAAAATACTTTATATATGCCCTCAGACTGCATAGTAATCCTGGTGGGTAGGCCTACGGTATTGTTGGTAATGGTTGCAGTATTGCTGGCGGCAGCAAAATTCCATTGAACTGCGGTAGCTGTATTGGCTGTTGTAGCTTGCCTGCTAGTATCATAAAAACAACCCCATTCTTTAGGGCTTGGTATGGCTTGATATAATTTATCAATTCTATTACTTAGAGAAATAGTATCGTTTTTGTTCAATTTTAAATTCACTCTACTACTTAATGAATTTGTATCAATACTATTTAATTTTTGATTGATTCTATTACTTAGATAAACCGTATCAGTTTTATTTAGTTTTAAATTCACTCTACTACTTAATGAATTTGTATCAATACTATTTAATTTCTCATTGATCAAATTCAACTGGAGCTTAGAAATAGGTTTTAAACTATCAGGTGTATTATTGATTTTGTCAATACTTAATAAATTTTTTAAATCTTTTAAATTGGTGGTTCCAGTGCCGCCTTGTGATATTGGAATGGTCCCTCGGATATTTGTAGCATTTACAGAATAGGAGTGAAGAGCATATGGACTCGCATTGATTGGATAAAATCCAAGAGATAAAAATTGTAAATCATTATCTGGGTCAATCTCTACTTTTATAAAAGCCAATTCATCCTCCCATTTAATTTTATCCCAACTTGTTTTAGTAAATATTTTTCCTTCTTCTTCTTTGCCAATATTTACGAAAAACACCCCCAGAACATTTGTTTTGATGGATTTTATTTCTTCATAAACTAGTCCATCTTCGACACTGTCTTTGTATAAACCAATTTTTATATTCATTTGTTTATTCGCAACGATAAGCCCTTCCTTACTTCTAGCAATACCCTGAAAGTGTATGCCTGGAGTACTTTGTGCTATGGTACTTGAGCTAAAAACCATCGTCATCCATATTGATAACAAAAAATGCTTTTTCATGTTTTATAAATTTGAATCGTTTTGATAATTGGAATTTGTTGATCAATTAAAAAATAATATTTCAGAAAATACATTCCTTTAGTGTAGTGACTAAGATTGATGGTGTATTGTAACCTAAGCCCAGATAGGTTTACAATTATTCTGTCTATCAACTTGCCTTCCAAATTATAAACTTCGAAACCCTGCCAAAATAGGCCTGCTTGATTGATATGTGTATACAAGTAAAGCTCAGTGGGATTGGGTCCTATTTTTACTTGTACTAAAAAACTATCCAAGCTTTTATACAAACATTGGTCACAATTTTTATTTTGTATAAAACCGCTGCTAATGGTGATAGGGTAGTTTTTATTGATGAGATCAAAACAAGCAGGCTGTCCAATACTCCAATCCATTATTATACTATCTTGTTCAGAATGAATGGATTTACTCCCTCCTTGAATGGCTAGTCCAAGTGGATCTAGTAATATCAGAAAAAGCCAGTAGGTATGCATCCCACTAACTTCTCTTTTTAAAGGGTTCAAGTTCTAAGTATTATTACGCTATTTTTTGTAACTTAATCTTCTAATACAAATACTATGAGATATCTATTGTCTTTTGTTTTATTGTTTTTTGTGACAAATAGTTTTGCGCAAAAAAAATATTCTGAAAAAGAATTAGCTGCTATGAAGCAGCAATTAATGACTGCAGTTGCTTCGCATGCAAAAGATGTGCAAGTAATGGTGGATCAAATTTTTAGTTATTCAGAGTTGGGCTTTCAAGAAAAAGAAACCTTTACTTATTTAACCAGCACCTTAGCTAAAAATGGTTTTACTATTGAAAAAGGTATATCTAATGTGCCTACTGCATGGATGGCTAAATGGGGATCAGGCTCTCCAGTGATTGCTTTAGGTAGTGATATTGATTGTATTCCAAAAGCTTCTCAAAAGCCCGGTGTTGCTTATAAAGACCCAATTGTAGAAGGTGCTCCAGGTCATGGGGAAGGACATAATTCTGGTCAAGCAGTGATTATTTATGCTGCTATTGCGATGAAAGAAATGATGGAAAAAGAGCATATGCCAGGAACTATTGTTATTTGGCCAGGCGTTGCAGAGGAATTAGTGGGTACCAAGGCTTGGTATATAAGAGATGGTTATTTTAAAAATGTAGACGCTTGTATTTTCACTCATGTAAGTGGAGATTTTAGTTGTGATTATGGTGACAACGGTGGTAATGGTTTAGTAAGTGTGCGATTTGATTTCACTGGTGATGCTGCACATGCAGCAGGTCAGCCATGGAGAGCAAAGAGTGCATTAGACGCAGTTGAATTAATGGATGTGGGTTGGAACTTTAAAAGAGAACATTTAAAACCAACGAATAGATCTCACTATGTTGTTGTAGATGGTGGAGATCAACCGAATGTGGTGCCAAGTAAAGCGAGTGTATGGTATTATTTTAGAGAGCGTACTTATGAAGATATCAAAGCGAATTATGAATCAGGTATCAAAATTTCTGAAGGTGCTGCGATGATGACTGGTACTACAGTGAAACATCAAATCTTAGGTACTGCATGGCCAGGTCATTTTAATAAACCATTAGCAGAAGCCATGTATGCAAATATTAAAAAAGTAGGCATGCCTGTTTGGGATGACAAGGATATGGCATTAGCAAGAGGTGTTCAAAC
>CALCEA010000010.1 GCA_937900675.1 uncultured Chitinophagaceae bacterium
AAGAGTGATAAGTTTGCTGAAATGTTTATTGGCTTTTTGGCGGGTATTAGTGGAGCCGCAGGTGCCATTGGTATGATTACATTAATTGGAGCAGCCATTGGCTTAATGAACATTATGTTAGTAGCAGTTAATGAAAGAACCAGAGAAGTTGGTTTGATTAAAGCAATTGGTGGTAAGAGAAAAGATGTGCGTCGCCAATTTTTATTTGAAAGTATTTTGATCAGTATCTTAGGCGCTATATTCGGAATTATTTTAGGCGTTTTAGTAGGAAATATATTTAGTATTGTTTTAGGTACTGGATTTGTCATTCCTTGGATGTGGGTGGTAATTGGTATTGTTATTTGTACGGTTGTTGGCTTGGTTGCAGGTATTTATCCTGCAATGAAAGCGGCATCCTTAAATCCAATCAATGCTTTGAGATACGAATAAGATAAATGAATTAAAAATTAAAGGCCCCGAATTTTCGGGGCCTTTTTATTATCTGGACTTTTCCTAAAACTATAGAAGTTATTTAGGATCTAATATTTGCTTGATTCTATCTTGTAAATCTTCCAAATGACTTACTGTTGCTCCATCTCCAAAACTTGATTTATTAGCTGCTATAGAAGAAGCTAATTTTTTCAATTGTGATTTTGCTTCAGAAATAACATCTGTATTTTTTACATCCGATGTAGGTAACATAGAGAAACCTGCTGGAGCATTTGTTGCAGGTGGATCAATTAAATCTCCTAAAGCACTCACATAAGTCTTTTGAAGGTTTCTTCTAAATACATCTGTGCTAGCATGGCTGCTTAATTCTGTGAATAATCCTTTTCTTAAGTCTTCCATCATATCATGCATTGCATAAGTGCTAGCACCGAATCTTACTTGGCTTGTAGTTAATCTGTATAAGCGATTCTTATCTAATAAGCTTCTTAAAACATTGGCTTGTACATTTTGTACTCGTTCATTGGCAACTGGATTAGAAATCTTATTCAAGATACCATTATCTAATAACCATTTTGGAGTAACAAAAAGTTGATTGTGTAAAAAGCCCATCGCAGATTTTTGCATCGCTACTGGTGTAGCAGTGTAAACATCACCTTTCTCTTCTACACTTTTAAATGTTTCGTATACGCCACCAATATTTTTTGCAACATGGTTCATGTATCTATTATACTGACCCACTAATTGCATATACATTTGGCTTAGGTTTTCATACTTATCTGTTTCTTCTTTAGTCCACTCAGGTAATTGTGTAATAATTCTTTTCAAGTTTTTGATACCATACTCACTTGCTAATACAGCATTGTCTCCTAAGTCTTCTGTTTGCGCACGAGGATCTGCATTATAACCTTCACCACCAAACCAAAGTCTTGGATTTTTTTGTAAGGTTTCTACTATCCATTGATTGTTGATTTTCTTATCTTCTTCTTTAGTTGCTGCGCCAGTATAAGTATAGCCCCACTTAATAGCCCATTTGTCATAATCTCCAATGGCCATGAACAAAGCTTTTCTGCTTACTTTATCTTCTGGTTGTGCAACATAGTTGAAACGAGCATAGTCCATAATAGATGCAGTATGGCCATTCTTTTCCAACCATTCATTATCTCTTAATTTTTCTACAGGTGTTTTACTACTACTTCCCATATTATGTCTTAAACCTAAAGTATGTCCTACTTCGTGAGAAGACACTGTGCGAACTAGATTACCCATTAACTCGTCATCAAATTCCATCTTTCTCGCACCTGGATCAACAGCACCTGTTTGAATCATATACCAATCATGCACTAAGTTCATTACATTATGATACCAACCAATGTGGCTTTCTAAAATTTCACCACTTCTTGGATCATGTACTTGAGGGCCATAAGCATTTTCAATATCTGATGCGAAATATCTAATCACAGAAAATCTTGCATCTTCTAAACTCATAGTAGAATCGTTTGGCCACTCTTTACCTTGGATTGCATTTTTCCAACCTGCTGCTTCAAAAGCAATATTCCAATCATTGATACCTTGAATTAAATAAGGCACCCATTTTTTTGGAGTTGCTGGATCGATGTAATAAATGATAGGCTTAGCAGGTTCTACTAAAATTCCTTTCTTATATTTCTCCATATCTTCTGGCTTTGGTTCCAAACGATATCTTACAGCAAACACTTGATTTTTTACTTTTTGTTGATCATCTGTATACTCTACATAATTGTCCGCGAAATATCCAACCCTTGGGTCAAATAATCTGCTTACCATGGGTGTTTTGGGTAATAATAATATAGAAGTATTTAATTCGAAAGTTACTGCACCTGCATTCATCACTGCTGGTACCGCTGGACCTGCCTGAGAAGGAGCGCCCATTGGACTTGCACTTGCATTATAAGTTTTAACAGTTCTAACTTCAATGTTAATTGGATAAGACTTGATGCTTTCAACATAAGATCTATCAGCAGCTAAACCTGACAAATTAAAACTTCTTTTATCCATCGTACTTAAACTTACTGCTTGATTATCTCCTTTGAAAAAATCAGTCACATCAATAATGCTACTAGTAGAGTCTTTACCTGTAGCCTTAATATCAAATGAAGCAATAATTGGATCTAAATAAGAGTTCTTCACTGCTTTAGCAATTGTTTGAGTTGAATCAGCCTTACTAATTAAGCTTACCACGCGTAAGAAGATTTTTTGACCTGGGCCTTTCTCAAATAATAGGCTTTGTTCGTTTACTTCTTCACCACCGTATCTTCTAGCACCCCCTGCAACCTTGGCAAAACGAGTGATTGCCAGCATTTCTCTGCCTAGTAAACTATCGGGAATGTCAAAGTAATACTTCTCATCCATAAAATGGGTGGTGAATAAACCTGATTTAGTAATAGCTTTTTTGCTAATAAAATCTTTAAAACTTTTTGGACCTGTCTTGGCAGGTGCCTCTTTTTTCACAGCAGTCGTATCTGCCTTCTGAGCCATCAGGCTAATTGTCATAAAGACACAAAGACTAGAAAGTACTAGAATTTTTTTCATAATATGTATTAATTTGTTGTAATTAGTATACTAAAAATAGAGCATTCTGCCAACAGAAGTTAGTTTAAGCTAAAAATAAAATAAAAATTACCCCTAAAATTTGGCTTGTTCTATAAATTACTTATTTTGTAACCCCTTAGAAACTAGTGCGGAGGATTTGAGTGAAATCTAAAACAGTAGTCAAGAGGATATCATCTTATTATAAATTTTTTATTTAAAACCAAAAATCAATTGAATCATGGCTGATTTAACTAAACCAACTGCAACTGCTGCTTCAAAGACTGCGGCGCAGCCTCAAAAAGGTGGAAACTTAGTTGCAACTTTAGCACCGATTGTGTGTATTGTATTAGGATACGTAATCTGGCGTTTTGTGCTAGGTAATGCATCTAATTTCACTTCTCCTGATCCTGCTGGCGGATTCTGGCCTGCTCACAAGGGACCAAAAGGTAACTTGACAAAAATGTATGAAGGTGGTATCGTTGTACCTATCTTGATTGGTAACTTATTGATCGTTTTAACTTTCGTTATCGAGCGTTTATTAACTATCAAGAAAGCTGCTGGTTCAGGTAACATTACTGAGTTCATCCGTAAGGTTCAATTCCATTTAGCAAACAAAGAAGTGGACAAAGCTATCGCTGAGTGTGATAAGCAAAAAGGTTCTGTAGGTAATGTAATGAAGTCTGGCTTGAAAAAGTACAAGGAGATGATTACTAATACAGAATTAGACACTGAACAAAAAGTATTAAGCATTCAAAAAGAAATCGAAGAAGCAACTGCATTGGAATTACCAATGTTAGAAAAGAACTTAGTATTCTTATCAACTATCGCATCTGTAGCAACTTTATTAGGTTTGTTCGGTACGGTATTAGGTATGATCCGTTCTTTCTCTAAATTAGGTGAAGAAGGTGGTGGTGAAGCTGCTCGTGAATTATCTCAAGGTATCTCTGAGGCATTGTACAACACTGCTTTAGGTATCGGTACTTCAGCTGTAGCGATCATCATGTATAACGTATTTACTACAAACATTGACGGTATCACTTATGGTATCGATGAGTCTGGCTTTACTTTAACACAAAGCTTCGCTGCTCAATACAAATAGTAGAAACAACATTATACACTTAATTAAAAGAATATACAATGGGTAGAGCCAAATTACCTCGTAAGAGTACCACCATCGACATGACAGCCATGTGCGATGTGGCTTTCCTTTTATTGTCTTTCTTTATCTTAACTACAAAGTTTAAACCTGCAGAAGCGATTGCTGTAACTACACCAAGTTCAGTAGCGTCTAAAGTAGCTCCTACAAAAGACTTTGTATTAATTACGATAACTAAAGACGGTAAAGTATTTCTTACTTTAGATGATGAGCAAAAGAAAGAGCAAATTGCGAATTCTTTGAATTCAACTCGTAATTTAGGTATCGATGTTGCAGCTTTCAAAAAAGCTGGTTTTATCGGAGCACCTCTTGCGGGATTAAAATCTTTCTTAGCTATTCCAGAAGAAAACAGAAAGGGTGATCAATTACCTGGTATTCCAGTAATGGATAGCACTAATAATGAATTAGTAACATGGTTACAACTTGTTAACGAATCTTATGCAGGTGCTAAAATGGACCTTTTATTAAAAGGGGACAATGTTGCAAAATATCCGTCTTTCAAAAATGTAATTACTGCATTGAAGAAGAACGATATCTTGAAATTCCAAATGATTACCAATCCTGAAAACGCACCTATGGGTTCGGATTTATGGAAACAATCTATGAGTGGAGAAAAACAGGAAAATTAAATTAATAACTAATTAAAAGCTATCGATATGGCAGAATTAGATACCTCGGGTGGTGGACATAAAAAGAAAGGTCCAGGGGTCAAGAAAGGAAAAAAGCTATCAACACGCGTTGACTTAACGCCAATGGTGGACTTAGGTTTCTTATTGATTACCTTCTTCATCTTTACCACTACCATGAGCCAACCTACAGCCATGAAATTGTTTTTACCAGATGATAAGGTAAACCCTGAAGACCAAAACAAAGCAAAGGAATCAGGCGTTTTAACTATCATGATGGGAGCAGATAATCATATTTATTATTATGAAGGCCAATTAAAAGTGGATGCTTCTGGTAATAACTTTATGTCTGCATCTTATAATGGTGAAAATTCAATTCGTGATGTAATCATGAAAAAGAAAGCTGATGTTAGAAGCAGAGCAACCGATCCAGAAAACCCAGAGAAAGACTTAGTTATTGTTATCAAACCAGGTAAAGAGTGTACATACAAAAATGTAATCGATATCTTGGATGAAATGGCAATCAATGTAGTTAAAAAGTACGCGTTAGTAGATATTACTGCTGACGAGGCTAAACTAGTTGAGTTATCTGACGCAAGTGCAAAAACTTCTACAAGCAATTAAAAGCATTAACAAATGGAGACAAATAAAATATTAACCGCCGATATACTAGACCTCATATTTGAGGGTAGATACAAGGAGTATGGCGCTTATGAATTACGCAAAACGTATAATAAGCGTATCAAAGCTGGCTTGATCGGAATGGTTGCAGTAGTTGCTGTTTTAGGCGCTATGGCTATTATCTCTAATAGTATCAAAAAGCCAAAGACTGAAATCGTGGCTGTAGATATGTCTTTAGAGAATGTGGCTCAAGACGAGAAAAAAGCACCACCGCCACCTCCGCCTCCACCACCAAAAGTGGAGCCACCAAAAGTGGAAGTAACCAAATTTACTCCTCCGAAAATCGTTAAAGATGCGGAAGTAAAAGAGGAAGACGAAATCAAAGAAGTGGAGAAATTAGAAGATACTAAAATCGGTGCTTTCAATCAAGAAGGTACAAAAGATGAAGGTATTGTTGCTCCAGTAGAAGCTAGTACTGGTCCGGTAGCACCTCCAGAAGAAGAAACTGATAAGATCTTTACAGTGGTTCAAATTCCAGCTGAGTTCCCTGGTGGACAACAAGGTTGGATTCGTTACCTAGAAAGAACCTTAAACAGAGACTTGCCTGTTGAAAATGGTGCTCCAGCTGGAAAATACTCTGTAGTAGTATCATTCGTTGTGGCTAGAGATGGTTCTATCAGTGATGTAAGAGCTGAGAACGATCCTGGTTATGGCACTAAGGATGAAGCTGTTCGTGTAATTTCTAGAGGTCCAAAATGGAAACCAGCTGTTCAAAATGGCCGTAATGTAATTTACCGTCATAGACAAGCTATCGTATTCCAAGTTTCTGAAGACTAGTTTTTCTGCGCCTTTATTGAAAAAATAAGGCTTGAAAAACTTTCTCTAATAATTTTTAAAAGCCAGTTGAATTTTCGACTGGCTTTTTTGTTTACTGTTTTTGGGGTCTGTCCTTTTATTCCCACTAATAGCAATTATCTTTGTGCTATGCGTGAGAATTTGAGTACATGGAATGATACAATTGTTGCTTTGGCAACTGCCCCAGGTTTGGGTGCAATTGCTGTGATAAGATTAAGTGGAGAAAAAGTAATTGAAATCACTAGTAAGGTATTCTCAAAAAAATCAATTCTCACAGCCCCATCACACACCGTACATTTTGGTAAATTAATGGATGGCACTAATGTGATTGATGAAGTAGTAGCTACTATTTATCGTGCACCAAAATCTTATACTGGAGAAGAAGTGGTAGAAATTTCTTGTCATGGCTCTCCTCATATTCAAGATTTGGTATTGCAATTATTTATGCAACAAGGCGCTAGAATGGCTAAGCCAGGAGAGTTTACACAAAGAGCATTCTTGAATGGCAAACTAGATTTAACACAGGCCGAAGCGGTAGCAGATTTAATTGCTAGTAATACGGAAGCTGCTAGAAAAACTGCATTGTATAATTTAAAAGGCGGCTTTTCTAATGACTTACAATTAATGCGAGAAAAATTAATCAAGTTTTCGGCATTGATTGAATTAGAGCTAGATTTTTCACAAGAAGATGTGGCGTTTGCCAACAAAAAAGAACTTGAAATACTAATACATCAATTGCAAGAAAAAACACAGGCATTATTAGATTCATTTAAATTAGGGAATGTTATCAAGAATGGCGTTCAAGTAGCTATTGTGGGAAAACCCAATGCAGGTAAATCAACTTTGCTGAATTCGCTCTTAAATGAAAACAGAGCCCTTGTCAGTGATATCCCCGGAACTACAAGAGACACGGTAGAAGAGTATTTAAATATCGATGGAGTTATTTATAAATTAATTGATACTGCAGGAATAAGAGCCAATACGGAAGACAGTATTGAGCAAATGGGTATTGAAAAAAGTAGGGAGAAGATTGAAGCTGCAGATATAGTGATTGCTTTATTTGACATCAATCAAAGTTCACATGAACAAATTGGACAATGGACGCAAGAGATCAATGCAGATAAATTAATCTTAGTCGCTAATAAAATTGATCAATTAAAAGACAGATCTATTTTGAATGAAACTTTCATGCAAGGAGTAGTATCTATTGCTGCAAAGAATCAAGAAAATATAGATGCACTTAAAAAAGTATTAACGAGTAAGGCGGTAGGGACAGGAATCAACAAAGAAGGTACTATTGTTACCAATGCAAGACATGTAGAATCTTTAAAGCGATTATTATATGCTTTGAATGATGTGTCAACTGGATTAGAGAGCGAAGTAACGGGTGATTTACTAGCTTTAGATATAAGACAGGCTTTGCATTATTTGGGTACTATTACTGGTCAAATTACCAATGAAGATCAATTAGATTTTATCTTTTCTAAATTCTGTATTGGAAAATAAGGGAAAGCATGATACAGAAATTGATGACAATTTGCTTCCTGTTTCTCTATAGTTTAACAGTCCAATCACAGAATAAAGTTCCAGTATTTATTTCAGGTCAAGATGGATATGCAAGTTTTAGAATTCCTGCAATAATTCAATTACCTAATAAAAAAATAATTGCTTTCGCTGAAGGAAGGGTGAATGGTGCAGCAGATTTTGGACATGTAAATATTGTGATGAAATCAAGTATTGATAGAGGAGCGCATTGGTCCAAATTAACAAAATTGGTTGGTTTTGGAAATTTGCAAGCAGGTAATGCAGCACCAGTAGTGGATCTTATGGATGTACAATATCCTCAAGGTAAAATCTTTCTATTTTATAATACAGGCAATGTCAATGAAAGACAATTAAGAGAAGGCAAGGGGATAAGAGAGGTTTGGTATATTAGTTCTGTTGATGAAGGAGAAAGTTGGTCTGCTCCTGTGAATATTACCAGTCAGGTTCACTTCCCCAATGGCGAAATAGATGGAAGGGCGTATCGAAATAAAGAAGATTGGAGAACTTATGCGAATACGCCTGGACATGCCACCCAAAGTATAGAGGGTAAGTATAAAGGAAGAATTTTTATAGCAGCTAATCATTCTGTAGGAGCACCTAAAAATAATTTTAAAGATTATTTTACGCATGGTTTTTATACAGATGACCATGGAAAGTCATTTCATGTATCTAATTCATTAGATATTGAAGGAAGTAACGAAGCGACTGCATCATTCATCAGTAATGACCGTTTAATTATCAATGCAAGAAATCAACAAGGCAATACAAAAACCAGAATTACAGCTTATAGCAATGACGGCGGTGCAAATTTCGAAAAAGCATTTTATGAAGATCAATTGCCCGATCCAATTTGCCAGGGAGCCATTTTGAATATCGGCTATAAACAGGGGAAAGCCATATTAGCATTGGTAAATGCATCCGATACCATTTATAGAAATAATTTAAGCTTACATTTAAGTTATGATGAAGGCATGCATTGGAAAAAGAAATTTGTAATTGATGGAACCAAAGATCTTCAAAAAATGAAAAATGATTTTACTGCCTATGCAGATATTGTTAAAATGAGTAAAAGAAAAATAGGTGTATTACATGAAAGAGATAATTATCAGGAGATTGTCTTTTCAATCATCAAATGGTAAATAAATAGAATTAAATTCAATGATACTAGAACAAATCATACAAGAACAAGGCTTTGTTATTTTAGATGGTGCTTTGGCGACAGAATTGGAACTAAGAGGAGCTGATTTGAATCATGCTTTATGGTCAGCAAAATTATTAAAAGAGAATCCTGCACTTATCAAAGAAGTGCACATAGATTATTTAAAATCTGGCGCGAATATCATTGCAACTGCTTCATATCAAGCAAGTTTTATTGGGTTTGAAAAACAAGGTTATACTAAAGAAGAAGCCATTCATTATTTACAATTAAGTGTTGATTTGGCGATAGAAGCAAGAAATGAATTTCTGTCTTCTCAAAACGGTGCATCCTTACTTTCTCCATTGATTGCTGCATCCTTGGGGCCATATGGTGCTGCTTTAGCAGATGGATCTGAATATACAGGCTATCAAAATGTTAGTATTGAACAATTAATGGAGTTTCATCAAGAAAGGCTAGTGCTTATTCAGCAAACTGAAGCGGATATCATTGCTTTTGAAACCATCCCATGCGTAGACGAAGCGATTGCGATAAAAAATTTATTAGCAGAGCAGCCTAGTAAAAAAGCATGGGTAAGTTTTAGTTGTAAAGATGAAAAACATTTGTGTAGTGGAGAATTATTTGAAGACGCTGTTAAAGTGCTAAATGATTCTAAAGAGATCGTTGGAGTTGGAGTGAATTGTACACCACCGCAGTATATTGAATCGCTCATTAAAATAGCACAACCCATCACTGATAAAACAATCATGGTTTATCCAAACAAAGGAGAGACCTATAATCCAGTAACAAAAGTATGGGAACCTTTGAATGGTTGTAGCAATCATTTTATAACAGATGCAAAACTTTGGTTAGCAGCTGGTGCCAAAGCGATTGGTGGTTGTTGCAGAACGGGTCCTTTAGAAATCCAGCAGCTAAGAACATTTATTACGAAAGAATAATTTGTTCCTTTTAAAGATTTAGTTGGACAAAAATGTCTCTAGCCCTTGGTAATCTCTCACTAAGTGAATTACATTTTCGTATTGTTCAAATTCAGCAGCTTCGTGTTCTCCTAAAATAACCACAGCTTGCATGCCTGCGTTGAGGGCGCACTCTACTCCCTTAGGTGTATCTTCAAAAACCAAACAGTCTGCAGGTGCGACAGATAAGGCTTCAGCACATTTCAAAAATGTTTCTGGATCTGGTTTACTATTTTTCACATCATTAGCGCTAATGATGGCATTGAAATAATGCTCAATATGCATGTTTTGAATAACGAAGTTGATATTATCCATTATGGCTGCAGAGCCAATGGCCATTTGAATATTTTCTTGATCTGCTTTTTTCAAGAATTGATCTAATCCATCCATCAATTTCAAAAATGGTTTAAACTCTATTCTGTAGATGGCTTCTTTTTCGTTACCAATTTTTATTCTTTCTTCTAAACTATATTTTCCTGGAAAAACCCTCTCTAATAATTCATCGTTCTTTCCATAACACTGATGTTTCATTTCATCCAATGTGAGAGATCCTCCCAATTGAATTATTTTTTCATGCCATGCTTTGATATGATAAGGCATATCATTCACCATGGTGCCATTTAAATCAAACACAAATGCTTTATACTTTCTAAACATAGTTTCAGTGATTATTGATTACATAGATTCGCCTGGAACAAACTTAACTTCCACTGTTAATTCGGTAAGTGTTTTACCTCCTTTCATATTAGCCATCATTTGCACGAAAGCTAATTTCCCTAATTCATATCCGCTAGTTTCTACATAGCTAATTTTAGGATGATATAGGTTGGGGATAAAGCCATTGCTAATTCCAATCACACCTAATTGAGAAGGGACTTTTATTTCTAAAGCTTGCACTGCTTTCATTACTCCAATTAGAACCTCATCTGTCATAGCAAAAACGGTATCAGGCTTTTGGGCCTTACTATATTGTTTTCTGAATAGCTCTTCTGCTTCAGCACTACTAGATGCATTGACATAAGTGCAATGCACTTTAGGAGCGTAGGTCTCCATAAAATTTTGAAAAGCATTTTTCCTTTTTTGACTAATTGATAAACCTGTATCTCCAAAAATGGCTAAAACTTTTTTAGCATTTCTTTTAATGATTTCTTCAGCAGCGATGATGGCACATCTTTCATCTGCCATTCTCACTTTAGTAAATTTATTATCCTTAGGTACAATATCAAAGAACACTACTGGAATTTCTTTCTCTGTCATCTTTTGATAGGTCTCTAAATTTTCTGCATTGGCGGATAAACAAGCGAATACACCAGATACTCTATTTTGTCTAAAGATTTTTAAATTATCTAATTCTATATCTGGCTGATTGCTTGATTGCAAAATCATCAAAGCATATCCATTCTTTCTACTTTCTTCTTCTACAGCTGCAATAAAACTATCATAAAATAAATTAGATATAGCAGGCACAATCACTCCAAATATTTTACTACTCTGTGTTCTAAGTTGAATGGCATATGCATTGGGTTCATAATCTAAACTATTGGCTAATGCATGCACTTTTGCTTTGGTAGCTGCAGAAATATCGGGATGATCTTTCAATGCACGAGAAACTGTGGAGATACTTAGCTGCAATTGTTGGGCCAACAATTTGAGTGTAGTATTGGTCATAAGCAATTCGTTGAGGGTTCAAAAATAAGTAATTGTTTCACAAATTTTTTCGCAATCGTTTGAAATTTTCAAAAGCACCCTTATCAGAACATATTTTTTTTCATTATGTAAGTTTTTCTATTTAGGATGAAATCTTTTATGATAAAGGGTTTTAGGGCATTTTAAGGCCCCAATAGCCTTAATTCTACTAACGATTGTTTGCTATTTCAGGAAAAAAGTTAAAAATTATTTAACAAAAAATTTGTTGAATATCAAATTAGTGTATTTTGTACACGCTTAATAAACCAATAAACTGCCAATTATGAATTTCAAAATTGTTAAGTCCTCATTTTTAGGACTGTTCATTGGCTTGATCGCTTTAAATGCGCAAGCTCAGAACAAAACAGTTACAGGTAAGGTTTTAGATGCGAAAGATGGTTCTCCTGTTGCAGCAGCTTCTGTTGTAGCTAAAGGAACTAGTTCAGGTGCAAAGACTGCAGCTGATGGATCTTTTGCAATTACTGTACCTTCTACTGTAACTAAATTAGTTGTCTCTTCTGTAGGTTATTCATCTAAAGAAGTTGACGCAAACGGTACTGTTACTGTTTCATTAAACCAAACTAGCACTCAATTAGAAGAAGTGGTAGTTGTAGGTTATGGTACACGTAAAGTAAAAGACGCGACTGGTGCGGTTGTTTCTTTAGGTGAGAAATCATTCAACAAAGGTGTGATTGCTTCTCCAGAACAATTGTTACAAGGTCGTACTGCTGGTGTTAACGTTACTAACAACTCTGGTGAACCAGGTGGTGCTGTTAACATTACTATTAGAGGTACTTCTTCTGTAAGAAGTAACAACAACCCATTATATGTGGTTGATGGTGTGCCTTTATACGGTGGTGGAATGACTGGTACTGGTATCTCTGTTGAAGGTTCTACTACAGCAAGAAACCCATTATCTTTCATCAACCCTAACGACATCGAAAACATCTCTATCTTAAAAGATGCGTCTTCTGCAGCTATTTATGGTGCTAGAGGTGCGAATGGTGTTGTATTAATTACTACTAAGTCTGGTAAAGGTAAGCCTAGCTTAACTTTCAATGCGACTACATCTGTTTCTACAACTGCTAAGCGTTATGATTTAGCAAGTCCACAAGAATTCATCTACGGCGTAAAGAAAACTTTACAAGATGCTGGTATTGATGTTTCTGGTGTAGGTGGTAACGATAAAGGTTACAATACTGATTGGCAAGATCAAATCTTCCAAACTGCAGTATCTCAATCTTACAACTTAGGTTGGGGTTATTCAAATTCTAAGTCTTCTTTAAAATTAAACGGTTCTTTCGATGACCAACAAGGTATCATCAAGACTCAAGGTTTAAAGAGAATGACTTTTGGTTTGAAATATTCTAATCAATTAACTTCTAAGTTAAAATTAGATTTAACTGTTAACCAATCTCAAGTAAAAAATAGCTATGCTCAAGTAACTAATAACGCAGGTTATCAAGGTTCTTTGATCGGTGCTATGATTTCTTATAACCCAACTTTCCCTGTATACGCTCCAAACGGTACTTGGTTTGATAACCAAGATGGTAACAGAAACCCTGTTGCAATCTTAGAAGGTTACAAAGACAATGATACTTACAATAAATTATTGACTAATATCTCTTTAACTTATAAGTTATCTGAGAATTTATCTTATAAAGTAATTTATGGTGTGGAGAACGGTTCAACTGAGCGTTTAACTTTTGTTGATCCTCGTTTAGGTTCTGCATATAACCAAGGAAATATTACTATCCGTAACTTACAATACCAAAACAGTGCATTGCTAGGTCGCGGTAGAGCAGCACAACAATTCTTAAATCAAAATAGTGCTTTGTTAGAACATACATTGAACTATGACAAAACATTTAAGAATGGTAATAGCTTACAAGCTTTAGCTGCCTTCTCTTATCAAAAAACAACTGACTACTATAGAGCTTCTCAAAGATGGGGTACTACAGGTGCTACTTCAATGAACACTAACTGGGCTTCTTACCAAGGTGGTTCTACAGCAGTTTATGGTGATAGTACACAAGTTGAATTACAATCTTATTTCTCTCGTGTTAACTACACAATGAAAGATAAATACATCTTCTCTGCTTTAGCGAGAATTGATGGATCTTCTAAGTTCAGTACTGGTAACAAATACGGTACTTTCCCTGCATTTGGTTTCAAATGGAGAGTATTAGAAGAAGGATTTGCTCAAAAAACTTTGGGTAATGTATTCTCTAACTTCGATGTTAGATTAAACTATGGTGTAACTGGTAACCAAGAGTTCCCTGCTTATGCATCTTTAGCTTTAAAACAAGCTGACTTTAACGGTGGTAATCCAACAATCACTAACTCTAATCCTAACTTGAAATGGGAAACTACAACAACTGCTGGTGCAGGTATTGATTTCGCAATGTTCAACGGAAGATTAAACGGTAGTGTTGATTACTTCGATAAGTCTACTAAAGATTTATTATTCTTAATCAGCTATCCTCAACCAGCTGCATCTGCAGATCGTTGGGTAAACTTACCAGGTAATGTTAAAAACACTGGTTTTGAAGTTAGCTTAGATTATCAATTAATTCGTCCTGCATACAAAGGTGCTTTCGGATGGGATGTTGCTTACAACATGTCTTTCTTAAAGAACAGAGTAGAAGGATTTGGTTCTACAGTAGTTAATACTGGTGAAGTATCTGGTCAAGGTTTGTCTGGTGCTTATGCACAAACAATCCGTGATGGATATCCTTTATTCACTTTCGTAATGCCTACTTTCTTAAGATTTGATGCTTATGGAAACGGTGTATACGCAAATGGTGCTAAAGATGAGTTACAAGGAAGTGCTTTACCAACATTCAATGCTGGTTTAACAAACAACTTTACTTACAAAAAATTAACTGCTAGCATTTTCTTCAACGCAGTTACTGGTTTCTATGTTTACAACAATACAGCTAACGCCTTATTGTTAAAAGGTAGCTTGAAAACAGCGCACAATGTAACTAGAGATGTTATCTACAGTATTGAAAATTCAATCAACCCTGGTAACGTATCAACTCGTTTCTTAGAAAAAGGTGATTATATCCGTTTAGGTAACGCTAGCTTAAGTTATGCTGTAGATGTTAAGAAAGGTTCTTTCATTAAAGGATTGAACTTGACATTGACTGGTCAAAACTTAGCATTGTTCACTAAGTACTCTGGTTTAGATCCAGAAGTGAACGTAGATAAGTCTAGAAACGGTGTACCTTCTCGTGGATTTGACTATACAGCAACTCCAAGAGCAAGAGTTATCACTTTCGGTATCAACGCTCGTTTTTAATTTCATAAATAACAAATACACATGAAAAATAATTTTATCAAACAAACAGCCATCTATGCTACTGCAATCGCAGTAACATTAGGAGCGGTTTCTTGTTCTAAATTGGACGAGAAAGTGTTTGGTTCTAAATCAATCGCAGCAGCAGCTGGCGGTACATCTAAAGCAGACTTAAATTCTGTTTATGGTGCATTGAATGGTTTAGCAGGCCAAGGTAACTGGTTCGCATTCCAAGAACATTCTACAGACGAATTGTTAGGACCAACTCGTGGTACTGACTGGGATGACTTCGGTACTTGGAGAAAAATCCATTTACACGCTGTAGATGGTGCTCACAACCAATTATACGACACTTGGAACCAATTAAATGGTGCTTTATTCCAAGCAACATTAGTTGCTGAAACTGGATCTGGTGCTGATAAAGCACAAGGTCAATTCTTAAGAGCATATTTTGCTTCTCAAGTAATGGACTTATTTGGTCAAGTTCCTTACCGTTCTGCAACTGCAGGTGCGGATGATATTCCAGAAGTAAAAACAAGAGCACAAGCTTTTGATTGGATTATGACTGACTTAGATGCTGCAATCGCTGCTTTACCAACTTTTGGTACTGGTGCTGATATGCATAAAGCAAATAAGCAAGCTGCACAATTCTTAAAAGCTCGTTTATTATTAAACAAAGCTGTTTACAAAGCAGCTCCAACTGCTCCAGCTGGTCCTTATACTTTTGATGCTGCAGACATGAACGCTGTAGTTAAATTAGTAGATGAGATCACAGCTAGTGGTAAGTTTAAATTATCTGCTAACTACTGGGATAATTTTAAGTGGGACAACTATACTGCATCTACTGAGATGATCTTCTCTAGAGCAACTAATGGTCCTGGTAAAGCAACTCAAACTGGTGGTACTACAGGTGTAACTTGGGCTACTGGTATGGGTACTCACTACAACCAAGCATTCTCTGGTTGGAATGGTTTCACAACTACTTCTGATTTCTACAATTCATTTGAAGATGGTGACAAGAGAAAGTACGCTGCATTAGATAACATGACTGAAAAGTCTGGTTTCAATGCTGGTTTCTTAGCTGGTCAACAATACAAATATGATAACGGAGTTAAAGTACAAGTAAAAGACCGTTCTGGTTCTCCATTAGTATTCACTTCTGATGTTTCTTTATTCTTCTCTACTGAATCAAAAGGTATCAGAACAATGAAGTATCCATTAAGAGCTGACCAAATGGGCTTTAACGAAGAAAACGAATTCGTTTTAATGCGTTACTCTGATGCGGTATTGATGAAAGCAGAAGCAATCTTAAGAGGTGCAACTGCAACTGGTGGTGAAACAGCATTATCAATTGTAAATGCTATCAGAGCTCGTTCTGGTGCAAAAGCAATGACTGCTGTTACATTAAACGATATCTTAGCTGAAAGAGGTCGTGAATTATACTTAGAAGCAGTTAGAAGACCTGACTTAATCCGTTTTGGTAAGTTCAACGATCCTGTGATCGAAAGATCTGCTAAATCTGATGCGTTCAGAGTTGTATACCCTGTTCCTAACCAAGCAGTTTCTTCAAACCCTAATTTGAAGCAAAACTTCGGTTACTAATATTTAGT
>CALCEA010000011.1 GCA_937900675.1 uncultured Chitinophagaceae bacterium
TGCATACTATTGAAGAAAATCAAATGCCTACAAGACTAACCCCTCCTATCAAAGCTTATTTACAAAGAATTAGTAGTTATAATAATAACTTTTTTGAAAAAATGAAACTGTCTAATTTATGGTTGTTTGAAAAATGGGTCTTGAAAGATATGACTCAAAATAGATCAAGCAATGCGCTTGTTAGAACCACCTTGGTTCCTACGGTTGTAAATAGCGGTGTTAGAGACAATGTAATTCCCACTTTTGCTACATCGATGGTAAATTCAAGAATTTTGCCAGGAGAATCACCTCAAAGTGTTAAAGCTTATGTAGAAAAAATTATAAATGATACCAATGTTAAAGTAAGCATCTATCCTAATTATGAAACGATGCCCTCAAGTACTACTGAAATAAATAATACTGCATTTAAAAGAGTAGAAGCTGCCATTCGATCTGTGTTGAAAGATGTAGTAGTGGCTCCGATGTTAATGGTGGGAGCCACAGATTCAAGAAATTATAGAACCATTAGTGATGGGGTAATAAATTTCACTCCACTAACAGATGCAAAAGGGTATCACGGAATAGATGAAAGATTACTTATTTCAGATTATGAAAAATGTTTTAACTATTACACATTTTTAATAAAAGGGTCTAAATAGTTATTTGGCTTTTACTTCACTTCCCTTCCATCCAAAATACGCTACTACTGCAAAAGCAACGAGTGGAACAATATAGCCATTTTGGATATTACCAGTACTGTCACTTATAAGCCCAAAGAATCTAGGCAATACAGCTCCCCCAACGATCGACATAACAATTAAAGAGCTAGCCATTTCTGTGTCTTTACCTAGCGAATCAATACCTAGAGAAAATATGGTTGGAAACATGATAGACATGAAAAAGCAAATCGCAATCAAGGTATAAATGGTAATAGTACCTTTTCCAACTATTGCTATTACTGATAATGCAACACATATCAAAGCGTAAATAGTTAAAAGCTTTTTAGGCTGAATAAAACGCATGAACGCAGTACCCAAAAATCTTCCAATTAAAAAAGCCAATCCTCCAACACTTAAATAATCAGCAGCTTGAATTTCGGTGACATTCGCAGATTGAGTTACATATAAAATGAATAAACTCAATACACAGACCTGTGCTCCTACATAAAAGAATTGTGTAATCACAGCCCATTTAAGATGACTATGTTGTAATGTTTCTTTGATCGTTGCTTTGTGATCTGAAGACTCTCTAATATCAGGCAATTGAATAAAATAAAATATACCTGCAATGATTAACAAGACTATACCTAAAATGGTATAGGGAGTTTTAACGGTATATGCTTCCATAGCCAACGCCGCTTTTCTAGCAGCATCAGTCATTGAAGACAACTCTGTATCAGAATAGCCTTTAGTTAAGATTAATCTAGCACCAATGGCAGGTGCTAATGCTACAGCCAATCCATTAAAAGATTGTACAAGGTTTAATCTTTGTGTGGCAGTAGATGGATCTCCCAATCTGGAAGCATATGGATTAGCAGCAGTTTCCAAAATAGTTAGACCGCAAGCAATGATAAATAAAGCAATTAAAAAGTAATTATAAGATTGATGATTGGCCGCTGGTACAAATAAGAAGGAGCCAATTGCAAATAATAACAAACCAGCTATAATACCCATTTTATACCCCCATCGCTTCATAATGAAACCAGCCGGCATTGCCATAATAAAATAGGCCACAAAGACTGAGGAGTCTACTAAGGTAGACTGTGTAGTAGTTAAAGTGAAAGACTTCTTTAAATGTGGAATTAATATTGGGTCTAGGTTATGGGCAAATCCCCACAAAAAGAAAAGACAAGTAATTAAAATAAAGGGGATTTGTGTTGACTTAACTTTATTCATTCCAAAATAATTTTACTTAAATATAAGCAAAACCTTTATTAGAAAATTAAATTCATACATTTACTATATAATATAAGCATATGAAAAAAATAATCTTTTTATCCATTCTTGCAATGGTTTCTTTGAAGAGCTGGTCTTCGCCTGTAAACAAAGCAGATGATAGAGAATTTTATTTAATTCAAATATATCATTGTAATAGTGCAGCTCAAATAAATGGAGTTGATACTTATCTTAAAAATACTTATTTACCTTATTTACATAAAAAGGGTATTCAAAAAATAGGTGTATTTGCTCCAATTGATAACGATACTTCCACTGATAAAAGAATTTATGTTTGGTTACCTATGCCAAGCTTAAACACTTTAGATATATTAGATCAAGATGTAGAGAAGTTAGACCCAATGACTAAGAATGCATTGGTTGACTTAGAAAATGCCGATGGTAGCTTACCATATACAAGAGTAGAAAGAATTATTACGAAATCATTTATTGATCAACCGAAATATGTGAAGGAGTCAAGTTTAATTAAATCACCAAGTCGTATCTATGAATACAGAAGCTATGAAAGTCCAACAGAGAATATGCATTTAAGAAAGGTACACATGTTTAATCAAGGTGGTGAAGTGGTTTTATTTAAGCGTCTAAATTTTAATGCAATATTTTATTCCAAAGCTATTGCTGGTGCTAGAATGCCTAACTTAATTTATATGACCAGCTTCAATAATATGGAAGATAGAAACGAACACTGGAAGGCATTCAGTGCTTCTCCAGAATGGCAAAGCATTTCTAATATGCCTAAATACATGAACTCTGTTAACAGAAATGAAACAGTATTAATGTATGCTAGAGATTATGCAGATTTCTAGTGTACTAATTCCAAACCCATTAATTTGGCTAATTCCAATTTAGCATTACAAAGCTGATATTGATATTGTAATTGATTTAACAATGCACGCTGATAATCAGCATTGGTGCTAGTTAATTCAATTGGCGTAGTAGTTCCATTAAGTAATTTGGCATTGCTTAATTTTTGAGCCAACATAGCTTGATCTATTTGCGTAGAAGCATTTTTAATTCTATTTTGATTACTCTCAATATCAATAATCGCCGCTTTAATATCTTTCTCAAAATCATGCAATAAAGCAGTTGCTCCAGTCTCTTGAATAGCCAATCCTTGTTCATGAATTTTTACTGCCTGCTTTATCTTACCGCCGTTAAATAATGGCACCGATAACCCTATTCCTGCATTATAATTAAATCTTTGATCTTGAATAGCCGGTAAATAACCATTTCTAGAACCAGCGCTAGCTTTCATCCCAACTATAGGTTTTGTGCTCAGTTTGCTTACTTCTAATTCTGCCTTTGCTATGCTTACTTTATCTTTTGCAATAGCTAAGCTTGGATTATTCATTATTGCTTGCTGTAAAGCTTCTTCAGTAGTGTAGTTTTTTAAAGAAAATTCCAATTGATTGCCATCTACCTTTTCTATTCCTGTTGCATAACTTAAAAGATTGGTCAATTTTTTTAAATTAGTTTCTACATCAATCTTTCTATTGTTTTCGTTATCAATTTTTGCTTGAATAGTCAATAGATCCAATTGTATTGCATTGCCATTTTTTAATTGGGTTTCAATGATTGTTTTGTTTTCAGTTAAAACTTGTAAAACAGTATTTTGTATTTCTATTGCTTTTTTAGCATAAATGATTTGAAAATACAATTGTGTTACTTGGTAAAATAAAGACTCTTTTAATTGAGCGGCTATATGCTTTGATGCCTGTAATTCCATTTTTGATTTTTCGATATTGGCCTTTAATCTTCCAAAATCTAACAAAGTATACACTCCATTTATAGCTGCGCCGTAATTATGTTCTGGAGCAAATTGAAACATTTTGTCTCCAAAAGCTACTTCAATTTTAGGTTGTACATATGCATAACTTGCATCAAAACTAAGATCAGGATAACTATTTAGTTTTGTCAATTTTAATTTTTCTTCAGAAAGTGCTACTGTTTGTTGAACTTCTTTCACTTTTGGAAAATAAACCAAAGACTGATTTAAAATATTTTGCAACTCTGTATTTACTAAATTTTGCGCGCTACTATTCAATGACAAAAAAACAATGCCAATAAATATTACAATAACTTTTTTCATACTCTTTAAATTATAAATCAACCTAATATTTTATTTAATTAATGTGCTTCGGCTGCTGCTTTGGCAGCCTCCTTGTCCATTTTTTTATTTGTTCTTAAAAAGAAAACCAATGGTATTACTAATAAAAAGAAAATACCCACTAATCTAAATGTATCTAAATAAGATAGATAATATGATTGTCTATCAATAGATAAATCAATTAGTTTGTAAGCTTTTTGTGTGGCAGCATTTAGATCACCTGTTTTTGCAATGATTCCCTGACTAATCGTATTCACTCTCTCTTGCCAAGCAGATCCATCTGCTGGAATATGTGCAACCAAATTAGATCTATGCTTAAAATATTGTTGTGCTACATAATTATTAGCCATAGCAATGCCGAATGCACCACCTAGTTGCCTAATCATATTATTTAAAGAAATTCCTGAAGCATAATCCTTTGATTCCAATCCAACAACTGCCTGATTAATCAATGGTAACTGACTCATAGAAATACCAAATGCCCTGATCAATAAAGGCCAAAACCAATCCCATTTCCCGGCATCTGGAGGCATTTCTGCACTATAAAAAGCATACACTGCAAATAAAGTAAAACCTACAATCACAAAAGGTATTGGAGTCACGCCCTTGCTCATTAACTTACCTATAATGGGCATCATAATAACCCCCGCTAATGTTGGTGGCAATAATGAAATCCCGGTTTCAAAAGCTGTATAACCCATTACTCTTTGAGCCAAAACAGGGTATACAAATACTGAAGTAAACAAACCAAATCCAGCTACAAAAGTAAAAATAGTGGTGAAGGCTAAATTTCTATTGGTTAACACACGAAGGTTTACAGCTGGCTGCTTTATACTTAACTCATACCAAATAAATAAACCCAAACCCACCACTGCGATCATGGAACAAAAACGAATTGTTTCACTACTAAACCATTCTTCTGACTCTCCTCTTTCAAGAACATATTGCAAGCAACCTATCCCGACTGCTAATAATAAAATTCCAGTATAATCGATTTTAATATTTTTCTTGTTTTTGCCTTCTCCTTCTTTTTTATCTATAAAAGTAAAAGCCAAGAAGGTAGCAATTGCACCAATTGGGATATTGATCATGAAAATCAAAGGCCAGCTATTGTTTTCAATGATCCAACCACCCAAGGTTGGACCTAGAGTTGGCCCCAATACAATTCCCATTCCAAATAATCCAGCGGCCATTGGTCTTTCTTTAGGCTCGAAAGCATCAAATAAAATAGCTTGTGAAGTAGACAATAAAGCACCTCCACCAACACCTTGAATAAATCTCCAAATAATTAATTCAATTAAACTATCCGACTGACCACATAAATATGAGGCTGCAGTAAATATGATCATGGAAACTATATAATAGTTTTTTCTACCAAAATACTCAGCTAAAAATCCAGTCAATGGAATAATAATTACATTGGCAATCGCATAAGAAGTAATTACCCAACTTATATCTTCAATGCTCACACCTAAACTTCCAGAAATATCTGTTAGCGCCACATTTACAATAGAAGTATCAATCAACTCCATAATGGCAGCTGATACCGTAGTAAGAACAATAATAAATTTTGCGAAACCTTTTGGTGTGGCCATTATATTATTTATCAACTGTTATGAAAACACTCATACCTGCTCTTAATTTATTTTTAAAAGCAGCCTGATTATCTATAGAAATTTTTACTGGAACTCTTTGTGTTACTTTAATAAAATTACCACTTGAATTATCTG
>CALCEA010000012.1 GCA_937900675.1 uncultured Chitinophagaceae bacterium
TAGCAAGAAAAAGTTCTGGAATTGTATTACACGATTTTAATTGTGGTATTAAAGCATATCAATTAAAAGTGGTGAAGAGTATTGAAGTGTTTGGGGAAATGCATCGTTATATTCCCATTTTAGCTAAGTGGGCTGGTTTTAAAAAGATTGGTGAAAAAGTAGTGGTGCATCAAGCAAGAAAATATGGTACAACTAAATTTGGATGGGAGCGATTTGTGAATGGATTCTTGGATTTAATGACAATACAGTTTTTATCTAAGTTTGGTAAGAAGCCTATGCAATTTTTTGGTTTAGTGGGTACCTTGTTTTTCTTAATAGGATTCGGTTCTGTTGGATATATAACTGTTTCTAAATTTTTATATCCAGAAACTAGTATTACCAATAAGCCTGCTTTTTACATCGCTTTAACTTCTATGTTAATTGGCGTACAATTATTTTTAGCTGGTTTTATTGCAGAGTTAATCAATAGAAATGCACCTGATAGAAACCACTATTTAATAGCTGAGAAGATAGGATGGTAAACAATTTGGTCATAATAGGCCCCGCTTGGCCCTTAAGAGGTGGACTAGCAGCATTTGACGAAAAACTAGCTACCACATTTAGTCAAAAAGGTATTTCAAGTAGTATAGAAACATTCTCTTTACAATACCCACAGTTTTTATTTCCAGGTAAAACACAGTACAGTAATTTACCTGCTCCAGAAAATATTACTATTCATGTTTCCATGAATTCAATCAATCCATTCAATTGGATTAAAGTTGGATTACAATTAAGAAAAGCTGCTCCCAACTTAATTATTGTAAGGTATTGGCTACCTTTCCTGGCTCCATGTTTGGGAACTATTTGCCGAATTGCGAAATCAAACAATAAGACCAAAGTGATTGCCCTAGTGGATAATATGATCCCACATGAGAAAAGAATGGGTGATCAGCATTTCACAAAATATTTTGCTGGATCGGTGGATGCTTTTTTAACGATGAGTGAAAAGGTCAACAAAGATGTGCAGCAATTTTCTGACAAACCTACTCTTATTTCTCCTCATCCCATATTTGATCATTTTGGTGATCCTATTTCAAAAGAAACTGCAAGAAATATTTTAGGGATTCCTGCCGATCAAAAACTTATTTTATTCTTTGGATTTATTAGAAAGTATAAGGGTTTGGATCTTTTATTAAAAGCAATGGCAACAGATTTGATTCAAGCTGCTGACATTCATTTAATGATTGTAGGCGAATTTTATGAAGATGCAGCACCTTATCATGAATTAATCAATACACTAGGCATAAAAGATAGAGTTCATTTGGTAGAAGGTTTTGTAGCAGATAAGGAAGTTAAAAACTATGTATGCAGTGCAGATTTTATCATACAACCTTATAGAAATGCCACTCAAAGTGGAGTAACTCCCCTTGCCTATCATTTTGAAAAACCCATGCTGGTAACCAATGTGGGTGGATTGGCTGATACCGTTCCCAATAATCAAGTGGGTGTTGTAGTGGAGCCTACGGTAGATAGTATTGCTGAGGGAATTACTGCCTTATATCAAAATGGAGCATCTTATTATCTGCCTCAAATTAAAATAGAGAAGCAAAAATATACTTGGGAACAAATGGCCAATAATTTTTTACTTTTACAACAACAAATACAATAGTGCATGTCCATTATAAAAATTAAAGAACTGATTCAATCCTCTATAGAAGTGAAACAATCATTGCTACAAGATGAAGCTTTGGTAAAAAAAATAGAGACTGTGGTGGAAGTAGTAATCAATGCTTTCAAAAATGGTAATGCAGTATATTTTGCAGGTAATGGAGGTAGTGCTGCAGATGCACAACATCTAGCAGCTGAATTTTCTGGTCGTTTTTATAAAGATAGAAAGGCGCTTCCTTCGGATGCCTTACATTGTAATAGTTCTTATTTAACTGCTGTGGCTAATGATTATAGTTATGATGTAATTTATTCAAGACTATTAGAAGGCTTGGGTAAAAAAGGAGATGTATTAATTGGTATTAGCACTTCTGGCAATTCCGGCAATATTGTAAAAGCTTTTGAAATGGCAGCTTCCATGGGAATTGTTACGGTTGGATTTACAGGTGCTGCTGGAGGTAAAATGAAAGAAAAGGCTGATTATTTAATCAATATACCTTCTACTACTACTCCAAGAATTCAAGAGTCACATATCTTGGTGGGACATATTATTTGTGAATTAGTGGAAGAAAATATTTTCGGCAAATAATGTCCTTTGATTTTTCACATATCAATTCAGAATGGACATTGTTCTTAGATAGAGATGGCGTAATCAATGTAGAAAAGAACGAGGATTATATTCGTAATTGGGATGAATTTGAATTTTATTCGGAGAGTCTAAAAGCCCTGCCATTATTAGCTAAAAAATTCCCAAGAATCATTATTACCACAAATCAAAAAGGTGTTGGAAAGGGATTAATGACAGAAGATGATTTGAAGGATATTCATAACAATATGAAATCGCAGATTGAATTAGTTCAAGGAAGAATCGATCATATTTTATATTGTACTGATTTAGACAATGATTCTCCTAACAGAAAACCTCAACCAGGAATGGCATTTCAAGCTCAAACTTTATTTCCGGAAATACAATTAGATAAATCTATCATGGTAGGTAATAGAATGAGTGATATGCTATTTGGTAGAAATGCAGGAATGCATACTGTATTTGTAGCTACAACTCATCCAGAAACTAGTTTCCCTGATCCAGCAATAGATTACAGATTTGCGCACTTATTAGATTTTGCTAATCTAGTCTAGTTTTAAAACGGCCAAGAAAGCTTCTTGAGGAATTTCTACATTACCAATTTGACGCATTCTCTTTTTACCTTCTTTCTGCTTTTCTAATAATTTTCTTTTACGGCTGATATCACCACCATAACATTTAGCGGTTACATCCTTACGCATCGCAGATATATTTTCTCTTGCAACTACTTTTGCACCTATAGCTGCTTGAATGGCAATTTGGAATTGTTGTTTAGTCAATAACTCTTTTAATTTTTCGCAAAGCTTACGACCAAATTCTGCAGACTTTCCTCTATGAATTAAAGCACTTAAGGCATCTACTTTCTCTCCGTTTAATAGAATATCCATTTTAACGATATCTGCTTCTCTAAAACCAATTTGAGTATAATCAAAAGAAGCATAGCCTCTGGTACCACTCTTTAATTTATCATAGAAATCAAATACAATCTCCGTTAATGGCATTTCAAAAATCAACTCTACCCTTGTTGGAGTCAAATAACTTTGATTCATTAAAAATCCTCTTTTACTTAAACAAAGGGTAATAATATTTCCAATATAATCAGGTGTAGTAATAATTTGAGCTCTAATGAATGGCTCTTCAATACGATCCACTTTTACTGGATCTGGCATCTCTGTAGGATTATTTACAATAATCTTTTCTCCTCTAGTTGTATAAGCTATAAAACTTACGTTAGGTACAGTAGTAATAACAGTTTGATTAAACTCACGCTCTAAACGCTCTTGAATAATCTCCATGTGTAATAAACCTAAGAATCCACATCTAAATCCAAAACCTAAAGCCTGTGAAGTTTCTAATTCAAAAGTTAAGGAGGCATCGTTTAATTGTAATTTATCCATACAATCACGCAACTCTTCAAACTCATCTGTATTCACTGGATAAATACCAGCAAATACCATGGGTTTTACTTCTTCAAAACCATTGATCATTTCACCAGGATTATTCGCTAATGTTATGGTATCACCTACTTTAACTTCTTTAGCATTTTTAATACCTGTGATAATATAACCAACATCTCCAGCCCTTACTTCTTCTTTTGGCGTCATGGACAATTTTAATACCCCTACTTCATCCGCTATATAGTCTTTGCCAGATGCAACAAATCTAATTTTATCATTCTTTCTTAATACGCCATTTAAAATTCTATAGTAAACAATAATTCCTCTGAAACTATTAAATACACTATCAAAAATCAATGCTTGCAATGGTGCTTCTGGATTACCTACTGGCGCAGGAATTCTTTCGCAAATAGCTTGTAAAATCTCTTCAATACCTATGCCAGATCTTCCACTTGCCAATAAAATATCTTCTTGCTTACATCCAATTAAGTCAATGATCTGATCTGTTACTTCTGGAATTTTTGCTCCATCCATATCAATCTTATTGATCACTGGGATAATCTCTAAATTATTATCTAATGCTAAATATAGATTAGAAATTGTTTGTGCTTGAATACCTTGTGAAGCATCTACTAATAATAAAGCTCCTTCACATGCCGCTAATGCACGGCTCACTTCATAACTAAAATCCACATGACCTGGAGTATCAATTAAGTTTAAGGTATATGTCTCTCCTTTATGGATATAATTAATTTGAATCGCATGACTCTTGATAGTAATACCTTTCTCTCTCTCTAGATCCATATCATCCAATACCTGGTTCATCATTTCTCTTTCAGTAATGGTCTTGGTATGTTCTAATAAACGATCTGCCAAGGTACTTTTACCGTGATCAATGTGGGCGATGATACAGAAATTTCTTATGTTCTTCATGTATTGAAACTAATCTTTTAAATTCTATTTTAAAGCATTAATGATTGCGGCAAATTCTGTTGCAATTAAAGAAGCACCTCCAACTAAACCCCCATCCACATCTGGTTGTGAGAAAAGTTCTTTAGCATTTGCAGCTTTTACGCTACCCCCATATAAGATAGAAATTTGATCTGCAATATTTTGACCATATTTAGCAGCAAATACAGATCTAATATATGCATGTATTTCTTGTGCTTGCTCACTTGACGCAGTTTTACCTGTTCCAATTGCCCAGATGGGTTCGTAAGCAATTACCACTTTCACTATTTGTTCTGCACTCAAGTGGAACAATGAATTTTTTAACTGTGCTTCTACAAAGCTATTTTGTGTTCCAGCTTCTCTAATGTCTAATGGTTCTCCACAACAAAAAATAGGCGTACTATCAATTGCTAAAACTGCATTCACTTTTTCAGCTAATAAAGCGTCTGATTCAGCAAAATATTCTCTTCTTTCAGAATGTCCTAAAACAATATGTTTAACACCCACTGAGGCAAACATTGGTGCTGAAATTTCACCTGTATATGCCCCATTTGATTTTTGGTGACAATTTTGAGCAGCTACATAAACATTTTGTTTGCCTGCTAATTTTGATAATGCTTGATGTATATATATAGCTGGTACAGCAAAAATGGCTTCTTGGTGTGCCGCTAAATGATGTTCTGTTTGTAACAATTCGTTTAATAAAGTATCAGCTTCGGTTTGACTTAAATTCATTTTCCAGTTAGCTGCTGCAATTTGCTTTCTCATTGGGTAATTATTGTACTTTTTTTAAGCTATTATTAGCGCTGCGAAGGTAATCAAAAATTAAGCCTAAACCTATTAAAACACTATAAATGAGCCTGTTTATAAAGATGTTCTAGAACCAACTGCTCTTCTTGAGTTACTTCAAATCCTTTCATTTTCTTCCAATTCCCAATATCTTCCATCACTTTTTCAAATACATAGCCAGGCATAGTGCCCCAAGTAAAATTGGGTAAATTCTTAGGTAATAAGCCATTCCCAAATACATTGGCAGAAACGCCAATATAAGAACCGGTATTGATACTAGACTGAATTGCAAATCTGCTATAATCTCCTACCAACATGCCCATTTTTTGACCAACTGTATCCCAAACCTGTTGGGCTTCATTCCACAATTGAACCTGACCAGCCGAGTTTTTGACATTACTATTGGAAGTTCCAGCACCCAAATTGCACCAAAAACCTATAATACTATCCCCCAAATAACCATCATGACCTTTATTGGAAAAACCCATGATAATTGAATTTTTAATCTCACCCCCTGCCAAGCAATATGGGCCAATTGATGTGGATCCATAAATACTTGTATTCATTTTTACCACTGCTTTATTGCCTATTACAAATGGCCCACGAATACTCGCACCTTCCATTATAACTGCTTCTCTACCAATATATATAGGTCCTTCACTTGCATTTAAATTAGAACATGAAACTGTCGCACCTTCTTCGATAAATATTTGATCTTCTTGAATAAGTCTATTAGTATCATTCACCTTCTGAGAAAGGCGATTTTGTGTGGCCAATTTAAAATCTGATCGGATAAAACAGGCATGTCTTTTCAATAGATCAATACTATTTTCAACCCATTCAACCCCTTCTATGGCTATTGGCGGCAAATCAGCTAATAAGATTTTAGGAATGGTTTTTTCTTTGGTTTTTGTAGCAATCCATTTACCTGATGAACTAATTAATTTTTCTCCTTCTTTCAACCCTTTGATTTGACTAATTAATGGGTCGTTTGGAACAATGGTAATGTTGATATATGTGTGAAGATCATTTCCATTTAAAAAAGATGAGGGATACAATACTTGTAAATATGACGAAGTGTAAATACCCGCTTCCTCTCCAATAAATTTTTCCCATCTTTCTTGAAAACTATATAAACCCACCCTGCATTCTGCCAGAGATCTGGTTAAGCTAAATGGATAAAATTGTTCTCTATCCGCAATGTCTACTAAAATATATTGCATACTGCTAAAATAGTAAACAATTTTATAGTAAACCTCATCTATTCCTAACAGATGTTCTTTAATTGCTTATTTTTGAGTCCTAATTATTTTATATGCAATTTGGATATTTTAACTACCCTATGCCAGCGAATGAACCAGTACTTTCATATGCTCCAGGCAGTCCCGAAAAATTAGCTTTAAAAAAAGCATTAGCAGATTTAAAAAAGAAAACGCTTGATATCCCAATGTACATTGGAGGTAAAGCTGTTAGAACAGGTAAAAAAGTAACTATACATCCTCCTCATGAAATTAAACATGTATTGGGTCATTTTCATGTTGGTAATAAACAACATGTAGATCAAGCAATCAATACTGCATTAAAAGTTCGTATCGCTTGGTCTGAAATGAGCTGGGAATCAAGAGCACATATATTTTTAAAAGCAGCCGATTTATTAGCGACAAAATATCGTTATGAAATGAATGCTGCTACCATGTTAGGTCAAAGTAAAAATGCTTTTCAAGCAGAGATTGATGCTGCTTGTGAGTTAATTGATTTCTTAAGATTTAATGTGCATTTTTTAAGTCAAATATATCAGCAACAACCTATCTCTGCTCCAGGAATTCACAATAGAATGGAATGGAGAGGATTAGAAGGTTTCGTATTAGCTATCACTCCATTTAATTTCACAGCTATTGGAGGTAATTTACCTGCTTCTGCTGCTATGTGTGGCAATGTGGTAGTTTGGAAGCCAGCGAATACACAAATTTATTCTGCTCAATTATTTATGCGAATTTTAAAAGAAGCAGGATTACCAGATGGCGTTATCAATATTGTTTATGTAGATGGTCCTACTTTAGGAGATACCTGTTTCAAACATCCTGATTTTGCTGGTGTACACTTCACTGGTTCAACAGGCGTATTTAATCATATGTGGAAACAAATTGGTGAAAATATTGCTAACTATAAATCTTACCCAAGAATTGTGGGTGAAACTGGCGGGAAAGATTTTGTAATGGTACACCCCACTGCAGATGTTGATACTGTGGTAACTGCATTGGCTAGAGGTGCTTTTGAATTCCAAGGACAAAAATGTTCTGCCGCTTCAAGAGCGTATATACCAAGTAACATCGCACCTGCTGTGAAAGCGAAATTGATTAAAGTTGTACAATCAATGAAAGTTGGTACAGTGGAAGATTTCTCCAATTTCGTGAATGCAGTAATTGATGAAAAAGCATTTGATAGCATCACTAAATATATCAGCAAAGCAAAGAAAGATAAGAAGGCAAAAATCTTAATTGGTGGTAATTACAGTAAAACAAAAGGTTATTTTATTGAACCAACTGTAATTGAAACATCTGATCCAAAATACACTACCATGTGTGAAGAAATCTTTGGGCCAGTATTAACCATCTACACCTATCCAGCTGCTAAGTTTGAAAAAACATTAGATATTTTAAATACTACTTCTAAATATGCTTTGACAGGTTCTATCATTTCTCAGGACAGGGCTTCTATAGAATTAGCTACTCAAAAATTAAGACATGCGGCAGGTAATTTCTATATTAACGATAAGCCTACTGGAGCCGTAGTTGGTCAACAACCATTTGGTGGAGCTAGGGCTTCTGGTACCAATGATAAGGCGGGAAGTATGTTGAATTTATACAGATGGTTAAGTGCTAGAACTATAAAAGAGACATTTAACCCCCCAACCGACTATAAATACCCATTTTTAAACGAAGCATAGGACTGTTTTTAGACCATTTTTATACGAAAAAACAGTATATTTGCTCCTCAAAATTAAAGGACTGTGGCCCAAAAATTTTCAAAAGAAACCTACCTCTACTGGTACGAATTGATGCAATTAATCCGTCAATTTGAATCTAAGTCTGAGGAAATGTATAAAATGGCAGGAAAAATCAGAGGATTTTTCCATGTGTATAATGGACAAGAAGCTATTGCTGCAGGTTGTATGACTGCAACCAACCACGAAGATCCATTTATTACTGGATACCGTGATCATGGTTTGGCTTTGGCAAAAGGAATGAGTCCTAATGCTGCTATGGCTGAATTATACGGAAAAGCAACTGGTTGTTCTAAAGGTAAAGGTGGAAGTATGCACTTTTTTGATAAAGAAAACTACTTCTTTGGTGGACATGGTATTGTGGGAGCGCAAATTGGTACGGGCGCTGGTTTAGCATTTGCTGAGCAATATCGTGGATCCAAGAATGTTGTATTATGTTTCTTTGGAGATGGTGCTGCTAGACAAGGTATGTTACACGAGGTATTTAACCTTGCTATGTTATGGAAATTACCTGTGGTATTTATTTGTGAAAACAATAACTACGCAATGGGTACATCTATTGAGAGAACAAGTAATGTAATTGATATTTATAAGTTAGCGGATGCTTATGATATGCCATCTGATAAAATTGATGGTATGACACCAGAGTTAGTGCACGAAGGTGTTGCTAGAGCGGTAAAAAGAGCAAGAGATGGAGAAGGTCCTACTCTATTGGAAATGAAAACATACAGATACAAAGGACACTCTGTATCTGATCCACAAAAATATAGATCTAAGGACGAAGTAGAAGAATACAAAAACCAAGATCCTATCACTAAAGTTGCTAAAACAATTTTAGAAAACAACTATGCATCTGAAGCAGATTTAAAAGCAATTGATGATAAAATCAGTGCGATTGTAGAAGCTTCTGTGAAATTTGCTGAAGAAAGCCCATGGCCAGATGACAGTGAAGTTTTAAAAGATGTTTATATTGATCAAAATTATCCATTCATCGTAGACTAATTACAACCATTTATATGAGCGATTTACAACAAGAACAAACTTCAACTGAAAACTTTATCAAAAAGAATCAAAAATCTTTAACCTATGCATTAGTTGCTGCTATTGTATTAATCGGTGGATTTTTTGGATATACAGAATTATATCAAAAACCGAGAGAAGCAAAAGCTGCTGATGCAATGTTCATGGCAGAAAAATATTTTGCGAATGATTCTTCTAACTTTGTATTAAACGGAGATGGTCAAAGCAAAGGTGTTTTATACATTATTAAAGAGTTTAGTGGGACTAAAGCTGCTAACTTAGCAAAGTACTATGCTGGTGTTAGTTATTTTAGAATGAATGATTTTAATAAGTCTATCGAATACTTAAAAGATTTCTCTACAGATGCTAAACAAATTCAAGCTGTTGCTTATGGTACATTAGGAGATGCTTATGCTTCTTTAAATAAAGTGGATGAAGCAGTAAGCCATTATAAAAAAGCGGGCGAATACTTCCCAGAAGACGAAGCCATTTCTTCTGAATATTTGTTTAGAGCTGCAGCTTATTTAGAATTAAATAATAAAACAGACGAAGCAATTGAATTGTATACTAAAATCAAAAATGAATACCCTAAATCAGAAAAAGGTTTCATGGCAGATAAGTACATAAATCGATTGAAGATTCAACCATAATATCCCTTTAAGGATCCATAAAAATTTATAAAAGAGTCTCCTATTAGGGACTCTTTTTTTACTTATATTTGATTATGAAAGTTCAATTATTCATCCCCTGCTTCATGGATCAGTTATATCCTCAAGTAGCTTTTAATACCATTAAAGTATTAGAAAAAGCTGGATGCGAAGTGATGTATAATCCAAATCAAACCTGTTGCGGTCAACCTGCTTTCAATGCTGGTTTTTGGGGTGAGTCTAAAGATGTTTGTACCAAATTTGTTCAAGACTTTGAAGGTGCTGATTATATTGTTTCTCCAAGTGCAAGTTGTACTGGTTTTGTTAGAAATAACTATGGAAAATTGTTTGAGAACAATGCTTTTCAAAGCCCAGCTAAAAAAGTAAAACAACGCATGTATGAATTATCAGAATTCTTAGTGCAGGTTTTAGGTGTTACCAATTTAGGGGCCAGTTTTTCTGCAAAAATTACCTACCACGATAGTTGTGCTGGATTGAGAGAATGTAAAATTAAAGAAGAACCAAGGAAACTATTGAATGCTGTACAAGGCATTGAATTAGTTGAAATGAATGATGTAGAAACCTGCTGTGGTTTTGGTGGAAGTTTTGCAGTTAAATATGATACCATTAGTACTTCCATGGCAGATCAAAAGCTTGACAACGCTATTGCAACTAATGCAGAATATATTGTTAGCACAGATACTAGCTGCCTAATGCATTTAGATGGTAGAATTAATCACCATGGTCAAGCTATTAAGGTCTTACATTTAGCAGATATTTTATCTGCGGGATATTAATCATCAAATTTATTATTATGGCTTATTGGCTAATTAAATCTGAACCTTTTAAGTATTCTTGGGATCAATTTGTAAAAGACAAGAAAACATTTTGGGATGGTGTAAGAAATTACGGTGCTAGAAATAATCTTCGTTCTATGAAGAAAGGTGATTTAGCATTTTGGTACCATAGTAATGAAGGTTTAGAAATTGTTGGAATTGCCAAAGTAGTCAAAGAATCTTATCAAGATCCCACTACAGAAGAAACAGCATGGTTGGCTGTGGATTTTGCACCTCATAAGAAATTAAAAAATCCAGTTAAGCTAGCTGATATCAAGGCCAATACCAATTTGAAAAATATGGCATTGGTTAAATTAGGACGCCTTTCTGTTCAGCCTGTAACCGATAAAGAATGGGAGGAAGTAATGAAAATGAGTGAGGGAAAATAAGACTTATCTAAAGAAGGTGTAACCAATAAAGATGGCAATCACCACTCCTATTAGATCCGCCAATATTCCAGCCCAAATGGCATATCTTACTTTTTTTATTCCTACACTTCCAAAGTATAATGCAATGATATAAAAAGTGGTATCTGCTGAACCTTGGAAGATAGAAGCTAATTTACCTACAAAAGAATCGGGCCCACTTGTTTGGAATATATCTAACATCATTCCTCTTGCCCCACTCCCACTCAAGGGTTTCATAATGGCAACAGGCAATGCAGGAATAAAATCTGCATTCACGCTAGTCAATTGAATCAAATAGGTTAATCCATCTAATATATAGTTCATTGCGCCGCTATCTCTAAAAACACGAATGGCAACCAACATGGCTACCAGATATGGAATAATTTTTAGTACAACATCAAAACCATTCTTAGCACCTTCAATAAAAGCATCAAATACAGATACTTTTTTATAAACACCCCCCAGAATAATCATTACTATTATAAAAATCAATAAACCATTACCCACTATTTTTGAAACCACTTCTTTATTGGCTGGACTCAATCCATTCACTAAAAATAAAACCCCACTCATTAAACCAATCAATCCTAGTAGCCAACTAATCAAAACCTTATCCCATTTTAATTTTTGATAAAAACCAACCATTAAGATGGAAGCCAAGGTAGTGCCAATGGTTGCCAAAACACATGGAATAAAAATACTTGTAGCATCTGTAGATCCAGCTGCTAGTCTGTAAGAAATAATGGTTAAAGGTATTATGGTTAATCCTGAAGTATGTAAGACCAAGAACATGATTTGCGCATTGGTCGCTTTTTCTTTATCAGGGTTTAAACTTTGTAAACTTTCCATGGCTTTTAATCCAAAAGGCGTTGCTGCATTATCTAGTCCTAGCATATTTGCAGAAAAATTCATGACCATTTGACCCATTGCAGGATGATTGGCTGGAACTTCTGGGAATAATCTACTTAAGAAAGGATTCATCCATTTAGCTAATTTTTGAATGGCACCGGCTTTTTCTGCGATATTCATTAAACCTAAGAAGAATACCATAGTGCCTGCTAAAGGCAAAGCAACATCCATTACAGATACTTTGGCTGAATCAAATATACCATCAGCTAAAAGCTTAAAAATGGCCGTATCGCCCAAAAAAATCAATTTAAACAAGGCAATCACAAATGCTATCACAAAAAAGGCCACCCAAATGATATTTAAAGCCATAGAATCTAATTGTTTATGGTACTAATATAGCCCATTTTGCAATTAGAATTGTATTTTTGCGGTCTTAAAATCAATTCAATTATGGCTTTACAGGCAGGTATCGTGGGATTACCAAATGTGGGAAAATCAACATTGTTTAACGCAGTAAGTAATAGTGCTAAAGCACAAGCAAGTAATTATCGTTTTTGTACCATTGAACCCAATGTTGGTTTGGTAGATGTACCTGACAATCGTCTTGATCAATTAGCAGAATTAATTATACCTCAAAGAATCGTTCCTACACAATTAGAGATTGTAGATATTGCAGGCTTAGTAAAAGGTGCTAGTAAAGGGGAAGGATTAGGAAATAAATTCTTAGCAAATATTAGAGAAGTAAGTGCCATTATTCATGTGATTAGATGTTTTGAAGATGAAAATGTTTTAAGAGAAGAAGGTGCTATTAATCCAATAAGTGATAAAGAGATTATTGAAACTGAATTACAGTTAAAAGATTTGGATAGTGTTGAAAAGAAAATGCAGCGAACAGAAAAAATGGCAAAAACGGATCCAAAAGCCAAAGTTGAATTAGAAGTTTTACAAAGATGTAAAGCACATCTAGAACAAGGAAAAAGCATTCGTTCTTTAGGTTTGTCTAAAGAAGAAAGAGTAGCTATTGCTGATATATTTTTACTTACAGAAAAACCAGTAATGTATGTTGCTAATGTTGACGAGAAATCCATGCATACAGGGAATGCCTTTTCTGAGAAATTAGTAGCTATGGCAAAAGAAGAAGGTGCAGAAGTGATTGTAATGTGCAATAATATTGAAGCTCAGATTTCTGAATTGGAAGACGCAGATGATAAAGCTTTGTTCATGGAAGAATACCAAATGAAAGAGCCTGCATTAAATAGATTGATCCAATCTGCCTACAAATTATTGAATTTAGAAACTTATTTTACTGCGGGTGTTCAGGAAGTAAGAGCTTGGACAATTGAAAAAGGTTGGAAAGCACCACAAGCTGCAAGTGTTATTCATACAGATTTTGAAAAAGGTTTTATCAAGGCAGAGGTTATTGCATTTGATGACTTTATTAAATTCAAGAGTGAGGCTGCATGTAGAGATAATGGTAAATTAAGAATTGAGGGAAAAGAGTATATTGTAAAAGATGGTGATGTAATGCATTTTAGATTTAATGTTTAAATTTTCTGTGATGAGATGTATCAATTTTTTACTTATTTCAATGGTATGTATTGCTTGTAATACGGCAAATAATACAACAGAAAGCACGAATAGCAATAATATAGATGCGCCTCGTGTACTACAATACGAAATAGTTAAAATTCATCCACATGACACCAGCTCCTATACACAAGGCCTTGAATGGAATGGCAATAAATTAATTGAGGGAACGGGCAATTATGGTAAAAGCAAATTACATGTCTTGGATTCAAATATGCAATCCTTAGGAAAAACTGTAAAATTATCTAAAGATCTATTTGGTGAAGGCACTACCCTTTTTAAGGACAAGATTTACCAACTTACTTGGAAGGAAAACAAGGTGATGGTATACAATGCCCAAACCCTCGAGAAAATCAAAGAACTATACTGGCCATATGAAGGATGGGGATTAACGCACAATGACTCATCATTAATTGTTTCTACTGGCGGTAGCAATATCTATTTTGTAAACCCAGAAGACTTTTCTATTCAAAGGACATTGGGCGTTTATAACAAATTTGGATATGTTAGTGATATTAATGAATTAGAGTGGATCAATGGTAAAATTGCTGCGAATATCTATTTGACAAATGATATCATTTTTATTGATCCTATTTCAGGTCAGATTAAAGAAACGATCAATTTTGATCAATTGTTGGCACAAGCAAATGTGAAATATGATCCTATAAGCATAGATCCTGGATATGTTTTGAATGGAATTGCATTTCATCCAACTAAGAAAACTGTTTTTATAACAGGCAAGTGCTGGCCAATTATGGCAGAAATTTCGATCAAATAATTAAATCCCCTTCTTCTTTATTTCGTAGATAATAGAACTTGCTTTTCGGGGGTTTTTGATCGCTTTTATATTTGATATGGATGCTACAATAAATGCTCTAATAATACCTGCAAAACCTGCTTTCTTATATTTCTCACTTAACAAGCTTACATAATAGCTATCATACCACATGGGTTTTGTTTGAACCAATTGCATATCAAACTGTTTTAAAAGATATTGCATTGATTCAGGCGAGAAATGATACAAATGTCTTGGCACATCATAAGCCGCCCAGTATTTTTTATAATATTGAGCATCATAGCTATTATAATTAGGTACAGCAATAATTAATCTTCCATTAGGTTTAAGAATAGATTTAAAAGCCTTTATGTAGCCTTTTAAATCATGTACATGTTCCAGAACATGCCATAAACAAATTACATCATGAGAATTGTCTGGGATAGCATATAAAGTATCCGGAGTTTGTAATTGAATATTGTAATTCTCTAATGCTTTTTGTCTACTAGATTCATCTGGTTCTAATGCAGTTACTTCCCATTGTTTTTCTTTCATACAATTTGCAAAAGCACCCGTGCCTGCCCCCACTTCTAATAATTTACCTTTAAATCCAGTAAATAGAGATTGAACCCAATTTGATTTTTGATCTAGTGTTCTGTTTCTAACTGCATGATACAATTTGTTCATCCAACCGGTCTTAGTATCAGTATGTGAAATGTATTCTGGAAAATCATAATAAGGAGCAATTTGATCAAAATCTGGAATGGGGAAAGTATATCTTAAAGTACAATTTGCACACTCTATGATGTCAAATGATTCGTTGGTTAGAGAATAATCTTTTGTATGTAATAAAGATGAAATATCAGTTTTATTACAAATTGGACAAGGACTAAATGGCGCTTTGTGCATTAATGATAGAATTTAAACAAAATGGCTAGTAAAGATATAATACCAATAATAGATGCCATTAAGATCCAGTTATCTTTCTCCTTATCTATGGCATCTTCTATGTCAGTTTCGTTACTGAGTTTATTAAAATGAACATCAGTATAATAATTGCTACTTACAAAATAACTTTGCCAATTTAAAATACCATTCTTAAAAACGAAATTACCTAAGCTTTCAAAATCTACCTGTTCTTGATGACCATCAAATAAGCTTTGAATAAATTGTTCATATTGGATAACTGCTTGATCAGTAGAAATCCCCAATTGATCAGCTAAAAAGGTATAAAAATGTTTAGAAGGTGTAGAAGCAATTGGCTCAAATTGAATAGATTCTACAGGAGCTTCTATTCCTTTATCTGTGAAAGATGCTTGTTTTTTTTGCGACTTTAAACAACCCCAAGATAAAAGATCTAGTTGACCTTGTTCGATAAAATATTGTTCTAAAATTTCTTTCATTATTTTCTGAATGAGTAGATGATACCAGCAGTTATTTGAGCGCCTAAAGAAGGATATGAAGCCCATCTTTCATATGGTTTATCCAGTAAATTTTCTCCTTTAGCCCAAGCACTCCAAGTAGATGATAATTTATAATTAAACCCTGCGTTTATAACAAGTACATTTTTTAAATTAAAAGTTCTGTTATTAGCCTCGAATTGTGCCGCACCAGTCCAATAAGAAAATGATGTTTCTAAATTCCATTTATTATTTGGATTCCAATTCAAAGATGAATTTATCTCTAGAGGCAATATGCCCCAGGGCTTAGCATTTTCTCTTATAATATTAAATTGCTTATAATGTAGTGAATTTGTTAATAAAAATTTATCACTAAATTGATATCTTAAACTAGCATCTAATTCTAAAGTAGCTGCTCTTCTTTCAAAAATTGCCTTGTATTTTAATCCATAGTTTATTGCGTCTTTATCTATAATTTGATTAAAAAAAAGTAAATTTTTATATTCATTAATAGATAATCCAATAGTATAGTAAAGTTTTTTATTAGTATTAACTTCTAAATGAATATATTTCTTTTCATTACTTGTGACCAACATATTATCAACTGGATCTATCCATGGATTTTGAATTACCAAAGTAGTGTATTGATTATTGAAAAAGATTGTATTCCATCCAGATTTAATTGTATAAATAGTGTCGGCTAATTTTTTTTGTAAATACACATTAGGATTAAATTGATAATTGTTTTTATTAATTAAAACAGGACTTGCTCCTGCTTTAATTAATGTACCCCATTTTTCAATACTAATTGAAGGATCTAATTTTAACAATGTATTTTTCTGATGATTAGTGCTAGATAAATTATACTGATTATAACTGTAATTTAAATCAAAATTGAATTTCAATTTATTTTTTAGAACTAAGTACATTGGGTTATTGAATTCAAACCAGTTATTACTTACATCATTAATACCTTTAAAATACTCAATTTTTAAAATTGGATTGTATATAAACAGTTTTTGGGTATTATTTGAATTGATTAATGATAAATGAAGTCCAGTATGATCATATTTTTGACTAAAATTAGATAAAGGATATTGGATACTATCTGGTACTAAGCCATAGCGATAACGTTGATTTGAACTATAAAATACAAATGATTGTAGACTTGTATTTTTATGGATTTTTAGGTCACCTAAATATTGAAATTCCCAATCTTTAATGAGTTGTAAATAATGATTTGTGCCTTTAGCTGATTGATTCAAGATTGAAAAAGAATGTGAATTATTCCATTTATCTTTAAAAATTGCATTCAATTTGACTTTAAACTGAGCATAATTGCCAAAACCAATAGTGGTATTTATATTTTTGGTTTTTTCAAAATTTGAATCTATCAAATATGATCTTGGAATAAGAGAAATTGGCCTGTATTCAAAACTTAAATTTTGACTAGGTACTTGATAATTTAAATTAATATCAACAGTATCAACCGAAGCTATAGCATTGGAAAAACTAATTTTTGCAACATTCTTAAGCTGAGGCTTAAAAGCTGATAAAATAGTTATCACTTTATCTGGAACTGAGTCAATTTTTGATGGAGCAACTGTTACTGTTGTTTCATTCAATAAATCTTTTAAGTTTGTTTTATTTAGATTAACTGTTTTCTTGTTTTTAGATGATTTTGAATTCCTTTTCTTTTTGGAAGACTTTCCTTTGACTATACTTTTTTTTGTTGACTTTTTACTCTTCTTTTTTGCCTCTATTGGAGAGAAAATGAAACATAATGTAACTAAAAGAAATATATATTTAAACAATTTTTTCATGATTACTTTATGTTATTAGTATTTTCGTTTAATAATTTTAACTTATCTTTTGCAATTGTTTTCAAAGACTCATCACTTGCGTTCTCAATTATACTTTTATACGTAGCAATTGCATTAAAATCATCTTTCTGTGTGGCATAAATGTCCCCTAACAGTATATAAGATTTCGTTACCCAGTAGTCATATGCTGCTTGTTTTTTAATTACATCAAATGAAGTTTTTTCTGCTAGTTTAAATTTACTTTGAAAAAAGTATAACTCAGCAAGTTGATAATGCGCTTCAGCAGTAATATTTGAAGGGTTGGATTTTATAGTATTTGTTAAAGCTAAATAAGCGGAATTGGTATCCTTATTGGTTATGTAATGATGATACAAAGACATATTAGCCATTTGAATATCATCAGTAGCTGAAGATTTATCTGATAAAATCTGTTGAGCTATTTTTGCTGCATCATCCCATTTTTGACCCTTATATTGACATCTCAATAAACCCTTAAGTGCTTCTATTTTATTTTCAGATTGAGAAGCATTGTTTAAAAGAATGTTAAAGTATTTTTCAGCAAGTAAATCATTCTTAATAGTGAAATAGTTAATTCTCGCAGCTAATAATGCAGATCTTTCTGCAAATTTATTAGGAATTTGGTCTGCAACAATACCAAAATATTTTGCGGCAGTATCAAATTGTTCGTTAACATACGCTATTTCCGCAATTAAATAACTTGCGTCTAATTGATATTTGCCTTTTGGAAAAATTTGCAAATACTTTGCGAAGCCAATAGCTGCTTCAGAATATTTTTTTTGTTCATATTTAATAATGGCTGAACGGTAAATTAGAGAATCTTGTTCATTATTTGATAATGATTTACCAAATTCATTCATGAACTGAACAAATAATTCTGGTGTTTGATCTTCTACATATATATTTCTAACAAATTCTACTGCATTATCAGATTCTGTTGATGTTGGGTAAGCTGTAAACAAATCTCTAAATGTTTGCAGTGCCATCACATTTTTGTTTAAGTTAAAATAAACAATACCTAATTTATATTGTGCTAAAGGATAAAAAGACGCTCCATATTTATCTAACAAAATTTTTGATAGAGGTGCAATTGCTTCTTGAAATTCTTCACGACTTATATATGTATCAGCTAATTCAATTCTTGCATCGTTAACATATGATGAATTGGGGTAGTTATTTTCAAATTCTTTCAATATTGAGATTTTCTCTTTAGGTTGAGACATTCCACCTAATAAATTAGCTTTTTGTAAAGTTGCATAATCTATATAATCCCATTTAAGATCTATGATTTTTTGGAAAGTGTTTAATGCTTTCTTATACTGCTTTAACATCATCTGACAATCTGCGATTCTAACAAAAGCATCTTTTTCATATGCACTGGATAAATTAGAAGCCTCAGAATGAATTGAATTTGAAAAATATTCTAGCGCTTTTAAGTAATTACTATTTTTCAGATGTGCATAGCCAATGGTATATTTAGCATGTTTTGCACCTATTTCACCTTCTTCAATAGGATCATTCAAGAATAGTTCTAAATATTGAATACTTTCCTCAATTCTTCCAAATTTATAAGATAACTCTCCTAACCAAAATAAAGTTGCTTGAAGTACTTTGGAATTATATGGCAAAAATTGTAATTGACTAAATAATGAATATGCCTTTTCAATTTGACCATCATTCAAGTACAAACATGCTCTACCATAAACAATATTTGGATAAATTTTCAATAATTCTACTCCTGGTTGACTAATTTTCTCATAAGCCTCATATGCTTGGATAAAATTACTGCTGTAAGTCAAAGATGAAATCCATAGAGTCTTAGCTTCAGGTAAATAAATAGATGAAGGGTATTTGGTAAAAAATTTATCAAAATTTGTTGTTGCAGTACTGTAATCTTTTAATTCGAATGATAATTTTGCATAATTAAATTGAGAAATTTCTTTTTGTTCCAAGTTTTGTGACTTAGTGGCACAAAGTAAAAAAGCATTTTTGGCCCCTACTTTATCATTAACTTTTAAATACGAAGTTGCTAATAAATACATGCTATTTTGACCTAATGAATCTTCTATATTAGCCAACTGTTTAAATCCTTCAATTGCTTTATTCCATTCTTGAGATTGGAAATAACAGAATGATAATTGATATAAATCTTGTGTTTCAACATTTTTTTGAGTTGAAACATATTCTGCTAAGAATGGTAAAGCTTTATTGTATTCTTTTTTTTCGAATAACAAATGACCCATTAATTGTTTTAATTGAGTCTCATAATATTGACCAGGTTGATTGAGGGCTTTCTCGCAATTTGACATAGCAGCGTCTACATCACCAAGAAAATAATATAATTGACTTATATAAAAAGGGGCTAATTTGCTGTACTTATTACTTGTTGATGCAATACTAAAACAGGATAAAGCCAATTTAAAATCTTTTCTTTCTAATGCAATAAATCCAGCGTAATAATTGGCATCTAGATAATATTTGGAAGATTTAACTTGTCTTATATTATTTAACAAATTAACAGACTTTTCCCAATCACCATTTTTAAAATACAAATACCCTAATTGAAATTTAATTTCTTCTATTTCATTATTTTCTAAATCTTCTATTTTGGAATTTGAATAAAATTTAATTGAAAATTGATCATTTTTTCTATTGAAAAAATATTTTCCTAAATAATAACTTAGTCTAGATTTATATATAAGATTGTTTGTTTTTTCCATCCAATCAATAGCTAAATCAGGTGTTGCTAATTTATCTAAACTTAGATATAAAGTAAAATAATAAAAAGAAATATCATCGTTATATTTATCAAAGGAATACGCTGATTGGATGTATTTAAAAGCCATTAAAGAATCACCCTGTTTTAAGGCTTTAATACCTTGATTGAAAACAGATTTAGCTGGATGTTCAATTTCAAAAGATTGTGCGTTCAGTTGAAAAAAACTGCCTATCACTAAAAGAAAACAAATTATCCAATTTCTAATCTGTAACATAAATACCAATGTTTTTTATAATATGGTAAAATTACGGCCATTTATAGAACGATTAAGGAATTCAAGTTATTGTGGAAAAACAGATTAGATTCGTAAATTTGTCAACAAGCACAATAAAATATGTACGAACATAATACCCAAATTAGGGTCAGATATGCAGAAACAGACCGAATGGATGTTGTTTATTATGGCAATTACCCCCAATATTTTGAAGTGGGAAGAGTGGAAAGCCTTAGAGCTTTGGGTATCAGCTATAAGGATATTGAAGAGATGGGTATCATTTTGCCAGTTGTCGATTTACACATCAAATACCTTCGACCTGCCAAATATGACGATTTATTGACCATTAAAACCATTATTAAGGAATTACCTGTTGACCATAAAATTACTTTTCATCAAGAAGTGTATAACGAAGCAGGTAAATTACTTACTGTGGGTACAGTAAAGCTTTATTTTATGGATCAAACCCTTCAAAATAAGGCTTCTATGCCACCCATGATGCTTGAAAAACTAAAGACATATTTTAGTTAAACCGCCATTTTTTGGTTTACTTTGCAGCCTAATATTAAAAACATAAATGTCTATTCAAGCAAGTATTATTACCATTGGAGACGAACTATTGATTGGTCAGGTAATTGACACCAATAGTGCCTTTATAGCTCAGCAATTAAACGCTATTGGAGTTTCCTTGAAACATAGAGTAGCTGTGGGTGATAACGCCAAAGACATTACTGAAGCCATAGATCTTGCCATAAGTCAAAATAGTGTAGTGATTCTTACCGGAGGCTTAGGGCCTACTGCAGATGATATTACCAAGCCATTATTGAATAGCTATTTTGGTGGTAAAATGACTGTACATCAACCTACCCTGGATCATATCACCTACATATTTGAACAAATCCACAAAAAGCCTATGATTGATCGTAATCGAAAGCAGGCTGAAGTACCCGATGTTTGTGAGGTTTTATTCAATGAAAAAGGCACAGCTCCAGGTATGATGTTCAATAAACTAAATACCCTGGTATTTTCCCTTCCTGGTGTGCCTCATGAGATGAAATGGTTAATGACGGAGCAGGTTATCCCAAGAATTAAGAAGCATTTCAAAACCAATCCAATTGGTCACAGAACCTTATTGACTGCTGGTATTGGTGAATCTTTTTTAGCTGAATTAATAAAGGATTTTGAACAAGCTTTACCGAATGATGTAAAGTTGGCTTATTTACCTAATTATGGGATGGTAAGGTTAAGATTAACTAGTTCAGGTGCTGATGAAAAAGCATTAAATCAACAATTAGATACCCTATTTGCCAATTTAACCGAATTGGTAAGAGAATATTTAGTGACAGATCAGGATGAAACCATGGAAATGGTTGTGGGAAAATTACTCAAATCCTCCAATCAAACAGTAGCCACTGCCGAAAGTTGCACAGGTGGGTATATTGGACATTTGTTATCTAAACATGCTGGTTCATCTAAATTTTACACAGGAGGTGTTATTAGCTATGATAATCGTATAAAAACGGAGTTTTTGGATGTTCCAACAGAAATATTGCAAACAGTCGGTGCTGTTAGTAAGGAGGCCGTAGAACAAATGGCTATAGCCGTTAGAGAAAAAATGAAGACAGATTATGCTGTTTCTGTAAGCGGAATCATGGGGCCATCGGGCCAAACTGACGAAAAACCGCTTGGAATGGTATGGATTGGTGTAGCAAACAAAGAAAAAGTGTTTTCAAAGGTTTTATACCTCAGATTTGACCGTCATAAGAATATTGAAGTAACTGCTACTCAGGCTATAAATTTACTTAGGTTGTTAATAATCAATAAGATTTAGTCTTATTTTTGTTTAAAATTAACTCATATGCCAATCGTTGATTTGGTCTTGCCAAAACTGGGTGAAAGTATCATGGAGGCTACTATTTTAAAGTGGCATAAGAAAGTTGGCGACACTATTCAGTTAGATGAAACATTATTGGATATTGCAACAGATAAAGTAGACAGTGAAATACCTTCTACTGCAGAAGGTGTTATAACAGAAATTTTATTTGAAGTAAACAGTGTTGTACCTATTGGCACCGTCATTGCAAAAATTGATTCAAATAAAGCAACTGCATCACCAAAAACAACAACACCAAATGTTGCTGCGCCTACACCAAAGCCAACACCAATAGTTGAAGTTAAAGAAGAAGTTCCTTTTACTCCAAGTTCGGCACCTGTATCCATTTCAAATACTGCAAACGATCAAAAATTTTACTCTCCATTGGTAATAAGCATTGCACAAAGTGAGGGAATTGGCATGCAAGAACTACAAGAAATTGCAGGCACAGGTAATCAAGGAAGAGTTTCAAAGAAAGATATACTAGCTTATATTGCTGATAAAAAAGCAGGTAAAATAACACAACCAGTTATTCATCAAGCTGCACCTACTAGTACAAATATTGAACAAACCATTGCTCCAAAACCAGCACAAATTTACAATGAGCCATTGCCAGATTTCATGCAAAATGCTGCAAATCAAAAATTAGCTCAACCAGAAGATGTAATTCTTTCTGGTAATGTGGAGATTGTTGAAATGGATCGTATGCGTAAGTTAATTGCAAAGCATATGGTTGATAGCGTTCATACAAGTCCACATGTTACTTCATTTGTAGAGGTGGATGTAACCAATATGGTGGTATGGAGAGATAAAGTGAAAACTTTATTTGAAAAAAGAGAAGGTACTAAATTAACTTTCACTCCAATGTTTATTGAAGGAATTGCTGCTGCATTGGAACAATTCCCTATTATTAATTCAAGCTTAGACGGAGATAAAATTATTTATAAGAAGGATATTAATATTGGAATGGCTACTGCATTACCTACTGGCAATCTAATTGTTCCAGTCATTAAAGGTGCCAACCAATTAAGTATTGTTGGATTATCTAAAGCAGTGAATCAATTAGCGAATGCTGCAAGAAATAATCAATTGAAACCTTCTGATACACAAAATGGCACATTCACTGTAACCAATGTGGGTACATTTGGCAGTATCATGGGAACCCCAATTATTAGTCAACCACAAGTGGCTGTATTGGCTTTAGGAGCCATTAAGAAAAGACCAGTAGTGGTAGAAACTCCAGCTGGAGATGCCATTTTAGTAAGACACATGATGTACTTGTCTATGAGTTACGATCATAGAATTGTAGATGGTGCTCAAGGCACTCAATTTTTAGCAGCTGTTGCTAAAAACTTTGAAGCTTGGGACATCAATAGACAATGGTTCCAGTATTTATAAGCCTAGTGTTCTACCCTTCATAATTGCTGGCACACCCTTTGACATCCATACAGGCATTTCTGCGCCTTTTAAATAATGATCAAAGAATTGTTGTTCTCTAATTTGAATATCTTTTTTATTCTTTCTTTCCACCAAATTATGAAACTCATTATTGTAAACTAGCAACCAAGCTTTTTTATTCAGTCTTTTCATAGCAGTGAACATTTCAATACCTTGATACCAAGGCACAGCATCATCTGCATCATTACTCATAATAACTAGTGGAGTTTGAACCTTTGGTAGTTCAAACAATGCAGAGTTTTTTAAATACAAATCAGGTCTTTCCCATAATGTTGCGCCAATTCTAGACTGCGTTTTCTCATATTGAAACTGTCTATTCATTCCAGTTCCCCATCTAATTCCACCATATGCACTTGTCATATTCACTACTGGCGCTCCAGCCCATGCAGCTGCATACATATTGGTTTTAGTAATTAGATAAGCAATTTGATAACCACCCCAACTTTGACCTTGTAATCCAATCTTTGTACTATCCACAAATCCTTTTTGAATAAGTGCTTTGGTACCGCTTACAATATGATCATAGGCACTTTGACCAGGATATCCTGTTTTATACCAGATATCTGGAACAAAAACCAAGTAACCCCTGCTTACAAAAAAGGAAATATTCAATCTTGATCCTGTTGGTGTTGGAGGAATGTAATTATGTAATGTTTGATTGTTTCTTTCATAGAAATAAACAATCATTGGATATTTCTTATTAGGGTTAAAATCTTCCGGCTTATACAAAATACCCTCCACTTGTTTACCAGTATAAGCTTTCCATTTAAACAATTCGCTCGTTAACCAATTATAGGAAGCTTGTTGAGGGTTTAATTGAGCAATAGCTTCCGGATTTTGTTGTGTATTATTTAATTGATACAAATAAATATTAGCAGCACGATGTTCATCTTCTTTTAAGACGATTAAATCTTTGCTAGTTTTATTACCCACAACATTTGAGATATGCATATCAAAAGATTGAATCAGATTCACTTGCTTTTGTTGCAGATTCAATACAGACAAAGATTCTGATTTATCTTTTTCATTATACCCTCTTAACAATATAGCTTCATTATTTGCTAGTGCATTTCTTTCTTCATCAGTTTCATTAAATCTAAATACTATTGAAGATTTTCTTCCATTCGTCAATAATATGGATGGTTCAATTGCATCTGCATCAGCTAACCATAAATCATATTTGTCATACACTATAAAATGACGATGATCATTCATCCATTTTGCGATACCATATGCATTGGGATCATCAGGTACATCATTTTCTTCATCATATAAAGGATACTTGATGTCTTTTGCGACAATTTGTTTTTTATTAGTTCTAAAGTCTATGCTATAGTATTTCTTCTCTTTTTCTTCATAGTAAATCAATTTATTTCCATCAGCAGAAAAATTTATTAAACTTCCTTTCCAATTTTTATGAACTAAACGCTTTTCACCAGTAAGGGTATTAATTGCATAAATATCCTTCTTAGTAAACCCCTGCCATTGAAAAGATGCAGCATCAGTTGAATCAACAGTGGCAATGGCCCAATGTCCATCCCCTTCATTACCAATTTTAATATTTCGATCATTGATCTTCCCTAAGTATAAAACCGAATTAGTTAGTGGACGGTATATTACTTTTTCTGTTGACTTTAATGTTGTTTCAAGATTTTTTAATTGCATGGGCTGCAATTGATCATCTGCATAATGCCAAATATCTATACTCACTCTCTCGAATTCAGGCAAGCTAGTATCTTTAATGGGCAATATAGGTTGTACACCTAATTCAAGTACTTCTCCAGATTTACTAAATTGTAATTTTTTGTCTGCTCCAAAGACATAATCCTTGGGAATATCAGAATGACTAGTTGTAATAGCAATCATGGAAGAATCCATTCCAAGCATAAAATAGTTCAACTGGTAATTTTTCTGTAATGGCTTACTGGTACTATCTTTTTCAACATAATATGCAGCTTGTAATCCAAACTCATCCCAAACAAAACCTGTAGCAGCATAAATTCCTCCACTTAAAATTCGATAACTTGTATCCTGCACATTAGCCAAAAGCACTTTAGCATTATTCCCTTTTGTAGATACTTGAAACGCTAAAATTTGTTGTCCATTGGGATTCAATGCATATTGACTTACTTGTTTTAATGTATGTTTTAATTTAGTTTTTAGATTGTAAATGAATAAATCAGATCCCTCTTTGTTTACATCCCCTTTTTTATCTAAAAGATACACAATTGCACCATTTGATTTAGTTGGAGTTTGAAAGGATTTTACATTCGCTATTTTCTCTAAATTTCCGGTAGAAACTTGGTATATAAACAAACTGTCTTTAGGTAACTCATCTGCTTTCTTTTTATCAATTTTAGCTTTTCTAGTTTCTGTAAAAAAAGGCTTGATCTTGCCAAAAAGATAATTACCGTCCTCACTAAAAACCACTTGAGCCCCTCTTGGAATGATGAACTCGGTATTGGTTTGAGTATTTCTAATGTATAGAATACCATCTCCCTCTTGAGGCACAATGGTGTAGGCAAGGAATTGACCATTTGGATGCATCACAGTTTCCTTAACAGACTGCCATTGATCATATACAGAATGATCTAAAGGCTTTTTTTGAGCAATGGCTACTATTGTAAGAAAAGTCGCTACAAATAGAGAAAATAACTTCATGGGTTAAATTTTTGGAATCCTAAGATAGTTAAACAATTTAGATAATTAATTGTTATAAATTGAATAAATATTTGTTTTGATATGAAGTCTGTTTCATTAGTCATGATAGCCCTTTTTAGTTCGATAATCATCAATGCTCAAACCAAGGGTAGCCTTTCTGGTTGGATTGTAAACAAGAATACGCAAACCCCAATTGCTGGTGTTACAGTTAAGGTTTTAAATACTTCATTTTCAACTGTATCAGACAGCTTGGGTAGATACCAATTAAAGAATATTCCAACAGGACAATATCAGGTAGTATTTACCTCTTTAGGAAGCATTCCTTATACTTTATATAATGTGGTAGTAAGTTCAGGAAATGAGACAATAAATACCATTGAATTACTTCCACAAGAAGTTACCTTAAAAGAAGTCTTGGTGGGTGGTAATAGAAAAACCGTTAGAGCAGCAACTTTAGAAACTCCTTTAAGTGTTCAAAAATTAACAGCCGAAGAAATCAAGTCTAGCCCGGGCAGTAATTTTGACATATCCAAAGTAGTACAAACCTTACCTGGTGTGACCGGATCAGCAAGCACAAGTGCAGGTTTTAGAAACGATATTATTGTAAGAGGTGGCGCACCCAATGAGAATGTGTTTTATTTAGATGGAATTGAAATTCCTGTGATTAACCACTTCTCAACACAAGGAAGTGCAGGAGGCCCTCAAGGAATTTTGAATGTTTCATTTATTGACGAAGTAAAATTGTCCACTTCAGCTTTTGATGCAAAATTTGATAACGCATTATCATCTGTTTTTGAATTTAAACAAAAAAGAGGCAACCCCAATAAACTAGAAACCAATATAAGAATGGGTGCCACTGAATTTGCAAGTACTTTTAACGGCCCATTATCAAAATCTGGTAAAACTACATTCTTGGCATCAGTAAGAAGAAGTTACTTACAATATCTATTTCAAGCCTTAGATCTTCCAATTAGACCTAATTTTTGGGATTTTCAATATAAAATTACTCATCAGATAGATTCAAAAACTACATTAACATTTTTAGGCATAGGCGCTATTGATGATTTTTATTTTGTTGCACCCAGAAATGCAACACCTGAAAAAATTTATGCTTTAAACTCAAGTCCATCTATTAATCAATGGAACTATACAATGGGTACTTCACTCAAAAGATTGATCAATAGGGGTTATTGGACATTGAGCATAAGCAGAAATCATTTGAATAATCTAAACGAAAAATACGAAGACAATTTATCTCAAAATAAAGGAGAATTAACTTTACAATTCAGATCTAATGAAATTGAGAATAAATTAAGATTTGATATCACTAAAAATTTCTTAGGTATTAAATGGACAACTGGTGCAAATATTCAAACAGTTGAATATGATAACTTCACATATCAAATATTAAAAAATTATATCCCAAGTTCAAATAACAATGTGCTTGTATCACCTTTAACATATAACTATTTTACTGATTTGGGTTTTAAAAGGTATGGGGCATTTTTTCAATTAGGAAAAAGAGCTTTCAATAACAGATTAGGAATAAGTGCAGGTATCAGAACCGATGGGAATAGTTTTAATAATTCAGGTAAGGACTTGATGAGTAGAATTTCTCCAAGAATCGGATTAAGTTATGTATTAACAGATCAAATTAATTTAAATGCTTCAATAGGAAGATATTTTAAGTTAGCACCCTTAACTGTTTTGGGCTTCAAAGATCAAATGGGTAATTATGTAAATCAATCAGCTGAATATATTGCAAGCAATCATTATGTAGCAGGAATTGAATATATACCAAATGATGCTAGTCGATTTACAATTGAGTTATTTTCAAAAAAATACTTTGGAGTTCCAATAAGTATTCAAAAAGGAATAAGTTTATCTAATCTAGGTGCTGATTTCAATATCTTAGGAAATGAACCTGTTAGCACTACTGGATTAGGTAAAAGTTATGGATTTGAATTATTTGCCCAACAAAAACTTACCAAAAGGTTTTTTGGGGTTGCAAGTTATAGTTATTTCAGAAGCTCTTATACCAATATTGCTGGCAAATACATTCCAAGTGCTTGGGAGAATATTCATTTGTTAAGTTTAACTGCAGGATATAAATTTAATAAAAACTGGGAATTGGGATTGAAATTCAGGTTCCAAGGAGGCACACCATATACACCATATGATAGCATTGCAAGTAGACTAAACTTTGTTACGCTAAGGCAAGGAATTTTCGATTATTCTAAGTTAAACACGCTACGTGTCAATCCATTTAATTCAAGTGATATAAGAATAGACAAAAAATATTTTTATAAAAAAGCTACTCTTGATTTTTTCTTAGATATCACCAATTGGTATGGAAGTAAAAGTGTTGCACCAAACCCCTATTTATTTGAATTAAATGCAGATGGAACCTTTAAAACAACAGATGGTAAAACTATAAAAAAAGATGGATCAAATGGGATTCCTTCATATGCAGATGGAAGCCAGGTTTTTATAACACCTACGATTGGATTTATCTTAGAATTTTAAAAAATAAAATTTAAGCTCTTCTAATATTTTTTAGAAACTGCCCTGTAAAATGTTGCCATTGCATATGTAAAACACCTAAAATGGCTTCTTTAATGATGCCTTTGGACATTTTACTAGTGCCTATTTTTCTATCAACAAATGTAATTGGAACTTCTTTAAGTGTAAATCCAAGTCTCCAAGAAGCAAATTTCATTTCAATTTGAAATGCGTATCCAATAAATTTAATATTGTCCAGATTGATTGAAGCTAAAACCTTGTTTTTATAACATACAAAACCAGCGGTAGGATCTTTTACTGGCATACCTGTGATAATTCTAGTGTAAGCAGAACCACCTTTTGAATATATTAATCTATCCAAAGGCCAGTTTTCTGTTGCACCACCCTTTACATATCTACTCCCTATAGCCACATCTGCGCCATCTTTTTCACATGCATTATATAATCTTTCTAGATCATTAGGGTTGTGTGAGAAATCAGCATCCATTTCAAATATATAATCATACTGATTTTCTAATGCCCATTTAAAACCATGAATATAAGCTGTACCTAATCCTAATTTACCTGATCTTTCTTCTAAAAATAATCTTCCTTGATGTTTAGGAATATTGTCTTTAATAATTTGAGCAGTGCCATCCGGTGATCCATCATCAATCACTAAAATATGATAAGCCCCTGTTAGAGATAATACTGTATTTACGATGGAAAGGATATTCTCCTTTTCGTTATAAGTTGGGATGATGACTAATTTTTTCACTGATTAGGGGGTAGTGATTTTAAATTTAATATTTGTAAATATAAACTATTTATTTAATATTGACTTATTTAGGATTTCAGTCAATTTTTGCTTGGTATGAAGGGCAAAATCACCTTTCATCATCCAATCATAGTACTGTGGCTCTTCCTTAAGTACTTGAGTTACAGGTTTTCCCTTATGCTTACCGAAATTAAAAACGGCCACCCCATTCTCATAAACAAATCTTCTAGCAAAGTCGATAATCTGGTCTTCTCCGGTAATTTTCACGATAGATTCTACCGTATTGCCAATTTGAGGGTATTTTACCACTTGGGCTTCTAACACTTCAAAAGTAGCCATTGCATCTGCCTCAGCTGTATGAGCATCTTCCAAATTTTTGTCACAATAAAATTTATATGCAGCAGAAAGCGTTCTTTGTTCCATCATGTGAAACACTTTTTGAACATCTAGTAACTTTCTAGAAAGCATGTCTATGCTAATACCAGCTCTTAAAAATTCTTCGTTCAACATGGGAATATCAAAACGGTTGCTATTATATCCAGCCAAATCAGACCCTTCAATAAATTGTTTTATTTCGTTGGCTATTTGTTTAAAAGTTGGCGCATCTTTTACCATTTCATTAGATATCCCATGAACCTCAGTTGCAGCAGTTGGAATGGGCATTTCAGGATTGACCAATTTTCTTTTAATTTGTTTTGTACCATCTGGCATTATTTTGATAATAGCAATTTCTACTATTTTATCAAGACTAACATTAATTCCAGTAGTCTCTAAATCAAGAAAACAAATAGGTTGGGTTAATTGTAACTGCATAGTTTTAATTATAGTGTGAAGTTAAACAATTAAAAACGCCAAGCATTCAATTCTATCAAAATAGTTGAAATAATTTGATTAATTTTAACCCAAAATTATGAAGCCATGAATTGGATACCATTGACTAATGAGGAACAACTTGAAACGATTAAATTAAACTCCGAGAATACTCCTCAAGTAATTTTTAAACATAGTACTACTTGTAGTATTTCTAAAATGGCTTTATCTAGATTCGAAAGAGAAAATGCTCCAGAGGGCGTAGATTTTTATTACTTAGACTTATTGAATTATAGACCAATTTCGAATGCTATTGCCGAAGTATTTCAAGTTCATCATGAGTCTCCACAAATTTTATTGATTAAAAAAGGCGAATGCACTTATGACGAAAGTCATTACGGCATTATGATGGATGAATTAATCGAACAAATTAATCAAGACTAATTACATCTTTCAATCACCATTGCTGAAGCTCCGCCTCCCCCATTACAAATGGCAGCTGCTCCCAATTGCTTTTGATTTTGTTGTAATATATGTGTCAAGGTTACCATGATTCTAGCTCCGCTACAACCTAATGGATGACCTAGAGAAACAGCACCACCATGTATATTTACTTTGGTTGCATCAATTTTAAGCAATTGAGTATTAACTATACCCACCACAGAGAATGCTTCATTGAATTCAAAAGCATCTATTTGTTCTACAGAAAGATTTGCCTTAGACAATGCTTTAGGTAGTGCTAATGAAGGAGCAGTAGTAAACCATTTGGGATCATGTTCTGCATCTGCATAACTAATAATCTTGGCAAGTGGCTTCAAACCTAATTCTTTCAACTTTTCTCCACTCATTAATAATACAGCTGCAGCACCATCATTCATGGTACTTGCATTAGCTGCAGTTACCGTTCCTTCTTTAGTAAATGCTGGCTGAAGAGCTTTGATCTTATCAAACTTTACATTAAATGGCTCTTCATCTTTATCAACAATAATTGGATCCCCTTTTTTCTGTGCAATAGAGATAGGTATAATTTCATCTTTAAACAATCCCTTTTCAGTAGCATTTTGTGATTTTTGATAACTAGCAACCGCAAAAGCATCTTGATCTTCTCTTGAAATAGCATGTTCTTTAGCGCATAAGTCTGCAAAATTTCCCATCGCTACTTTATCATAAACATCTACTAAACCATCTTTAGCTAATCCATCTTGTACTGTGATATCTCCATATTTATTACCCCATCTTTGCTGGGTATTATAAAAAGGCACATTACTCATACTTTCCATTCCACCGGCAACAATAATATCAGCATCCCCTAATAAAATGGATTGTGCAGCTTGAGCTATACTTTTCATTCCACTTGCACAAACCTTATTAACGGTAGTACAAATAACTTTATGAGGCAATCCACCATAAATAGCTGCTTGTCTAGCTGGTGCTTGACCTAACCCTGCTTGAATAACAGAGCCAAATATTACTTCATCAACTTTTGAAGGATCTAATTGAACTTTTTCGAGAACAGCTTTAATAGCAATACCCCCTAATTGGGTAGCAGTAAAAGATTTTAAAGAACCACCAAAAGATCCAATTGGTGTTCTTACTGCAGCTACAATATATACTTCCTTTGCCATGTTCATTCCATTTAATATTATGATTGAGGAGTTGTTTCTGTTGTGGTTTCTTCAACCAATTTGATTCCTTCTTCTTCGATGGTAATCAATTTTGCTTTATATAAAATACCCACACTCATTTTAAATGCCTTCTTACTCATACCAAAAAAAGCATAAATATCATCAGGACTTGATTTATCGTGGTAAGGTAAAAACCCTTTATGCATTTTTAATAATCTAATAATAGTGGCTTGGTCTCCTGATAATTTTTCTACCCCTTGTTTACCAATTCCAATATCTAATTTATTTCCTTCTCTTATTTTCTTCACAAAAGCTTCATCAATATATTGTCCAATATGCAAATGAGTGAATACTTCATTTTTATAAACCAATCCTTGATGCAAACCATTTACAATAACTACATATCCTAATTCAGATTCTCTATAAACCTGCACTTTAACCTTATCACCTTCTTTTACAGTAAGATGATCATTACTAATTTGCTTATCAATTTTCTCTGTAGCAGCTACCCTGCCCGTTTGTGCGTCAATATATAGCTTTACTAAATACTTGCCACCAATTCTCATGGTAGAAAGTTGTTGAGATACAGGTACAAATAAATCCTTCATTAAGCCCCAATCTAAAAATGCACCCTGCCTGGTAACTGATACTACTTTTAACGCTGCTATATCTCCCACAACGGCAAATGGTTCTTGGGTGGTAGCTATTAAACGATTATCTGAATCATGATATACAAATACACTAATTGTATCTCCAACTTGTAAGCCAGAAGGAACAAATCTTTTGGGTAGAAGAATGCCTTCTTCTCCATCATCCATATAAAATCCAAAGTCAACCTTGCGATCCACTCTCATTAAATTAAACTCACCCACTTTTACGGTTGACATATACTTTCGTTTATATAAATTTAGAACAATTCAGGTTGTTCATCATTAGGATCTTTAATCACTACTTTATTCTCCCACTCCATTTCAATGGTCTTACTAAAATCTACCAATTTAGTACCTACTGCTTTGGTGCCCATTACATCCACCATTTTACTTACTTTAAACTTGGCTTTTCTTACTTGAGCACCTCTGCCAGATTGAACCACTAAAATAGGCTCTACATGGGTACTTACAGCAGCAACATAATTATCTGGACTTTCTTTAATAAATGAGAATGGTGTTTTTAAAGTGGTTGTTTCAATTTTAAATCGCTTGATATTAAATTGCAACTTATCATTATCTAAATATACCGCAGTGATAATCTTTTCAGGATTGAATTTCTCAATAAACATTACTTTCTCTGGATCAAATCTTTGGGTTTGCTCCGTATCAGTAACTTCATAATATCCATCTTTAGTAATCACCAATAATTTATCGTCTTCAAAAGTACCTAAGTAAATTCCTTTTTCTTCAGTGTTTAACCTTCCAAATTTATCATCAAACCATAATTTTCTTCCAACTAAAGTGCTCTTTCCAGCTTCTTTAAGCTTTACAGTTTTAATAGGATATTTAGTCACTTGATTACCCACACTACTTCTTCCTTTAACTTCCAATGTTTCAAAGAAGAAATCAAATTCTTTGATTCTTGCAGAACAATTAGGACTCAATACAATTTTAACGGATTCTGCTTCTCCATTAGCATTGACTGTTAAATAATGTACTTTAGATTTTTCAGAAGATTTAGCCAATGGATATTCTTTATCTCTTGTTACTCCTGTTACATTAAATCTTTTTGCATAGCTTATTCCACTAGCTCCATCTACATAGATCATATTGTAGGTAGTTCGCTCATCATTTTTTTGGAAAACAGCTGCGTGTAATATATCCTTCCCTATAAATACTTTATCTGAAACCTTCACCACCTTCATAATACCTGACTTAGTGAAAGCTATAATATCATCATAGTCAGTGCAATCACATAAGAACTCGTCTTTCTTTAAGGAAGTACCAATAAAGCCCTCCTGTCTGTTGATATATAATTTAGTATTGGCAATCGCTACTTGCTTAACTTGAATAGTATCAAACTCTTTGATCTCTGTTTTACGCTCTTTACCTTTACCATATTTCTTTTGTAAGTTTTCATAATAACTTACAGCATAGTCCACCAAATTGGCTAAGTTATTTTTTACTTCCTTGATGGTTTGTTCAATATCTTTGATTTGTTGAATCAAATCTTCAATATCTAATTTATAAATTCTCCTAACTGGTTTATCAGTTAATTTTAATAAATCTGTTCTTTCAATAGGTTTTTTAAACTTCTTTTTAAATGGCTCAAATGCTTTATCAATAGCATCAATTACCTTATCCCAGTTTAAATGTTTCTTTTCTAGTTCTTGGTAAATTTTTTCCTCAAAGAAGATTTTCTCCAAACTGGTGAAATGCCATTTTTCTTCTAATTCCTTTAATTGGATTTCAAGTTCTTTTTTTAATAGCTCTTTTGTATGATCAACTGAATACTTTAATAATTCAGTAGCCCCAACAAAATGTGGTTTTTGATCAATAATGATACAAGCATTTGGAGAAATACTTATTTCACAATCAGTAAAAGCATATAAAGCATCAATAGTAATATCAGGAGATATACCAGTTGCCAAATCAATTTGTATTTCTACTTCAGCAGCAGTAACATCTGTTACTTTTTTAATCTTAATCTTACCTTGATCATTTGCTTTAGTAATACTTTCCATTAATTGAGTAGTGGTTACTCCATAAGGAACATCTTTAATTATTAAAGTCTTTTTATCTAATTCTTCGATATGCGCTCTTACTCTTATTTTGCCTCCTCTTTTTCCATCATTATAATTAGAAGCGTCCACCATGCCACCCGTTTGAAAATCTGGCAATAATTCAAATTTTCTACCTTTTAGATACTTAACACTAGCTTCTAATAATTCATTAAAATTATGAGGCAAAATTTTAGTGGATAAACCCACCGCAATACCATCAGCACCCTGTGCTAATAATAAAGGGAATTTCATAGGTAAAGTAACAGGCTCCTGCTTTCTACCATCATAACTTAAAGCCCATTCTGTCGTTTTGGGATTAAATGCTACTTCTAATGCAAACTTGCTTAATCTAGCTTCGATATATCTTGAAGCTGCAGCGGCATCACCCGTTCTAACATCACCCCAGTTACCTTGTGTCTCTACTAATAAATTCTTTTGACCAATATTTACTAATGCATCACCAATACTCGCATCACCATGTGGATGATACTGCATACTTTGACCAATAATGTTTGCCACTTTATTAAATCTTCCATCATCCATTTCTTTCATGGCGTGCAAGATTCTTCTTTGAACTGGTTTTAAACCATCTTCAATTGCTGGTACCGCTCTCTCTAATATTACATAAGAAGCATAATCCAAGAACCAATTTTTATATTGTCCTTGAACGCCTGATTCATTTTCTGTAACCCTACTTAAGTTTTTCTCTTTTGCCATATTTATACATATTAGAAGATACTATAATCGATGCGTATCTTCACTTCCGTCTTTCAAACAATTTAATTCAATAAAAACAATATCTGTTACTGCTTTTACTTCATGCCAAATTTTTGCAGGAATGATTACTCTTGAAGGAGCTTTAATATTCATTGTGCCAATTTCTTGAGTTTGAATATCTTTCCAATTTAAAATAATCTCTCCCTGAACTAATAACATTTCTTCTGGGTTTTTCCCTTTAAAAATGCCATTGTGATAATGTTGTCCACTGATGGTTCCAGCATTTCTATAAACCAATAAAAATTCTCCAGATCTATCTGTACTAAAATAATGCAAGGCGCCTCTTTCGTCCACCGCTTTTACATCAATTGCATTTACTTGTATAGACATAACTTATTAATTAATCTTCAACAACTTGATTTGACCCACCTGGCATTTGAATAACCATATCTTTCCATCCTTTTTCCCAATCCCCTACAAAAACAATCTTACCTAGATCTGCTAATGCCTTTAATCTATATACTACAAAAGCATCCCCTGTTTTTACCTTCATTTTAGCTAAAATATTAGATAAAGCACTAGGCAATTTTTGCGCATTCTTAGTTAGCAATGACAATATTTCTTTATCGTAAAAGTTGATATCCATATTTACAATCTTCTTTCCACCTTCCAAGAACTTAATCACTTCTTGTTCTGTACAAATTTTCTTCCACTCATCTGGATCTAATTCAAACTCACTTAAAGTAATAGGTCTCGCTAATTTTTTTGCTTTTAAAAATTCTTTGGGTTGAATTTGACTTAAATATGTTGGATAAAATAATTGACCTTTTTCATTTAAAAAAGGCAAATTATTTAAATACAATACTTGAATTCTTCCTTGATATTCTTTAAACTGACTCATTAACCAGTAATACCCACAAACATCATGTGCATTTTGTCCCATCCAAATCCAGATGCTTTCATTCTCATCATGGTTTAATGAATTGATTAATTGATGAACCGTTAAACGATCATCTACTATATCTAATTGATCAGTATAAGGAGAATGGGCTAGCACATTAGCCCACCAATTTTTTCTTAATTGGAAACCTTCCGTTTCGTAAATATCCAACAAAGGCCCTACCGCATAATCATCTTTAATCTCGATAATTTTTCCAGCAAGACTTTCATCTAATTCTATAGCTGCTTCCAAGGCTGCAATATCTGCAGTATTAAATACTATGTGTATCATTTGCTTTATCTAGTTCTACTTTTAAATTATTGATAATAAAATCTTGTCTCTCAGGAGTATTCTTACCCATATAGTATTCCAACAAATGTTGAATATGATCTCCTTGTTCAAGTAATACTGGAGCCAACTTAATATCCGCTCCGATAAACTTTCCAAATTCATCAGGACTAATCTCCCCCAAACCCTTGAATCGTGTAATCTCAGGTTTAGCTCCTAATTCTTTAATGGCATTTTGTTTCTCTTGCTCGTCGTAACAGTAAATGGTCTTTTGTTTATTTCTCACTCTAAATAATGGAGTTTCCAAAACATATACATGCCCTTTTTTTACTAAATCAGGGAAGAATTGTAAAAAGAAAGTAAGCATTAATAAACGAATGTGCATACCATCTACATCGGCATCAGTTGCAATGACGATTTGATTGTATCTTAGACCTTCTAGTCCATCTTCAATATTTAATGCGTGCTGTAATAAATTGAATTCTTCGTTTTCGTAAACGACTTTCTTAGTTAAACCAAAAGCATTTAATGGTTTACCTCTCAAACTAAATACCGCTTGAGTATCTACATTTCTAGATTTAGTAATGCTACCACTTGCAGAATCACCCTCCGTAATGAATAAGGTAGTGTTTTGCTGATTGGACACAAATACTTCTCTATTCTTGGTAGGCGCATCATCATTTAAGTGTACTCTACAATCTCTTAATTTCTTATTATGTAAATTGGCTTTTTTAGCTCTTTCATTGGCCAACTTTTTGATACCCGCTAATTCTTTACGCTCTCTTTCGTTTTGTTCGATTCTTTTCTTTAAAGCATCCGCAGTCGTTGGATTTCTGTGTAAGAAATTATCCAATTCTTTCGCCAAAAACTCAGTAACAAAGTTTTTCATGCTAGGCCCACCATCCGCAACATTTTGAGAACCTAGTTTTGTTTTTGTTTGACTTTCAAAAACTGGTTCTTGAACTCTAACAGAAACAGCTGCTACGATACTGGTTCTAACATCAGATGCTTCGTAATCTTTTTTATAGAAATCACGAATCACTTTAACATAAGCTTCTCTAAAAGCTTGTTGATGCGTACCCCCTTGTGTTGTATACTGGCCATTCACAAAAGAGAAAATATCTTCACCATAATCGTTGTTATGAGAAATAGCTACCTCAATATCTTCTCCGCTTAAATGAATAATAGGATATCTTAATTCATCAGGATTGGTTTTTCTTTCTAATAAATCCAGTAAACCATTCTTACTGATAAACTTTTTATCATTAAAATAAATACTCAAGCCAGCATTTAAATAACAATAGTTCCATAGCTGACTTTCAATGTATTCATAAATAAAATGAAAGTTTTTAAACACTGTCGAATCAGGTACAAAACTCACCAATGTACCATTGGCTTCTGTCGTTTTAGCTTCTTTGGTTTCTTCGATTAATTGACCCTTCTTAAAACTTGCAGATCTTGTTTTACCATCTCTGAAAGCAGTTACTGTAAAATCCTCACTTAAGGCATTCACGGCTTTGGTACCTACCCCGTTCAAACCCACCGACTTTTGAAAGGCTTTACTATCGTATTTAGCACCGGTATTAATCTTACTTACAACATCAACAATTTTACCCAAGGGAATACCTCTACCATAATCTCGAACCGTGACTGTTTTTTCTTGGATACTAATTTCCACCTGCTTACCATAACCCATGGTATGCTCATCAATACAGTTATCAATAACCTCTTTAATTAAAACATAGATTCCATCATCAGGTGCCGAACCGTCACCCAATTTTCCGATATACATACCGGGTCTTAATCTTATATGTTCTTTCCAATCTAAAGACCTAATGGAGTCTTCGTTATATTCTACGGGTACTTTAGCTTCTGCCATAATTATCAATACTTTAGGGGCAAAAAATGCCCCGACTTTGTGCAAATCTAATTCTCAAACGGCCTTATGCCATCTAAAATTGTTCAAAATGGGTCAAATGTGGATAAATGGATTAAAGCATTATCTTTAACCCATCGAAAATAGACCCAAATACCCCGTTGTTGACTTAGAATGGATCAAAAACCAGGCCGTTCTATTGACACCAGAAAACCTCCAATTCCAGGATTTTCTGAGAGAAATGGATAGTGAAAGCCTAGATAAAGCCGTTTTTGACCTTTCAAACACCATTTCCCCTCAAATTGACTGTACAGCCTGTGGCAATTGTTGTAAAAGCCTAATGGTGAATATCAATAACCAAGAAGCCGATAATCTTGCTGCTCTTTTAGGACAAGACAGAGAAGAATTTGATCAAAAATATTTGGAGAAAGGCCAATCTGGTAGAATGGTGTTAAACGCCATACCCTGTCATTTTTTAGTAGGAAACAGCTGCAGTGTATATGAACATCGATTTGAAGGTTGTAAAGAATTTCCTGCTTTTCATGTAAAAGACTTTAACAAAAGACTTTTTACTACTTACATGCATTACGATAGATGTCCTATCATTTTTAATGTATTGGAAACTTTGAAAAAAGATTTGGAATGGGAATTCGTTTCGGAATAGATCATCTCATTGAAAGCAATCCATCTTGGAAAACTTCTTCCATTGGTTTTTTAACCAATGATGCAGCTAGAACATTTGATCAAACACCTAGCAGATTAGCTTTAATCAAAGCAGGATTTAATATTACCCAATTATTCTCTCCAGAACATGGGATTGATACCAAGGGAGCTGATGGAGCAAAAATGAAAGATGGCATTGATCCACTAACAGGACTTCCAATTATTAGTTTATATGGTGAAAAATACGCGCCATCAGAAGAAGATCTAAAAGGTATTGAGATTTTATTGTTTGATATACCAGATGCAGGTACCAGATTTTATACTTATTTATGGTCAATGACCTATTATTTGGAAGCAGCTGCAAAGTTCAAAAAGAAAATTATTTTATTAGATAGACCGAATCCATTGAGTGGAAATCTTGCAATGATTGAAGGGCCATCTTTGGATGAGACTGTTTCCAGTTTTATTGGAAGATTTAATATCCCTATTAAACATCAATGTAGTTTGGGTGAATTAGCATTGTACTTTAATACAACAAAACAATGGAATGCAGCACTTGAAGTAATTGCTTGTACTGGATTAAAGAGAACAGATATGTTTTCTGAATGGAATACTCCTTGGGTAGCAACCTCTCCGGCAATACAAAATTATAATGCTTGTTTGTTGTATCCAGGTTTATGTTTTTTCGAAGCCACCAATGTTTCCATTGGAAGAGGAACCACTTATTCATTTGAATGGTTTGGTGCGTCTTGGTTCAATATGGATGCTATAGTTGCTGTTTGCAAAAACATGTTCAACGAAGATCTAGATATGGAAATATTAAGTCTTTCTTTTAAAAGCGAAAAGGAATGGTTACCTGGAATACATTGTAAAGTGAAAGATCCCGAAAACTATGATGCCGTATTAAATGGATTATTGTTGCTTAAAATCATCAAAGATTTACATCCAAATCATTTTGAATGGGCAACTTACCCAACCAATGCAAATCCCAGTGGCAAAAATCATCTCTCTTTATTATTAGGCATTCCTAATTCAGAAGCATTATTTGACCTACCATTGCAAAATTGGTTGCAAAAAATACAAATTCTTTTAAGAGTAGAATATTGGAAAAAAGAAATTGAACCTTATTTATTGTACAATTAATCTAATGAGTAAAATTACTTCTGTTGCCATTTTAGCCAATAACCAATCAGGTAAACTTAAAGGTGAAATAACTGCTAATTGGTTAAATTCAAAGCTTAAAGCATTGGGTATTCAGAGTTCCATTTTTACAAATAATTGGCCAAGCAATGAAGTATTACATAACTACACAGATTGTTTTATTATTGGCGGTGATGGAACTATCAATTATTTTATCAACCGATATCCCGATTGCAAAATTCCACTCGTTTTATTCAATGGGGGAACAGGAAATGATTTTGCTTGGAAATTATATGGTGGTCTATCCAATGAAGCTTTATTTGAAAGTATTTTCAACAGAACTCCGCAGTACATTGATGCAGGAAAGGTAAACGACAAACTATATATTAATTGCCTAGGCATTGGTTTTGATGGAGAAATTGTTGCATCTATGAAAACCATTAGATTTATCGGCGGACATTTTGGTTATTTATTGGCTGTGATCTATAAAATATTATTCTTTAAAGAATCTTTTTTAACAATTAAAACAGCAGAACAACAAATCGAGGGATATTTTTTATTAGCCTTATTTGTTAATTCTTCAAGGGCAGGTGGTGGATTTTTCATTGCACCAACCGCACAAATCAATGATGGATATTTAGATATGGTTTTGGCAAACAAAATGCCTATTTGGAAAAGATTATGGTATTTACCTATCATAAAAAAAGGCAAACATTTGAAATATCCTTTTATAACACATCAATTAGGAAAAGAATTCTTAATTGAATCAGAAAAAGCTTTACCCATTCAACTTGATGGAGAATTATTCTATGCCAATAAACTTAAAATCAGTAATTTAAGTAATCAATTTTTATTCAGACTCTAAAAGAGCTTTTTCTACCCTTCTAGTTCCCTCATACATTTCGTATTCTAGTAATCTGCAATCTATTTTTGCATTTAAGAATTCAATTCTTCTACTAGGTTTTAATCTTATTTTTTTAGCCAATTCTAGATTACCTGTAAATATATAACCTGTCGCGCCCTTACATTTATTTTTCAAGAAATCTCCCATTCTTGCATAGGTTTTTTCTAATTCAACTTCTTCTCCCAATCTCTCACCATATTCAGGATTGAACATGACAATAGCTCCATTCATATTTTCTGGCAAACTGGTAGATTCAAAATCGCAGACTTGAAAATCAATCAAATCTTCTACTCCAGCAGCAGTTGCATTTATTTTAGCTACTTTAATGGCTTCCTTGCTTAAATCAGATGCAATTATTTTAAGTGTTGGTAAAGCCCTCACTTGTCTTTCTAATACAGCCCTTTCTTCCTCATACACCGTAGGATCATATCCTAATAAATGCATAAACGCATAATTTTCTCTAATTAAACCTGGCGCACATTTGGTAGCAATCAAGGCTGCTTCAATTGCTAAAGTCCCAGAACCACACATTGGATTAATAAAGGGAGTAAATCGATCCCATTTAGTAGACAAAATAGTAGCTACTGCCAAAGCCTCTAACATGGGTGCTTTACCTGGCAATTTTCTATAACCATGTCTTGCCAATGATGCACCAGAAGTGTCAAGGAATAATTCTGCTTCATCATTCTTCCAAAACAAATACACTACTGCCCCAGATAATACCGAACCAGTGGTTGGTCTTTTGTTCGTTGCTTTTCTTATTCTATCAACAATGGCATCTTTCACTCTAAGATTGGCAAACAAATTGGTTTGTATAGTTGGATTAAAGACATTGCTGATCACTGAAAAATAACCATCAGGTTGAATCATTTTCTCCCAATGTATATTTAATGCTTGACGGTATAATTCATCTGGATCGTTGCAAATAAATGCTTTCAAAGAATACATTACCTGACTGGCTGTTCTCAAATTCATGTTCAATTTGATACAATCATTCACATTTCCGGTTAATTCTACACCGGTTTGAAAAACCCTATCAATATCAAAACCAAAAGAAATCACTTCATTTCTTAAAGCTGGTGCTAACCATTTATTACAGGTAATGATGATTTTACTTTGATCTTTAAATACTTGCATAGAACAAACATAGCCTAATTTGAATAAAAAAGTCCCCAACAGAGTTGAGGACTTTAATGAGTGGGAGCACACGGGTTCGAACCGCGGACCCCCTCGGTGTAAACGAGGTGCTCTAAACCAACTGAGCTATGCTCCCATTTCCCTTTTGAGGAGTGCAAAAATAAGGCTAGGAATTTAAACCTCCAAAAAAAATACTAATTAATTTAATTGTACAGCTGGAAGCCTATTAGATTGACTATCATAGACAAAAAGTTCTACTATTTCATAGTTCCAGTACTTAGATAAAGGCGATTTATCCAATATATCGGAGGCTTCAGCTTTTGTTAATGCGTTCAAGGTAATCCAAGATTGCTGAGTCTCCATACTAACCGCATAACTGTCAATGACACCCTTATTTAATAGATAATTGATATAAGTGCGATGAGGAGGCACGAAAGACATGAATTCCTCGTCCATTTCAAAAGATATGATTGCCTGAAACTTTTTCATCTGAATACTAAGATACCAAAACTTATAATTAGAAAATATTCGAAATCTACTTTTTTCCGAAATAATAAAGTTTGTTTAAACTTAGTCCAATTTTAGTGATGCAATTCTACCACCAGAACCTGCCAGAAAAACTTTTCTTTGCCCAGGAACTAGTTTTAAAACATGAAATGATTGATTGGATATTTGCTTCCAAGAAATTCCTCCATCATTAGAGTAATCCACCCCACTGGTTCCACAAACAATCAATTCATTATTTGAAATATATTGAACACAAGATTTATAACCATTGGGGCTATTTACTTTTTGATTGACTTCCCAAAAAAAAGCTCTTTTTCTTTTTGTTTTATTTTCGGAATTGGGTTTGATAAATCTGTCCAATCTAACTATATTTTGTTCTTTTGATTGATCATTCATAAAATCTCCTCCCACAATAGTAATTTGATTATTGTTTGGAGAAATAGCCATACTATTGGCTCCAGTGGATTGTTTACCTTGAATAATGGGTAAAGACATTGCTTCTCCATCCACCCATAACCTGCTATGTTTTCCCCCTGAAACAAAAAACAAATGTTTAAAATCAAAAGTCAAGTTTGTACTACTAGATGCAAAAAAAGATTCCCCTTCTTTCACTTCTGATTTAAAAAAAGAATCTCTAATAATTTCCCAATGATCGCCACGATTCTTGGTTTCTAATAATACTATTTTTTGATTGATTGGATCTCCAATCACCATACCATGTCTATTATCTCTAAATTGGATCGCATCTAAAAATATAGCAGTATCAGTATTTTCATACACTTTATGCCAATGCTTACCGCCATCCTTGGTTTTTAGAATAATGCCTGGAGAAGCCACTGCAACAATAATAGCTTCTTGATCATTAAATGCATGAATTGCTCTAAAATCTCTTGATTCAAAACCCTTTACTTGTATCCACTCAAAATGTTTACCTCCATCCATAGATTTTGCAATACTCCCCTTACTTCCACTTGCCCAAATTACATTCTCAGAAGGGATAGAAAGTCCTCTTAAACTCACTCCTTTTTGTTCTGCAATCACCTCTATTGGACTTTGCGCAAAACTCTTTAACGAAAGGAATAATAAAAATTGTAAAATAATTTTTGATATAGACATAGCTTTAATGATTTTTGCAGCACAAATATACATTATGATACCTTATTGGATGAGTAGAACACAATTGATGTTAGGTGATGATACTATTAACAAATTAATGGGTAAAAATGTTCTAGTAATTGGCCTTGGTGGCGTTGGAGGAATATGTGCAGAAATGATTGCAAGAGCTGGCGTAGGCAAAATGACTATTGTAGATAATGATACTGTAGACAAAAGCAATATTAATAGGCAGATCCCTGCTTTACATTCAACAGCAGGTTTACCAAAGGCTCAGGTGTTGGCTCAAAGATTAAAAGATATTAATCCTGAATTAGACCTCACAGTAAATGAAGTTTTCATCAAAGACGATATCACTAAAAACTTATTAGAAAGCGCCCAATGGGATTATGTGGTGGATTGCATAGACACCCTATCTGCTAAAGTCTTTTTGATAAAGGGCTGTTTGGATAGAAAAATTCCCATTGTAAGTTCAATGGGCGCAGGTGGCAAAGTGGATCCTTCTCAAATACAGGTCACAGACATCTCAAAAACCAAAATTTGCAATTTGGCTAGATATGTAAGAAAGCGATTGCAGAATTTAGGCATCAAAAAGGGCTTGAAAGTGGTTTTTAGCCCAGAAAAGGCCGATCAAGACAAGATCATAGTTACCGAAAAAGCCTATCCTAAAAAATCCATCATTGGCACTTTAAGCTATATGCCCGCTATGTTTGGCTGCACCGCAGCCAGTGTGGTAATTAGAGATTTAATGGCAACTGACTGATTTAAAGCTCTTTTTCTTTGAATTAAGGTCAAATTATCTTTATTTTGCACCTCCAATTGGAAGCTCCTGGTTCGGTAGCTCAGC
>CALCEA010000013.1 GCA_937900675.1 uncultured Chitinophagaceae bacterium
CACCTGTGGAATTGATGATATCTAATTTTATATCTCTGGTTTGAATATTGCTAAACTGAATGTAAAAACTATTTCCTTTAATTAAATTATCTATATAATCACTTGAAGTTATTTTAAGGCCAATTTCTTTAACAGATGCTTCTATTAAATCTGTTACTAATACTAATTTAGGATCTGAAGTCATAGTACAACCTCCTGTCATAGTCATTACTTTATATAAGGCATTTCTTTTTGCGATTAAGGTTTGGTTTGTGGCACCACTAATTGTTGAATCATTGATTAGCCATTGATAATTATTTGCCAAGGTTGTAGTTAAACTACTATCATTGATTTGCGTAATAATTGGTTTGGTCACAAAAGATACTGGTACTGTACTAATTGGACTTGGACAATCGTTGGTACTAATTTGCGTATTGTAAAAGAAGTAATAAAAATTTTGAAAATTTCCGCTTGATGCAGTAACACTATTGCCTGTAATACTAAATAATTTATTGGGTCCAATAGGATAGGTGTTATTACCTAGTCCATTATTTCTGAACAATGTGGCATCGGTACATTTAACTATGATAATATAATCTCCCGGTTGAGGAATTTTTAAGTTTAAATAATATACTCTTCCAGAATCACCTTCCACAAATGGTGTTGCTGATGAACCAGTTGCTGCTGTTGGGGTTGGGCTTGAAGCGCCAACATTTAAGCTTACTGTTTGAATTGGATAATATGAATAGGATCCGTCTGAATTGTCTGAAGCAAATGTGCCAAGTATGAAATCGATTTTGCCAGCATAACCAGTATATAACTTAGTTGTTTCAATGGTCATAGCACTGGTAGCATTAATTTTTACATAATTACCGCTAAAGCTATTATATCCTCCACTTCCGCCTAAACTAGTATTGTTTAATGGCCCTACAAAACCAGCATAGCCACTGCTCACATTTAATTTACTTGCACTGCTATTGATTACAGTTGCAGATCCGGATGCAATAGGATTGATTGTTGAACTACTATCATACCAAAAATATTTACTGGTACTAATTGGATTGCTTACTTGTAATTGAACACTATTATTACAATTAGTCGCTGTTGCCGTTGGTGCAACAGTAGCTGCTGAAGTTGTAAAGTTGGCACTTAAGCTATTATTATCTTTTGATTGGTCTGTAGCTAGTGATACAGTTGCTGTTATGGTGTAATTGCTGTTTTCGTCTAAACTAATTGGCGATTGAAAAGTATAATTCATATTCTCTAATCCACCTAAATTGCCATTAAAAGTCTCCGTAATAGTTTTTATAGTAGTAGTACCTTTCTTTACTATTACATTGATTGGAAAATTTGATTGTTTGCCTCCTCCATTATTTACAATTTTAACAGTAATATATTGTGTTCCATTTTTACATGCTTTTGCTGTAGGGCTTACAATATCACTTAATTGTAAATCATTGGATGGGTTATTGAATTTAATAGAGTAATCTTGGGTTTCTCCAATGGTATAAGTCCCACATGGATTTAAGCTAGTTGATGCTGCTGTTTCAGTAGCCACAATTCTTAATCTTGTAGTAGCACCAACGGTTACATTAGATGGAAGATTAATAGTGCCACTATAAATTCCGTTAGTCAAAGCTTTACTTACTGCAGCTTCTTCAGTTGATTCAAAAACTCCATTATTATTATAATCTATGTAAATATTGATAAATCTGGTATTATTACTTGAGTCAACACTGGAAGTTTTTATGGAGAAATTAACGACACCTAATGGCTCTCCATTAATAATTTTCTTTGTATTATCAATGTATTGACTATTTGTCGAGTTTGCAAAAACAATATTGTTTAGAGTAACACTATCTAGTTTGGTACCTGCAGAAGAACTTGCAGTAGAGTTGCAATATGCTGCACCACCAGCTCCACTAATTACTAAAGAATATGCTTGACTTGCTCTCTCTAAATTGTTTTTATGAGAAACTGTTATAGTGTAAGTATTGCCAACTAAAACTGTGTCTATTTCTACTTTTTCAACATTATCAATTTTGTTATTACCTCTAGTGGCAGCTGCATCTGGGCTGGCTGGGTTTAAATTCCATGTTTCAACTATTGTGTTGCCATTACTTATTTTTAAATCTAAATCATTCACTAATCTTGGAGCACTATTATTTAAGGTATTACTAGCAGTGCCTTTTACATCTGTCCATACTAAAGTTGCTTTTAATGCTTTTTTACCTGATGCTATAATAGTGTATGTTTTTGTACTTTGATTTTGTAGTACATCCTCAAATACTAAATCTGTTGAGCTGCTTGAATTATTGCTAGTTAATGCATTGTTTAAAGTTATGGCTGCTTCACTTGTATTTAATAATCCCCAGCCATGTTTATAATCAGGACCCGGATATAAGCCAGCTTCGTTTGCCGTATGAACAGCTAATGCTTTCAAAGTTGCAGATCTAATTGGCTTCTTGTTAATTTTGTAACTTAATTCTTGAAGTAGTAGTAAAGAACCAGCAACTCCCGGTGCGGCCATTGAAGTGCCACTCAAATATCCATAACTAGAATCGTTGGTGGTAAGTGTAGAGTATACTGCAACACCATCTGCTACAATATCTGGTTTAATTCTTCCATCATCCGTAGGGCCCCAACTTGTAAATGAAGTGGTTACAACATCTTCTTTTTTAGAATATCCTGCAGTAATTCCAGAAACCGCACCCACTGTTAAAATATTTTTAGCAACCACATCTCCTGGTAAAGATTCAAAGCTATTATTATTACTTAAACTATCTGGTCTAACTCCAGCATTATACCATTTACCAGATATATCTCTTCTCCAATAGGTAGAATCATTATTATACCATACACCAGAACTATTTTTTGTTGGCCCATTGGATGATCTGCTATTTCCTGCAGACTTCACAATTAAATAAAAAGGTGCATTATATGCAATAGAGTCATATAATACTGCCTGATTATCGTATAATCCAAAACGGTAATCTTCTTTCTCATTGTATTTCCCATTGAATTCCCATCTAGAAGAGTCACTATTATAATCCCATCCACATACAGTTCCATAAGAATGATTAGAAACTAATAAATTATTGGCTGCGGCACTAGACATTTCAGAGACATCACTATTCCAATCATATGCATAGATACCTTTGCTGCCGTATAACATTCCTTTTGCATTGGGATTCACTCCCTTTCCAATTAAAATACCTGCTACATGGGTACTATGATCTACTGTATTGGTTACATTATCTTTTTGTGTAACTCTGTTAGCAATATCATAATGTGAATTTCTGATAGCACCCTCGTCCCACATACCTAATTTAAAACTCACACTATCACTACTTCCATTTAAGTTAAATCCAGTTACACCACCTGGCCAAACTTTATTAGTATTTACCGTGACAGAATGAATGGGGTCAGCAAAACTGGTGAAATAAATAGGTTGTCCATACATATCAACACCCATCAAGCTCACTCTTGCGTTATTTTTATTTAAATAGTTGATAGCCCATCCATTTTTCTTTGCTTTGATCACCGCGTCTGAAAAATTATTTCTTGATTCAAAATCTAATTTTTTTGATACCTCCCTTAATACAACAGATTGAGTATTGACTTGTGTATATGACTTGATGGGTAAAATACAAATCACCATTAGATAAAATAAAATTATGTATCTAAAACGCTGCATGTGTTAAAATTACAATGAAATCTCAACAAACAAATGCTTAACTTTAAGTAATTCTTATTCAAATGAATTTTCTGATCACACTCTTAATTTTAATTGGAGGAATGGCTGCCCCTCAACAGGGTATTAAAGGCTCTTTAAGGGAAGTCAAGGGTAATCAAATGGGCATCGAAAAGAAGAGTAGCTTAAAAGGTCAACCATTGGTTGGCAGGTTATATGTATTTAATGACTTGTCCGATTCAGATTTGGTTGGATTAGAAGGCCAGTGGTGTAAATCTGTTCAACAAAAACCTTATTTAATCATTCAAACAGACAACAAAGGATATTTTAAACAAGATTTAAAAAAGGGTAAATATGTTGTTTTGGTAGAAGTATATGATGGCTTTTTTATTCCTTCTTTTGACCAATATAATCATCCAACCAAGGTTTTGGTAGAGCCCCAAAAATACAGTTCTTTAAACATCTTGGTGAATTCAAAAGCATTTTATTAGGATAGCTGTATCTTTGCAGCCTGAGCGATGAATGAACAATCTTTGTTTGGTAGGTTTCACGAATCCCCCCTCCTAAAAAAGTTGGTGGACGGGATACTTATGTCCTCCTCTCAAAATTTACCTGCTCAATTTTTTCTACAAAACTTACATGGTTCTTCCGCAGCTTTTATTATTGAAGCAATTTTCAAAAACGAAGCAACTGCTAATTTGAATCATTTAGTAGTATTGAATGATGCAGAAGAAGCAGCTTATTTTTTTAATTCTGTAGAAAGTGTAACAGAGGCAATGGATTTATTTTATTTCCCTTCTTCTTTTAAAACGCCACAGAATTTTAATTTGCTCAATCCATCCCATGTCATGTTAAGAACAGAGGCATTGACAAAAATCTCCATGGGAGGAAATAAGAAAATTATTGTAAGTTATCCAGAAGCCATTTTTGAGAAGGTTATTTTGCCTAAGACTCTACAGCAAAACATCATTCAATTAAAAACCAATGATACCCTGGAATTAAACCAGTTAATGCAACAATTGGTGGATTATGGATTTGAAAGAACTGATTTTGTGTATGAGCCAGGACAATTTGCATTAAGAGGAGGTATTTTTGATATTTATTCATTTGGTAATGAAAAGCCCTACCGTATTGAATTATTTGGTGAAGAAATTGATAGTATTCGTCTATTTGATCCTGCTACGCAATTAAGTGAAAGAAAGTTATTGCAAGTAAACATTATCCCAAATGTTACTACGCAATTTGAGGATACAGAAAAAATCCCACTATTTGATTTCTTGAGTAAAGACACAGTAGTATGGTTGAAAGACTGGGATGTGATCAAACAAAAAGGCCTGGACCAAGCAGAGGCATTGCAAGATTATATAGATCATCATGGGGGAAAGCCAAAAGTAGAAGAGAACGATCCTCATCAAAAAAATACAAGCCAAGACGATTTTATTGATGTGCAGAATACAGAAAAAGCATTGGCTACAAAAAGTATTATTGAATTTGGTTATCAACCACATTTAACCAAAGAGAAAATTAATTTTAATACACAGGTTCAGCCTGCATTCAATAGACAGTTCCAATTGCTTATTGAGAATTTGCAATCTTTTGAAAAGAAAGGATATGATCTTTTTATTTTTGCAGAACAAGCTAAACAATTAGAGCGTTTGCATGCCATTTTTACGGATTTAAAAACGGAGATACAGTTTACGCCTATTGTTAAAAATATTCATGAAGGTTTTATTGATCATGAACATAAATTACTTTGTTACACCGACCATCAAATCTTCCAGAGATATCATAAGTACAAAGTAAAACAAGCATACACAAAGAGCAAAGCTATTACACTAAGAACCTTAAGGGATTTGGCTCCCGGAGATTATGTAACCCATATTGATCATGGGGTGGGTGTATATAGCGGATTACAAAAAATCGAAGTGAAGGGAGTGATGCAAGAAGCGGTAAGAATTATATATAAGGATAGTGATATCTTGTATGTGAATATAAATTCCTTGCATAAGATATCCAAATATACAGGGAAGGAAGGCGCTCCACCTAAAGTAAATAAATTAGGTTCTGATGCTTGGGTGAAATTGAAGGACAAAACCAAGGCGAAGGTTAAAACCATTGCATTTGATTTAATCAAACTATACGCTCAAAGAAAGGCGCAATCTGGATTTGCATTCACTCCAGACAATTATATGATGCATGAGCTGGAAGCATCTTTTATTTACGAGGATACTATTGATCAGGCCAAAGCCATCGCAGATGTGAAAAAAGATATGGAGCAAGGTTCTCCGATGGATAGATTGGTTTGTGGAGATGTTGGTTTTGGTAAAACAGAAGTGGCCATTCGTGCAGCATTTAAAGCAGCCATTGATGGAAAGCAGGTAGCCGTTTTAGTACCCACTACTATTTTGGCTTTTCAACATTATAAAACCTTTAAAGAAAGATTGAAAGATTTTCCAGTGACAGTAGATTATATCAATCGTTTTAAAACAGCTGCTCAAAAGAAAGAAACTATTCAAAGAGTAAAAGAGGGAAAGATTGATATTTTAGTGGGTACACATGGTATTTTAGGAAAAGATGTTCAATTCAAAGATTTAGGACTGATGGTGATTGATGAGGAACAGAAATTTGGAGTAGCACATAAAGAAAAATTAAAAACATTAAGAACAACAGTAGATTGTTTAACACTTACTGCAACACCTATTCCAAGAACCCTGCATTTTAGTTTGATGGGTGCCAGAGATTTAAGTATTATTAATACTGCACCAGCAAATAGACAACCTATTCATACAGAAGTACAAGTATTTCATGAAGATGTGATTAGAGAAACTATTTATTTTGAAACAGAGAGGGGTGGACAGGTTTTCTTTATTCATAATAGAGTACAGGGATTGGCAGAAATGTGTGCAATGATTCAAAGACTCTGTCCCGACTTGAGTATTGGATATGCACATGGTCAGTTAGAAGGCCATCAATTGGAAGAAAAGATTTTAGACTTTATAGAAAGAAGATATGATGTATTGGTTTGTACTAATATTGTAGAGAGTGGGGTGGATATACCTAATGTAAATACCATTATTGTGAATAATGCACATCAATTTGGCTTGAGTGATTTGCATCAATTGAGAGGAAGGGTTGGTAGAAGTAATAAAAAAGCATTTTGTTATTTATTAGCACCACCTATTAGTACTTTACCTGATGATTCAAGAAAAAGATTACAAACCCTTGAACAATTTAGTGAGCTAGGAAGTGGATTCCAGATTGCTATGCGAGATTTAGATATCAGAGGTGCAGGTAATTTATTGGGAGGAGAGCAAAGTGGATTTATGGTAGAGATTGGCTTTGAAATGTATCAAAAGATTTTAGCAGAAGCAGTTAGAGAATTGAAGAGATCAGACTTTAAAGAATTATTCCAAGAAGAGATTAGTCAGCAAGATGATTTTGTACAGGATTGTACCATCGATACAGATTTAGAGATTATGATTCCTGATGCCTATGTTGAAAATATAGGTGAAAGATTGTCTTTGTATACCAGATTGGATCAATCAGAGAATGAAGAAGAATTGGTGGCAATGAAGGATGAGATGACCGATCGATTTGGCCCTATGCCTAAGTCGGTGGCAGATTTATTTGAAACGGTAAGAGCCAGAAAATTAGCCATTGCATTAGGCTTTGAAAAAATGACATTGAAAGAAGAAACCCTGAGATGTTATTTTATCAATCGTCCTGATTCACCTTATTTTGAAAGCGATTTATTTAAAAGTCTTTTAGCCTTTACCCAAACTTCCATGAACAATGCACATTTTAAGCAAGTGGGTAAGCTATTTGTATTAGTGATAAAAGATATTCCTACTATGGAAGACTGCCATAGGGTATTACAGAAAATGTATAATGGGGTAGTGAAGTAAGTGCAAAAAAAAAGAGCCCCCTTGGGAGACTCTTTTTTAATTCGGTTTTAGATTGGACTAAAAACCTTTTTTAGCAACTCCGTCAGCGATTGCTTTTAATGCATTTGCTTCGCTTAAGATAGCAGCCATTTTATTTCCTTTACCGTCATGACCACCAGCCATATAACCGCCTTTAGCAGTTTTTGTAACTACAGCATCATGCATTGGTACATTTTTTTCTTTAGTTTTTAAGCAATAAGCTTTGATCATTTTTGAAGTGTCCATTTTGTATAAATTTTAAAGTGAAAATTTCTACTTGAAAGTAGGCTATTTATTGTGAAAAATCATCATTTATGCGTCAATTTTTGCGTATTTGGCGTGTGTTTCGATGAATTCTCTCCTTGGAGCTACCTCGTCACCCATTAACATGCTGAAAATTCTATCTGCTTCTGCAGCACTTTCAATGGTAACTTGCTTCAAGGTTCTTCTGCTTGGATCCATAGTGGTTTCCCATAATTGATCTGCGTTCATCTCTCCCAGACCCTTATATCTTTGAATCGTTACAGAATCATCTTTACCTCCACCTAATTTTTCTATCAATCCTTTTCTTTGTTCTTCGCTGTATGCATATTCTTGATCCTTACCTTTCTTCACTAAGTATAAAGGTGGTTGAGCAATATATACATAACCATTTTGAACCAACTCTTTCATGTATCTAAAGATGAAGGTTAAAATCAAAGTAGCAATGTGGGAACCATCCACATCGGCATCGGTCATAATAATTAATTTATGATAACGAAGCTTGGTAAGGTTTAAAGCTTTTGGATCTTCAGGGGTACCCACAGTAACACCTAATGCAGTGTACATATTTCTGATCTCTTCGTTTTCGTAGATCTTATGTTCCATTGCTTTTTCCACATTCAAGATTTTACCACGAAGCGGTAAGATCGCTTGATAGCTTCTATCTCTACCTTGTTTAGCTGTACCACCCGCAGAGTCTCCCTCCACAAGGTATAGTTCACATTTTTCAGCATCTCTTTCAGAACAATCCGCTAGTTTACCTGGCAATCCACCTCCAGATAAAACTGTTTTGCGTTGAACCATATCTCTTGCTTTCTTAGCGGCTACACGAGCTTGTGCTGCTAAAATAATTTTAGAGATAACATATTTAGCTTCTTTAGGATTTTCTTCTAAGTATGCTTCTAACACACGAGAAACAGTAGTTTGTACTACACCACTTACTTCACTGTTACCTAATTTAGTTTTTGTTTGACCTTCAAATTGTGGTTCAGGAACTTTTACAGAAATAATAGCACTTAAGCCTTCTCTAAAGTCGTCACCTTCTACAGTTACTTTTGCTTTCTCAAACAAACCTTCTTTATCACCATAGCTTTTGAATACACGCGTTAAAGCTGTTCTAAAACCAGTTACATGGGTACCTCCTTCAATGGTATTGATATTGTTTACATAAGAGAAGATGTTTTCTTTGAAATCATCATTATAAGTTAATGCAACTTCAACTGCTACATTAGATGCTTCGTCATGACCTTCTACATATAAAGGCTGAGTGATAATAGGGTTTCTATTACCATTCTTATCCAACATTTGTACAAACTCTACGATACCGCCTTCGCTATAAAACTCATTTACATAAGCGTTTCCATTTTCATCTTTCTCGCGTAAATCAGTTAAGCTAATATGAATTCTTTTATTCAAGTAAGACAACTCGCGTAATCTACCTTCTAAAATTTCTTTACGATATACTGTTTCTTGGAAGATGGTTGCATCAGGCCAAAAATGTACTCTTGTACCTGTTTTTTCACTTGTGCCATTTTCTCTAACGGCATATTGAGGAACACCAATTGCATATTCTTGTTCGAAGATCTTTCCTTCTCTGTGAACAGTTACTTGAAGCTTGGTACTTAAAGCGTTCACACAACTCACACCAACACCGTGTAAACCTCCGGAAACCTTGTAGGTATTCTTGTCAAATTTACCTCCTGCGTGAAGTACTGTCATAACCACTTCTAAGGCAGATCTTTTTTCTTTAGTGTGCATGGCAGTAGGGATACCACGACCATTATCTTGAACACTAATTGAATTGTCTGTGTGGATGGTTACTTCGATATGAGAACAGTACCCTGCAAGGGCCTCGTCAATTGAGTTATCTACTACCTCATATACTAAGTGGTGAAGACCTTTGATACCTACATCGCCAATATACATGGCAGGTCTTTTTCTAACGGCTTCTAAACCTTCTAATACCTGGATACTATCGGCTCCATAATTCTTGTTCTCGGCCGAATCTGGATGTTGCAAATCTTCTGACATAAAAGGATCTTTTTTGTTGTTTTTATAGGGCATTCAGCATGCATACAAACTTAAGAAAATTAAGGGTTTATGTGTATAATGAGGGGCGCTTTAGTTATCCCCATTTTGGTGCTCATGTGAATATATTAGAGGCCGAAAATGAGGCTAAAAAAGGCCTTTAAAGGGCATTCTTTTTAAGCACTCCATTGGGGGCAAATTTTTTTAAATAAAATGTCATTTTTGGGTAATAAAATGAACCTTTTTACCTGCTTTGATGTTTATACTTTAATTTTGCACTATGATTCGAACACTTGAAATATTGAATAGTATAGGAAAGCCTGCTGCTTTTTCTGATGCAAAGCTTCTTTGGCATAAGGATCAGCATATTCCTGGATCTACTCAATACAGTGTTAAAAGATATGCAGGACAAAATTGGACAACAGAAGATACGGGTATGTTGATCTATCATTACTTTGCAGGTCATCCTAAAGAAAATTATTTAGAATTAAGATTTTGCATTTCAGGAAATAAATTTTGTGATAATAAGGTTTGTGGAAATTGTAATCAGTCTCCAACAGAAGATTGTTCAGGTCCTATTAAAACGGTTGACATTTTTGCTTTTCATTTTACTTCTACTTTTCTACATCAGTTTACACATAATGTAAAATTAAGTACTACTAAAGATGAAATCTTAGCTTTCAAGCATCATCAATCTTTTATCAAAACCTTTCCTATCAGTGTTAGAAAGCGTAAGAGCTTAGATGAAATATTGAATCATACTTACACTGGTTCAATGGAAAATATTTTCATCAATGCTAAAGTGCATGAGTTGTTATTGCAGAGTATGGATTTTGCATTTGAGGAAGAAAAAGAATTAGCATTTTCTTGTAAATTTTTGGCAGACGAAAGAGGCAAGGAAAGTATTTATCAAGCTAGAGATATATTATTACAACATATTGGTGATCCTATTACCATTAAAGAATTAAGCCGTAAGGTGGCCATGAATGAGTGTTACTTGAAAAAAGGCTTTAAAGAAATTTTTGGTACAACCATTTTTGACTTCTACCAACAACAAAGAATGGAGCACGCCAAGTATTTATTATACGAAAAGGCATTAAGTGTAACAGATGTATCTGCTTTATTAGGTTATTCCTCTATTTCACATTTCTCTGCTGCATTTAAAAAGCACACAGGTTTAAAGCCTTGTGAATTATTGAACTAGTTTCCACTTTCTTATTGATATAATTAGTTATTTTTATTTTCTAAAATAATCATATGCGTCATCTGCTTGCCTTATTTGCTTTGATCTCATTCAGTTCTTGTATTCAACAGAGAGTTGACATGATTGTACATCATGCACAAATTTATACAGTAGATAATCAGTTTAGTACTGCAGAAGCTATGGCAGTGCAGGATGGTAAAATTGTTGCAGTGGGTAGCAATGACGATATTTTAAAAGAATATACATCGGATAGCGTGGTAAACGCAGAGGGTGCTACCATATATCCAGGATTTATAGATGCGCATGCGCATTTTGTGGGATATGGACAATCTTTGTTTGCAGTGGATTTAATGTTTGTGAGTTCTTGGGATGAAGTGATTAATAGAGTGAAAGACTTTGCTGCAAAGCATCCGGGTACAAGTTGGATAAGAGGAAGAGGATGGGATCAAAATAGATTTCCAGGAAAACAATTCCCTACCAATGAGCAGTTAAATAGTTTGTTTCCAGATAGACCAGTCATTTTAGAAAGAGTAGACGGGCATGCAAGTATCGCAAATGATGCAGCATTGGCTATTGCTGGAATAAAAGCTGGACAAACCATGGAAGGTGGAAGTTTTGTAGTGGCGAATGGAAAATTGACTGGTTTATTAATTGATAATGCAGTGGGCATGGTAGAAAAATTTGTACCTGCTGCAACTAAAGAAGATTATAAAAACTGGTTAACTGCTGCACAAGCAAATTGTTTCGCAACAGGATTAACCACCATAACAGATTGTGGATTGCATCCAACTGCAGTTTCTATGATTGACACTTTACAACAAAGCAATGATCTTAAAATGCGTTTGTATGTAATGTTAAGTGATCATCCAGATTCATATGCGTCTACATATTTTACTAAAGGTGGTTACACTACAGATAGATTAAAAGTAAAAGGTGTCAAAGTATATGGTGATGGTGCATTGGGTTCTAGAGGTGCTTGTTTATTGCAGCATTATGCAGATCAGAAAGGATGGGGTGGATTTTTATTAAGTAGCAAAGCACATTTTGATAGTATTGCCGCTAAATTGATCAATACAGATTTCCAAATGTGTACACATGCTATTGGAGATAGTGCGAACAGAACCATTTTAAATGTATATGCAAAATATTTAAAAGGAAAGAATGATAAGCGTTGGAGAATTGAACATGCGCAAATTGTACATCCTGACGATTTTCAATATTTCGGAAAGTATAGTATTATTCCAAGTGTACAACCTACGCATGGCACCAGCGATATGTATTGGGCAGGTGATAGATTAGGCGCAGAGAGAATGAAGGGAGCTTATGCATACAAGCAATTATTGGAACAAAATAATTGGATCCCATTGGGAACAGATTTTCCTGTAGAAGAAATTAATCCATTCAAAACATTTTTAGCAGCAGTAGTAAGAAAAGATGCGAAAGGATATCCTGCAGAAGGATTTCAAATGGAGAATGCATTAACCAGAGAGCAAACTATTAAGGGAATGACTATTTGGGCAGCAAAGGCTAATAGAATGGAGAAAGAAGTAGGTTCTTTGGAAGTAGGAAAGAAGGCCGATTTTATTATGTTAGACAAGGACTTAATGAAAGTCGCACCCGATAGTTTACTTAAGGTAAAGGTTTTGAAAACCTTTGTAAATGGAGAAAGAGTACATTAAACATTTAAATAAATAAAATAGGAGAAAAAATACCTAATCCTCACTCTCAGCTCACAAGCTCGATGTTCGATCGGATTAGTATTTCTTTCTCCTATTCTTTTTGAATATAATTTTAATTATCTCTTAGCGATTACATTCCTACCATATCAGCTGGGATTACCCATGCATCAAATTCTTCTGGAGTTAAGTAACCTAACATTACAGCCATTTCTTTTAAGGTAGTACCTTCTTTATGTGCTTTTTGTGCAATCTCAGCAGCTTTGTAATAACCAATCTTGGTATTCAATGCAGTCACCAACATTAAGCTATTGTCTACATGCTTCTTGATATTTGCTTCAATAGGTTCAATACCTGCAGCACACTTATCATTAAAGCTTACACAACCATCTCCAATTAATCTAGCACTGTGTAAGAAGTTATAAATCATTACTGGTTTGAATACATTCAATTCAAAATGACCCATTGAACCACCAATATTAATAGCTACATCATTACCCATTACCTGTGCAGAAATCATCGTTAATGCTTCACATTGAGTAGGATTTACTTTACCTGGCATAATAGAAGATCCTGGTTCATTGTCTGGGATAAAAATTTCACCAATACCAGATCTTGGTCCTGAAGACAACATACGAATATCATTAGCAATCTTCATTAAACTTACTGCTACAGTTTTTAATGCACCATGTGATTCTACAATTGCATCATGTGCAGCCAATGCTTCAAATTTATTGGCAGCAGTGATAAAAGGTAAGCCAGTTAAGTTGGCAATATGCTTTGCCACATTTTCAGAATAACCTTTTGGAGTATTGATACCTGTACCAACAGCTGTTCCACCCAAAGCTAATTCAGTAAGATGAGCTAAAGTATGATTGATTGCTTTTAATCCATGCTCTAATTGACTTACATAACCACTAATTTCTTGACCTAGTGTTAAAGGAGTTGCATCCATAAAATGGGTACGACCAATTTTAACCACATTCATGAAAGCAGCACTTTTTGCAGCTAAAGTATTTTTTAAGGTAGTAATACCTGGAATAGTTACTTCGGTTAAAATTTGATAAGCTGCAATATGCATTGCAGTAGGGAATGTATCGTTAGAAGACTGAGATTTATTTACATCATCATTAGGGTGTAAAAATTTCTCTTTATCTGTTAAGCTTCCACCTTTGATCACATGACCACGATAAGCAATTACTTCGTTCATGTTCATATTGCTTTGGGTACCACTACCTGTTTGCCATACTACTAATGGAAATTGATCATCTAATTTACCTGCTAAAATTTCGTCACAAACCTGACCAATTAATTCCGCTTTTTCTTTTGGTAAAACGCCCGCATCTAAATTGGCTAATGCAGCAGCTTTTTTTAAATAAGCAAATGCCTTGATAATTTCTTTAGGCATTTTATTAATGTCTTGAGCAATTTTGAAGTTCTCGATACTTCTTTGTGTTTGAGCACCCCAATAAACATTAGCGGGTACTTTCACTTCACCCATTGTGTCTTTCTCAATTCTGTATTCCATGATTGCAGTATTTTAATGCCGCAAAGGTAAGATTAATGTCCCTTAAAATGAGGCTTTCTTTTCTCCAAAAATGCTTGAATACCTTCTTTGCAATCTTCTGTGATAAAGCAGTTTCCAAATAGGTCGGCTTCTACAGCATAACCGTCTTGTTTTTCGTCCCAAGCTGCGTTGACTGCTTTGATAGAATTGGCAATAGCAATAGGGGCTTTGGTATGCGCTGCAGCGAGTATGCTCATGGCCTTGGTAATTAAGTCAGTTTGAGGCACCACATAGTTTACCAAACCATAACTTAAAGCTTGTTCAGCGTTGATATTATTGCCAGTGATGATTAATTCCATGGCTCTTGCCTTGCCCAGTTTTTGAGTAAGTCTTTGAGAGCCACCATATCCCACCATAATTCCAAGGTTCACTTCGGGTTGGCCAAAAATGGCATTGTCTGAAGCAATAATTAAATGACAACTCATTGCTAGTTCACATCCACCTCCTAAAGCAAAACCATTCACACAGGCAATCACTGGTTTTGGGGAGTTTTCAATTTTAGCAAAAATAGATTGACCCTTTTTAGCCAATGCGGTAGCTTGTTCCTTACTTAAACTTTCAAACTCTTTAATATCTGCACCAGCTACAAAACTTTTTAATCCTGCTCCAGTAATAATCACAGACTTGATTTCAGGAAATTTATAGACTCTTTCAAAAACCGTATCCAAGTCTTGCATCACTTGGCTGTTTAAAGCATTTAATTTTTCTGGACGATTAATGGTAATGATCAATGTGTGATCTTCCATTTTTGTAAATAAAGTTTGGAAAGACATACCATCAAGTTTTATTCGTTAAAAATTATTTTCTATTTGCAGCAACCCATTCTTTGATATAAGTGGCAATTTCAGAAGTATTAGTGCCTGGCGCAAATAAAGTACCAATGCCCAATGCCTTTAATTTAGTAGCATCTTCTTCTGGTATAATGCCACCACCAGTTAGAAGGGTATTGGTTAAACCTTTTTCTTGCATTAGTTGATATACTTTTGGAAATACAGTCATATGAGCGCCAGATAAGATACTAATACCTATGGCGTCCACATCTTCTTGTAATGCAGCTTGCACCACCATTTCAGGGCTTTGTCTTAATCCAGTATAAATTACTTCCATACCCGCATCTCTTAATGCGGTGGCAATAATTTTAGCGCCTCTGTCGTGGCCATCCAATCCTACTTTTGCTACTAATACTCTTATGGGTTTCATCTATCCTAAATTACATTAATTTGATGAAAGTAAACCAAGGGTATGGTTGATTCTTGTAATTGCGTCTTTTAATTCAATATTTTCTACAATATCAAAAACGCCTGGTCCAAATTTACCGCCTACTAACATAATTCTAAAGGGCAACATTAAATCACCAGGTTTTAAACCATGTGTAGTAGCCAATTCTTTAAAGTCTGTTTCCAATGTTTCGGCTGGCATAGTTTTTAAACCTTGCGCTATTTTATCAGAGTAAATTTTTACTAGTTCATTAAAGAAGCCTTGCTTTTTTTCTTCCCATTTGGGTTGAATAGAAGCAATGTCAATAGTTTTAGGTGCTTGAAAGAAAAAAGCAGATTGTGTTACAAAGTCTGGAAGTAAAACGCAACGCTCTTTTACTAATCCAATCACTTTCACTAAATAAGCTGCTTCGTGCACTTCAATGCCTTCTTTATCTAAATAAGGTTTTACTAATTCTGCTAAGAGAGCATTATCCATTTTCTTAATCCACTCTGCATTAAACCACTTCGCTTTTTCATAATCAAATTTAGCACCGCCTTTATGTACTCTCTCTAAAGAAAAATTGGTAATCAATTCCTCGATGCTGAAAATTTCTTTATCGGTTCCATCGTTCCAACCTAACATCGCTAATAAATTCACAAATGCTTCTGGTAAAAATCCTTTTTCTTTAAATCCAATAGTGGTTTCTTTGGTGTTTGGGTCTGTCCAATCCATTGCAAATACTGGAAATCCCAATCTTTCTCCATCTCTTTTACTTAGTTTACCATGTCCATCTGGTTTTAAGATGAGTGGAAGATGTGCCCATTTTGGCATTTTATCTAAGCCAAATAAATACTGCCACAATAATATATGTACCGGTGCACTTGGTAACCATTCTTCTCCTCTAAATGCATGCGTGATTTTCATTAAATAATCATCTACAACCACAGCTAAGTGATAAGTAGGCATGCCATCTGCTTTTAATAAAACCTTATCATCCACCGTGCTTGCATCAAAACTTACTTCTCCTCTAATGATATCTTCAAACTTCACTTCTGCTTGATCAGGAATTTTGATTCTTACAACATAGGGTGTGTCACTTTGTAACAATTGCTCTACTTCTTCAGCAGGTAATGCAATAGAATTTTTCATTTCCATTCTATGTGCTTTGCTATATTGGAAGTTGGCAATCTCTGCTCTTTTGGCTTCTAAATCGGCAGCGGTATCAAATGCATAATAAGCTTGACCATTTTTAATTAATTGGTCTGCATATTCTTTATAAATCGCTTTTCTTTCACTTTGTCTATAGGGAGCAAATGGTCCTCCATGCAATGGACTTTCGTCAGGATTTAAACCACACCAAGCTAAAGTATCTTGAATATATTGTTCTGCACCAGCCACAAATCTTGTTTGGTCGGTATCCTCAATTCTTAACACAAATTCACCACCATGGTGCTTCGCAAATAAATAATTAAATAAAACAGTTCTAACTCCACCTAGGTGTAATCCCCCTGTTGGAGAGGGCGCAAAACGAACTCTAACCTTTGATTCCATTCGATCTTCAATTTTTACAAAGATAATATTCAAATGGGCAAAAGAACTATTTATCTTTGGGTATGTATTTGATCAAAACTCCTTTTTTGTTGCGTGCATTCTATCCATCTTGTATATGGAAAATGCCGACCAATGAAAAAGGAATTTATTTGAGTTTTGATGATGGCCCACATCCCATTGCTACGCCTTTTGTTTTAGAGCAATTAGACAAATACCAAGCTAAAGCCAGCTTTTTTTGTATTGGCAAAAATGTGGCGGAACATCCAGCTATTTATGAGCAGGTTATTGCTAAAGGACATACGGTAGGCAATCACACGCAGCATCATGTAAATGGATGGCATACAGAAGATGATTTGTATTTACAAAACATACAAGAAGCTAGTAGCTTAATTTCATCTGATTTTTTTAGACCACCTTATGGTAGAATCAAGAGAACCCAGATTAAAAAAATACACTCCAACAAAATTCTACCACAACAAATAATTATGTGGGATGTGCTGAGTGGAGATTTTGATACAAAGATTTCTGGGGAAGCTTGTTTAAAGAATGTTTTAAAACATACCAAAGCAGGATCGATTGTAGTTTTTCATGATAGTGCCAAAGCCTGGGATAGATTAAAAATTGCTTTACCGGCCACATTGGATTATTTTTCGCAAAAAGGGTATCAGTTTAAGGCCTTATAGAAAAAAGTAGGCCAAGGTAGAAACCTCGGCCGTATAATCCGTACCCTATAAAAAACAAAAATTTTGATCGTATTTAATTACGATAATCCTTTTATCCAAGCCTAAAACGTTGAAATGCATCATTTTAGTATGTGGGCTGAGAAAAATATCCTTTTTTTGCAAATAATAAAGTCTTATGCGATTTATAGATACCCATTCACATATATACGATACCGGATTTCAGGAAGATTTGGATGCTGTTATGGCATCGGCAAAATCTGCTGGGGTAGAGAAAATCTATATGCCGGGTATTGACAGCACTTGCATCGATGGGATGATGGATATGGAAACTAAATACCCTGGTATTTGTATTCCAATGATGGGCTTGCATCCTTGTTATGTTAAAGAAAATTACCAAGAAGAATTAGCGATTGTTGAAGGATGGTTGGCTAAAAGAAAATTTGCAGCTATAGGAGAAATTGGATTGGATTATTATTGGGATAAGACTTTTGCTAAAGAACAACAATTGGTTTTTGAACAACAAATGCAATGGGGCTTGGATTTGGGCTTGCCTATTAATATTCATACAAGAAATGCTATGGGGGAGACCATTGAATTGGTAAAGCCATTTGCGAAAAAAGGATTGAAAGGAATTTTTCATTGCTTTAGTGGTAGTAAAGAATCTGCAGAGCAAATTATTGAGATGGGTTTTTTATTAGGATTAGGAGGTGTGTTGACTTATAAAAATGCAGGAGTTGCGGAAGCGGTGGTAGATATTCCTTTGGAATTTTTAGTTTTAGAAACAGATGCTCCTTATTTACCTCCAGTGCCTTATAGAGGTAAAAGAAATGAACCCGCTTTTATGATTGAAGTAGCGAAGAAATTAGCGGAGATTAAAAATATACCATTGCATGAAGTGGCAGAGAAGACGAGTGCGAATGCTGAGAGGGTGTTTAATCGTTTTTAAATTTTGATGGACGATATCACATTATATTTAACTATGTCAAAAAGGAAATATTTTTTATTAAGTGTTTTTGTTTTTTTTGTTTTTATTCAAACAAAAGCCTCAGAAGATACTTTAATTAGTATAAATAATATTTCTATTGTTGTTTATAGAACTTGGCCTACTTCGGCGCAATTACCTTTAAATAATAGTTATCGTTTTATAATTGAATCAAATGGAAATGCCATACTTAAATGGCCTAATAGTTGTCCCCCAAGTAGAAATAATATTTTAGTTTGTTCTTTTAAAGGGAAGGTTCCTCCTAGGAAATTTGCATCACTTGTAAGATTTATTAATCGTATTGATTTCGTTCATTTAAATGATGTTTATTCTTATGGTTTAAATGAAGAATCAATTGACGATAGGGGTGTTGAAAGATTCGAAATTCAATTTAATAATAATCAATATAAGACAATTAAGTATGAAAGAATTGATATAAAAAATCTCAATAAACTTAGAGAAAAAATGGTTAAAATTAAAAAATCAATTAAATGGGAGCCTGTGAATTTATAGGATGGACGGCTTCGTTTCACTTCGCCGTCTTCCCACAAACTTTCTTTACACAAAGCCTTTCAAAAGCAAACGAAGTTTGCTTTTTGGTTTTTTAATACTCGCCCACTCAATCAAGCGAGCTTGTTTCGTGGCTTGCATTAAAAAACCCGTCACTTTCGTGACAGGCTTTGCAGAGAGGAAGGGATTCGAACCCTCGATACGGTTGCCCGCATACACACTTTCCAGGCGTGCTCCTTCAACCACTCGGACACCTCTCTATTTTTCTTTCATATGCTCGTCCATTCTTTCATTGTATTCCAATGGTTCGTTTTTCCAATTGCTATTGTACTTCACAAACATTGCAATCCAAATAGATCTCGACAAACGCATAAATACTGGTTGTAATAATATCACTAATGCGATAGAGCTAAACATCCAGTAAAATATTCTATTATCATCCAATTCAAAAGTCATTCCAATTAACACTTTCCATGCCACAAAACTGCTTACAAAAAAAGCCACCATTAAAGCATAACTCACATAGCCTGTACCAATATAAAAACCAACTTCAATTTCTGTGGGTTGTCCGCATACTGGACATTTCTCGTTCATATGTGTAGTTTCAGAAAAATTATATGGGTTGCTTTTAGCAAATAATTTTCCCTCTCTGCATCTTGGACATCGATTATTCAGTATGCTTAATAGAAATTGTAAATTCATGGCCGCAAAGATATCGATTTATTAGGTAAAATTAGTCTGCAATCATTTGCTCCATCTGAATACCTCTAGAACCCTTAATAAGTATATGTTTATTTTGGTAGGCTTTAGATTTCAGCCATTGCTTGGCTTCCAAAGCATTCTCAAAGTATAAGTATTGGTGCTGACAGTGTTTAAAATCTCCACCCACCAAAACTACTTGCTCCCAGTTGAAGCTTTGTATATAATTGATTAATGCTTGATGTTCTAGCACACTTTCTTCTCCCAATTCTTTCATACCACCCAAACACATAATTTTTTCGGTAGAGTCTATTTTTGCAAAATTCTCCACGGCTAATTTCATGCTACTTGGATTGGCATTGTAAGCGTCTAATATCAATTGGTTATTATGCCAATTCATTAATTGAGAACGACTATTGGTTGGAGTGTAATGTTCAATAGCCGATTTGATTTTTTCCATAGGCACTTTAAAGTACAAGCCAATAGTTACAGCAGCTAATACATTTGGTAAATTATAAGTACCTACTAATTGTGTATCAATTCTTTCATTAAACCCTTTTGTGCCTTCCAAGCTAATCATACCATGATGATCAATAGCATTGGCTTGGATATCACCCGAATGAACGCCGTAAGTAATAATTTCTTTTATGCCTGCGCTCATTTCATTCAAGTAATCATAATCAGACATTACAAATGCAGTGCCTTGATGATCTCTTAAACTATCAAACAGTTCTCCTTTTCCTTTTCTTACACCCGCTTCACCACCAAATCCTTCTAGATGTGCTTTACCACAATTGGTAATCATGCCATGCGTAGGTAGGGTATAGGAACAATAACTTGCAATTTCTAATTGATGATTCGCACCCATTTCAATCACTGCCATCTCAGCATCTTTGCCCACACTTAAAATGGTTAAAGGCACACCAATATGGTTATTTAAATTGCCTTTGGTAGTATAGGTTTTAAAATGACTTGCTAAAACAGTTGACACTAATTCTTTAGTAGTGGTCTTTCCATTACTTCCTGTGATGGCAATAAAAGGAATAGTAAATTGTTGACGATGGTGTTTTGCTAATGCTTGTAAAGTAGTCAATACATCATCAACCTGTAATATTCTATTATCAATGGCTTTGCTATAGGGTATGTCTTCGTCTACAATCGCATAGCTAGCACCCGCTTCTAAAGCAGCCATTGCAAAAGTATTGCCGTTAAAGTTGGGGCCTTTTAAAGCAAAATATAAATCTCCTAATTGTAATTTTCTCGTGTCTGTTTGAACACTTGGATGCTTTTCAAAAAGCTCGTATAAAAAAGCAATAGAGGGTAATTGCATAAAACTATTTTGCAGCTAATAAACAAGTCGCATAAGCCACCAATCCTTCTTCTCTTCCCACAAAGCCCATTTTTTCAGTAGTGGTAGCTTTAATAGAAATATCTTCTACACCAATTTGTAAAATCTCGGCAATACATGCTTGCATTGCTCCAACATGTGGTTTGATTTTTGGTGCTTCTAAACATAAAGAGCTATCAATATTTACAATTTGATATCCTTTACTAATAATTAGGTCGTATGTTCTCTTTAATAAAATCTTACTGTCTATATTTTTAAAAGCATTATCTGTATCTGGAAAATGAGTACCAATATCCCCCAAGCTTAATGCACCTAATAAAGCATCGCATATAGCATGTAATAAAACATCTGCATCGCTATGGCCTAATGCACCTTTTGTATGAGGGATTTTAATACCACCAATCCAGAGGTCTCTGCCTTCTACTAATTGGTGAAAATCTATGCCAGATCCAATTCTTAATTTCATTAGTTTTTATTGAAAATATTTTTAAACCAATCAAATGCGCCACCGCTGTTTTCAGGTTTTGAACTGTTGTCCATTCCAAATGCTGAAATGGCACATCTAAATCCAATGGTGTTATTTGATTTGTCTTGGTCTAAAAATCTTCTAGTGCCAGGATTTAACCAGTACAATCCATCTTTCCAACTTCCACCTTTGTAAACTCTAGATTTATTTGATATCAAAGTATTTATGCCTGTTTGATAAATTGCAATGGTGGAATCATCTCCATCAGCTACTGCATTAGCTCTGTATGGATTGAAGTCATCCATGTCAATATTACTCATGGGTCTATATAAATCCAATACCCACTCGTTTACATTTCCTCTGATATTATAAATATTGAGAGGGCTTTGATTAAAGCTGTTTACTTTACTTGGTAAAGCAGCTCCATCATTTGCGCGTCCTGACATGCCCATATAATCACCTGTACCATTTTTGAAATTTGCTTTATACATACCAACGACACCCTTGTCTTTTCCTTTTCCGTTACTGGTATATCTGATATTTTCATTACCAGTTGATGCCCAAGGAAATGCTGAATTCAGAGGATCAATAAAACCTTTACTGCTTGAATTTGGACCAGTTTTAGCAGCTTTATCAGTAGGAGAAGTTTTTTGCAAACTTAATTTTGCTGCGTATTCCCATTCTGCTTCTGTCGGTAATCTAAAATCAGGTATCAAAACATAATCACCTAAGTTCTTGTTCAATTTTTTAGACTTGCTATTCTTTCTTGCAGAATCGGCTTTGTCATAATCAATCTGTGATTTACCTAAATAGGGGTTTTTGTTATCGATTAATCCATTAGCTCTTAAGGCAGCTTCATTTGCTCTGTCTGTTCTCCATCTGCAATATGCATTGGCTTGCTCCCATGTAACTCCCACTACTGGATAATCATTAAAAGCGGAAAATCTAAAATAACCTTCAATCATTGGCTCGTTATAAGCTAAATCTGATTTCCATACTAAAGTATCAGGAAGTGCAGCTTTATAGATGGAATCTTTACCCAAAGGTTTATAAACCTCTCTTAGCCAATTAGTATAATCTCTATATTTTTTATTGCTTACTTCGTATTGATCAATTCTAAAAGCACTTACGGTTACTCTGCGGATAGTATTATTCCAATCTCCAAAAATACTTTCCTCATCTAGGCCCATTGCAAAAGTTCCACCTCTTACTAATACAGTCCCTTCATAGGGGTCTTTTGGAGTGGGGCTAAAACTTATTTTTTGTATGCTTGAAGCGGGTTGATTAGATACAATAGCTGGCCCTACTAATAAGAACGCAAAAAACAGCAAAATACTGTTGACAAAATTCATAGTAATAATTTATTCAAATAGGTTAAAATACAATGCGAATATAGCAATTCTTATGTTAGTAAAACCCTAATTTTAGGACATGAAATGGCTTCCTGTCTGTTTTTTATTAATGGGTCTTTCCTTAGTATCCCAAACTACATGCCAAATAGCCGATTTTAGCAAGGGTAAATGGGTGAAATTCTCTACTACCAAAAAAGCAATATATCAAGTAACGGGGGCTCAATTAAAACAATCTGGAATCAGCTTACCTATCAGTTCAAATAAGATTCAAGTTTTTGGATTTGATGCAAGTGTTTTAAATGAAAAAGTTCCCAATACTGTCCCTTATGGAAATAAAGAATTAGCCATTCTAATAAAAGATGGAGGGGATGGCATTTTTGATGAAAAAGATAGTTTTTTATTTTTCGCTGCTGGAAATTTAAAATGGAAGATGTCCATTGAAGGTACTTGGGAGCATCAAAAATTAAATTATTCTGATACCTGTAATTTTTTTCTGACTATTGGAGAGAATGGAAAAAGAATTAATTCATCGAACTACTTAAGTTCATCCAATCAGAAAATTAGGAATTATCAATCACATATTTTATGGGAACAAGACTCGATAAATTTATTGAATAGTGGTAAACTTTGGCTGGGCCAGCCAATGGGACAGGGCTCTGGAAAAATTGGATCAGTTAGTACGATGATTAATAGTAAAAATATTATTGAAACGGAGCCTATTATTTTTAATACACAATATGTTTCTTCAAATTATAATCAAAACGCACAATTTGATTTAAAATGGAATGATATAAAATTAAGAAGCACATCCATCAAGCCAATATCAGGATTGGTCTATGATGCAACTGCCAATAAATTAATGGATAGTTTTACTTATTGGAGCAACACAAATAATACTACTCCAGTAAGTTCCAATCTAACAGTTCAATATCTTGCTCCTTTTGGAAGTACAGGCTGGTTAGATTTTGTTGAAATTCATATGAGTAAGCAGCTGGGTTTTGGAGATGAAAAATACTTTTCTTTTAGTGGAAAATTCGACAACCAAAATTATGTTTACGAATTAAGTGATGCAGATTCAACAGCTATGGTATGGGATGTCACCAGTCCATTGGAGCCGATTGGTTTTCAAACAATTTATCAAAATAATCTTTTAAGTTTTTCAAGCAAGGGGAAAAATGATCAGTCTTTTTTTGCAGTAAAGCAAAGTGCATTTGAACCTGTAATTGGCATAGATAGTTTGCCCAATCAAAATATCTTAAATACAACCGATTTAGATTATATCATTTTAGCCCCAACTTTATTTCAAGGCCCAGCGTCTAAATTGAAAAATTTCCATCAACAAAAAAATGGATTTAAAGTTGAAATCATTGATCCAGTGAAAATTTACAATGAATTTTCAGCAGGGGTACCCAATCCAATTGCTATTAGAAATTATTTAAAATATTTACAAGTTCAAAGTAAAGAAAAGAGTAAGCCATTTGCTCAATATCTCTGTATTATTGGAATTGCCGACTTTAATTTACAAAGAACTAATAAAAAAGCGCAAGTTCCAAGTTTTGAAAGTAATGCTTCTTTGGATATTCTCTCAAGTTATGCTTCAGATGATTTCTATGCTATACTCGAAGATGGTGCAGATATTAATATTCCATCAAGCGTGGATTCATTGGATATTGCTATTGGGAGAATACCTGCAAAAACAATTGCAGAGGCAGATACTTTAGTGAATAAAATTATACAGTATACGCAGTCGAAATCAAAAGGTATATGGCAATCACAAATTACCTGGATTGCTGATGACGGAGATTATAATTTGCATTTACAAGATGCCGAGTCTATTATTTCAGAGTTGCAAAAAAAGAACAATAGTTGGGATCATAAAAAATTATATCTAGACCTTTATCCAGCAATTAATACTGCAGGTGGATTAAGTTATCCTCAAGTAGAAAATGAAATACAGCAAACGCTTAACAACGGTACTTTAATATTAAATTATACGGGACATGGCAACTACCTTAGATTAACTGAGGAAGCGGTGATTAATGGATCTTCCATACAAAATTGGCAAAATGATGGGAGGTTGCCTTTGATGATTACTGCTTCTTGTGATTTTGCACCTTATGATCAACCTCAAATTAATCCTATTGGTTTTAATGCTTTAATGCAAAATAATAAAGGGATAATTGGCTTGGTGGCTGCCAATAGGCTAGTGTTTGCATATAGCAATAAACAAATTAACGAACAATATATTCAGGCTTTATTGGTTCCAGATAATAATGGTGTTTATAATACAATTGGGAAAGCTTTACAAAAAGCAAAATTTGCAACTTGGAAAATGCAAGGTGACAAATTAAATGCATTTAAATTTAGTTTATTAGGTGACCCAGCTTTAAAAATTGTTAATGAGAAAAACAGTATTCGGTTAAATCTAAAGGATAGTTTGACTGCCGGAACTTTAACAAGTATAGATGCAAGTATTATTACTAATCAACAAATCAATACATCTTTTAATGGGTTGGTCGATTTTATTGTATATGATGTAGTAAAGGAAAAAAATACAGTAGTCAATCAGCCTTCAAGTATTAAAACTACGATTGCTACTAGGGATGGAATTTTATACAAAGGCAAGGCTACAGTAACTTCAGGTAAATCTACTTTTAATTTTATTTTACCCAAAGAGACGAGTTCGACATCCGGGAATTTGAAAATACAAGCATTTGCCTACAACAATCTAGATGAAGCAATGGGTAGTACAGATCAGGTATTTGTTAAACCAAGTAAAACCATCCTACAATCCGATACAAAGGGCCCACAAATTATTAGTTATATAAATGACACCAATTTTTCCAATAATAGTTGGGTAAGTGATATTGCTAATTTAATGGTCTTATTAGTAGATAGTTCTGGTATTCAAAGTTCAGGTAATGCTTTAGGACATGATCTGCAATTAATTATTGATAATGATATTCAGAATGCACTGATATTAAATAATTTTTACGTTGCAGATATTGATACTTACAAATCTGGCTCTATAAAGTATAGTTTACCCAAATTAAGTATTGGAAAACATCAATTGGTTATCAAGGCTTGGGACTTATTGGGAAATTTAACAAGAGACACCATTTATTTGGTTGTCCCTGATCAAGATAAATTAAAAGCAAAGGATTTAGTGAATAAGCCCAATCCTATGACTAATTACACCCAGTTTAGTTTTGATGTCAACATACAAGATCCTAGTTTGGAGACAGAATTTTCTCTACGTAATTTCAACGGTCAGCAATTGGTAAATAAAATTTTACCCTCTAGAAAGAACTCAAATAAATGGGTAATGGACTGGGATGGAAGAGATCAATCAGGTGCAACTATACCAGCAGGTTTTTATTTTTATACCATCACCATTCGATCAGGTTCTCAGTTTATCGTTTTATCAAATAAATTGATTAAATTATAAAATATCACCATACAATAGGTATCTTCGTAGCGTTATCAAAGTTTCCATTATGATTAGAAAAATATTTTTTACACTTAGTATCTGTATTATTGGTCTTGCTAATACCAATCAATTATCTGCACAGACTAAGCCCATTTCTATTCAAAGTACTGCTGTACCATTTATGTTAATTTCTCCAGATGCTAGATCAGGTGGTATGGGAAATTTATCATTGGGAATGTCTGCTGAATCAAATGATCTTTTTGGTAATAATGCGAAGCTTCCAATTTTAAAAGAAAAACAAGGTTTTTTAATTAACTATACTCCTTGGTTAAAAGATTTAGGATTAACTGATGTTTATTTAGCAAGTGCTGGTTATTACAAAAAAATTGATGATAATAGTAGTATCAATAGCTCTCTAAGATTTTTCAGCTTAGGTAATATTCAATTTTCTGATGTTAATGGAACACCTACAACTGAACAAAGACCTAATGAATTTAGCTATGATTTTGGATATAGCTTTTTATTGTCGAATCAATTAAGTGCTGGTATTACTCTTAGATATATTCATTCTAAACTGGTAACAGGATCCTTTATTGGTAATGCAATAGATTATAGAGCAGGCAATACTGTCTCTGGTGATTTAAGTCTGTTTTATAAACAAAGAGAAGATATGTCTGGTTGGCATGTGGGAATGTTATTGTCAAACTTGGGAGGTAAGATCAGTTATTCCAACGCTACAAAAAACAAATATTTTATACCGGCTAATTTAGGAATTGGAATTGGATATTTAACTAAGTTAGATGTAGAAAATTCTATTGAACTGGGAGCGGACATCAATCGTTTATTAGTGCCTGCAAGTCCTTCTGCATCTGACCCGGATTATGCAGCATTGAAAGATCAATATTTTTCTCAATCAGTAATTTCAAGTTACTTCAATTCATTTACCAATAAATATGGTATGCCTATTGGAGAATCATTGAAAATTTCGGTTGGTGCAGAATACAATTATACCAATCGATTTTATTTGAGAGCAGGATATTTTATTGACAACAATAAGAACCTAGGTAACATGCAATATTTTACTTTGGGTACAAGTTTTCAATACCAACAATCTAAATTTAACATTTCTTATTTAGTGCCTTCTGGGGGTGGTTTAACTAAAAATCCATTGTCAAATACATTGAGGTTTGGTTCTGTGTTTTACTTCTAAGCTTTTTTTCTAAATTATGCCTACTTTTGTTGACCATGCCAACTACTGTTAAAATTGTCAACAAGAGTCAACATCCTTTACCTGCATATGCAACTGCAGGTTCTTCAGGTGTGGATATAAGAGCCAATATTGATCAACCCATTATTTTATCACCATTAGAAAGAGTGCTGGTTCCTACTGGATTGTTTTTTGAAATGCCTGAGCATTTGGAGGCACAGGTAAGACCAAGAAGCGGGTTAGCCATTAAGCAGGGGTTGACTTGTTTGAACACTCCTGGTACCATTGATGCAGATTATAGGGGGGAAGTAAAAGTTATTATGATCAATTTATCCAAAGAAGCGCAAACCATTCATAATGGAGATCGAATTGCACAGGTTGTTTTTCAAGCGGTAGAGAAAGTGCAGTTTGAACAAGTGGAACAATTAAATGAAACGGATAGAGGGGCTGGAGGATTTGGCCACACTGGCAAAAACTAAATTAATGAAAAAACTAGTTTATATATTATTTGCTGGATGGGTACTTTCTTCTTGTACCAATGTGAAGAAGGTTCAAGTCATTCAAGATGCGCTATCTACATCAGATAGTAGCAGTTTGAAAAAAGTACCCGAGATTGATTCATTGGCCATTGTTAAAGAAATTGTAGATCATTTTAATACCGATAAAATTGTATTCACAACAATGAATGCAAAAATTAAAGTGGACTATGAGTCTGAAAAAAATGCAGATACTTATGTGGCTAATATGAGTATTTTAAAAGATAGTGCCATTTATATTACAGTGAGAGGGGCAATGGGGGTTATTGGATTGAAGGCTTTAATCAAAAGAGATTCTGTAACCTTGTTTTATCCATTAACCAAAAAAATAGATAAAAGACCTTTGTTATCTCTTGTGGATATTGTTAAGATTCCATTTTCTTTTGCAACCATTCAAGATTTAGTAATAGGGAATCCAATATATATGGATAATGCCAAATTGGTTTCTTTCAAAAAAACGGATGATAGATTACAGGCAAGTTTGCTAGGTGCTTTGTTTAAGAATCTGGTGGTATTGGATGCTGAGCATACTAAGATCTTACAATTGAAATTAGATGATGTAGATATTACCCAACATAGAACCTGTAATATTAGTTACAATAACCATGTTAAAGTGGATAATATGACTTTCCCTTTAAATAGAGAAATTGCTATTGAAGGAAAATCAAAACTGATTATTCATATGGAGATTAAAGAGTATGGTTTTAATGAACCATTAAAATATACCTTTGCAATTCCAAGACCAGGAAAACGAAGATAAAATATGATCAAAAAAATTATAGCTTTATTGCTTGTTTGTTTTGTTTTAATTGGCACCATAGATGCCCAAACAAATCCTTCTAGAGAAGAATTGCAAAAGCAAGAACAATCTTTAAGAAAAGAGCTAGATGAATTAAACCGTTTACTGGAACAAACCAAGAATAATAAAAAAAGCTCATTGGGGCAATTGGCTGTTATTAGAAGTAAGATCGCGAAAAGAGAAGCATTAGTAAATGGCATTAGAAATCAGGTAAAAATTTTAGATGCTGCGATTTATAATAACCAATTGGATGTACAAAGATTGAACAAGGATTTGGATACCTTAAAATCTAGATATGCAAAAAGTATCATTTTCTCTTACAAGGGTAGAAGTGGTTATGAATATCTAAATTTTTTATTTTCTGCAAAGAGTTTTAATGATGCTGTTAAAAGAATCACTTATTTAAAAAGCTATAGACAAAATAGAGAAGCGCAGGCAAATGCTATTAATATGTCTCAGAATGATTTGAATCAAAAAATCAATGTACTGAGTGATAATAAAAAAGACAGATTGAAAACCCTATCTGTGCAAAAGGAACAATTGCAGGTATTAGAGCAAGATAAGAAAGAGCAAGATAAAGTAGTGAAGCAATTGAAAAGCAAAGAAGCTGAGATTACTGCTCAAGTGAAACAAAAAGAATCTCAGCGTCGTAAAATGCAACAGGCATTGACTGCATTAATTAGAAGAGAGATTCAAGAAGCGGAAAGAAAAGAAAAAGAAAGACTAGCAAAGATTAAAGCAGCCAATGCAGAAGCTGCAAATAAAACAAAAGCGCCTGAAAATAATGCTACTGCGAAAGCAAATATAAAAATTGGCAAAGTAGATGGCGGCTTGGCTAGTACAACAGATAACAGACCTTACTCTGCTTTAGAAACCACAGAAGAAGGAAGAGAAACATCAATCTCTTTTGAGAACAATAAAGGAAATCTTCCTTGGCCCGTGGATAGAGGAAATGTATATGTACATTTTGGTGTGGAGAATATTCCAGGTACCAAGTTAAATAGAAAAAGCGATGGTATTGAAATTGCCTTACCAAAAGGTTCTGCAGTTAAAAGTGTGGCGAATGGCACAGTGATCTATGTGGGAGATGTAAATGGAGATCTGTCCATCTTTGTAAAACATGGTAAATATTTCACTACCTATTCTCATTTAAGTACAGCTAATGTAAGGGTAATGCAAGAAGTTAAAGCAGGTACAATATTGGGAAGATCTGGCGTGAATTTAGATGGAGAAGGTGCATTGTTGTTCTCAATAAACAATGAAAAAGTAGTTTTCTTTGATCCCGAATCTTGGTTAAAAAATAGAAGATAGTTTTGTTATATTTACTATCTAATATTTGCTGCCATGTCAAAATATATTCTGTCCTTTGATCAAGGGACAACAAGTAGTCGTGCCATTTTATTCGACCATCAAGGTCAAATGCAATCCGTTGCACAAAAAGAATTCACACAAATTTTTCCAAAGCCAGGTTGGGTAGAGCATGATGCCATGGAAATTTGGAGTACTCAAATTGGAGTAGCTTCAGAAGCTATTAGTAAAATCAATGCACAGTTATCAGATATTGCAGCCATCGGCATTACCAATCAAAGAGAGACTACTGTTGTTTGGAATAGAAAAACTGGATTGCCCATTTACAATGCTATTGTTTGGCAGGATAGAAGAACCGCAAGTTATTGCGATAGTTTAAAAGCAGATGGAAAAGCATCTATGATACAAGAGAAGACTGGATTGATAATTGATGCTTATTTTTCTGGAACAAAAATCAAATGGATCTTAGATAATACACCTGGCGCAAGAGATTTAGCTGCTAAGGGAGATTTATGTTTTGGCACCATTGATACTTGGTTGGTTTGGAAATTAACCAATGGTAAAGTACATGTGACTGATGCGACCAATGCATCTAGAACCATGTTATTCAATATTCATAGTTTAGAATGGGATAAAGAATTGTTGTCTTTATTAGATGTCCCCTCATCCATGCTTTCACAAGTAAAAAGTAGTAGTGAGATTTATGGAACAACCGAGCATTTGTTTTCACATCACGAGATTCCGATAGCAGGAATTGCAGGTGATCAACAAGCTGCTTTATTTGGACAAATGTGTACTAGCCCTGGAATGGTAAAAAATACATACGGTACAGGATGTTTTATGTTAATGCATACTGGAGAGAAAGCAGTGCGTTCAAAAAACAATTTACTTACCACAATTGCTTTGCAAATTAATGGACATACTTACTATGCATTAGAGGGCAGTGTTTTTATTGGTGGTGCTGTGGTGCAATGGTTAAGAGATGGATTACATTTAATTAGAAACTCTTCTGAAATTGAAGCACTAGCATCTCAGGTGGATACTACAGATGGTGTTTATTTGGTTCCTGCTTTTGCAGGATTGGGTGCGCCTTATTGGAATCAACATGCAAGAGGAACCATTGTAGGAATTACCAGAGGAACTTCAAGTGCACATATCGCTAGAGCTGCTTTAGAAAGTATTGCTTTCCAAAGTTACGATTTGATGAAAGCAATGGAATCTGATGCAGGAATCCCCATTGCAGAACTAAGAGTAGATGGAGGTGCAACCAATAATAATTTATTGATGCAATTTCAATCTGATATCATCCATACCAAAGTGGTAAGACCAACTATGATTGAAACCACCGCATTGGGTGCTGCCTATTTAGCTGGGCTAGCGGTAGGATTTTGGAAAAGTCAAGAAGAGATTGCTGCTAAGTGGGCGATAGATAAAATATTTACACCACAAGAAAATATGGATAGAGCACAATTAATCAAAGGGTGGGAAAGAGCGATTAAAGCAACCAATAATTGGTAAACTATTCATTTTTTTGTAATTTAAAAACTGATTGCTAAAACCCAACACTTATGACACCCTTTGTAGCTGAATTCATTGGAACTGCATTTATTATCATTATTGGAAATGGCGTTGTAGCCAATGTTGTTTTGCCTAAAACCAAAGGCCATAATGGAGGATTAATTTCCATTGTTTTGGGATGGATGATAGCAGTTTTTGTAGGAGTGTATATGACTGCTGATAGTAGTGGGGCACATTTGAATCCAGCTGTTACTTTTGCATTAGCTGCAGCAGGAAAATTTAGTTGGTCCTTAGTGCCCATGTATTTATTGGCACAAATCTTTGGTGCCATGTTGGGGGCATTTATAGTTTGGATGATTTATAAAGATCATATCAATGAGGCTGAGTCAGCGGGTGATCAATTAGCCATTTTTTCTACTGGTCCATCTATTAGAAGATTGCCTCAAAATTTTATCACAGAAACCTTGGCGACCATGGTTTTTATCCTTGGAGTCTTGTTTATACAGCCAGCTGAAAGCAAATTGGGGGCCTTATCTGCCTTGCCGGTAGCCCTTTTGGTAGGGGGAATTGGCTTTGGAATGGGTGGTCCAACCGGTTGGGCGATCAATCCAGCCAGGGATTTAGGCCCTAGAATCATGCATTTTCTGCTTCCAATGAAGGGAAAAGGGGGTAGTGATTGGGCTTATGCTCCTATTCCAGTATTTGGCCCAATTGTAGGTGGAATTTTGGCCGGAATCATCTACACACAATTTTTGCAATAAAGTCTCAAAACCTTACCTTTGCAGCCTAATTGAAAATTATGGCAACAACAGGTAAAATCAAACAAATTATCGGTGCGGTAGTAGACGTACAGTTTTCTAACGGAGCGTCATTACCAGAAATCTACAATGCCCTTGAAATTCAAAAACCAGGTGGTGAAAAGTTAGTATTAGAAGTACAACAACATCTTGGAGAAGATAGTGTACGATCTATTGCGATGGATGGTACAGAAGGATTGGTTAGAGGAATGGAAGTGATCGATTTAGGAAAGCCAATTTCTATGCCAATCGGTGAAGGTATCAACGGTCGTTTATTCAATGTAACTGGAGATGCTATTGATGGTTTACCACAATTAGATAAATCTAATGGTCGTCCAATTCACGCTAATCCTCCAAAGTTTGAAGACTTAAGTACTGCAACAGAAGTGTTGTTTACTGGTATTAAAGTAATTGACTTGATCGAGCCATATGCAAAAGGTGGTAAGATTGGTTTGTTTGGTGGTGCCGGTGTAGGTAAAACAGTGTTGATTCAAGAGTTGATTAATAATATCGCAAAAGGACATGGTGGTTTATCAGTGTTCGCAGGTGTGGGTGAGAGAACTCGTGAAGGAAACGATTTATTGCGTGAGATGATTGAAGCAGGTATCATGAAATATGGTGATGCATTCAAACATAGCATGGAAGAAGGTGGATGGGATTTAAGTAAAGTAAACTTAGAAGAATTAAAAGATTCTAAAGCTACTTTCGTATTCGGTCAAATGAATGAACCTCCAGGAGCGCGTGCTCGTGTTGCCTTAAGTGGTTTAACTATTGCAGAATATTTCCGTGATGGAGATGGTACTGGAAAAGGAAAGGATATCTTATTCTTCGTAGATAATATCTTCCGTTTTACTCAAGCAGGTTCTGAGGTGTCGGCTTTATTAGGTCGTATGCCATCTGCGGTAGGTTACCAACCAACATTGGCAACTGAGATGGGTTTAATGCAAGAGCGTATTACTTCAACAAAGAATGGTTCAATTACTTCAGTTCAAGCGGTATATGTACCTGCCGATGACTTAACGGATCCTGCTCCAGCAACAACATTTGCTCACTTGGATGCTACAACAGTATTGTCTCGTAAGATTGCCGATTTAGGTATTTACCCAGCGGTGGATCCATTAGATTCTACTTCAAGAATTTTAACTCCTGCAATTGTAGGTGACGCACATTATGATTGCGCTCAAAGAGTTAAAATGATTTTACAACGATATAAAGAATTACAAGATATCATTGCCATCTTAGGTATGGATGAATTAAGTGACGAAGATAAATTAGTAGTATCTCGTGCGCGTCGTGTTCAAAGATTCTTATCTCAACCTTTCCATGTAGCTGAACAGTTCACTGGTTTAAAAGGTGTGTTTGTATCAATCGAAGATACTATCAGAGGATTTAATGCAATCATGGATGGTGAAGTAGATGCTTATCCAGAAGCTGCATTCAACTTGGTAGGTACTTTAGAAGATGCTATTGAGAAAGGTAAGAAAATGATGGCTTAATCAATAAAGAACAAAGCATGTTATTAGAAATATTATCACCAGAGAAGAAGTTATTTAGCGGAGATGTGCAAGGTGTTCAATTGCCGGGCATTGAGGGTTTGTTTGAAGTATTAGACAAGCACGCTCCTTTGGTAAGTGCATTAGGCGTTGGTCAAGTAAAGGTTTTACATAAATCAAGCCCTGCAGAAACTTATTCTATTAAAGGTGGTTTTGTAGAAGTTTTAAATAATAAGACGACTGTTTTAGTAGAAGGCGTATTATAATAACAAAATATTATCATTTATAGGAATCCTTCCCGTTGTTTCGGGAAGGATTTTTTTTGTAATTTGTAGTCCATGAAAAAAACCTTTCCTGTAATATTTACTTTGATTGCCCTTTCTATATTGGGTATTTTGTTTATTCAAATTACTTGGTTACAAGGTCTATTCATTTTGTCTAAGAATCAATTAAGTGATAAGATTAATCAATCAGCTTTAATTGTATCCAATGATATTAGTAAGAAAATGACGAGTGGCTTGTCTTTAAGATTGCCTAAAAGAGGTCTTTCCTTAAACGAAGAATATCACTTACATAGTTTTGATGAATCATTGGTAGCAGATGTATATAGTTTTGGTGATTTGCAATCTAAAATCACAACAGCCTTAGAGAAAAATGGTTTAAAAGGTTTGGGTTATGAATTTGCGGTTTCAGATAAGAAGGGAAAGATTGAGATGATGAGTAAAAAGTTTGAAGAAGCTTATACCGATGATATTAATAGCTTACAAACTAGGGTTACTATAATACCTCAAGACATTATTGAGCCAGTTGGTCCATTCGAAACCATTATTATCATAGTTCCTAATGTTAGATTCTATTTATTGCAAACATTGAGATGGGTGATAGTAGGTGCGGTCTTGTTTATATTGATTGTATTCACTGCGTTTTTTATTACGCTTAGATCTTTATTAGTTCAAAGAAAGTTGAATGAGATCAAGCGCGATTTCATTAATAATATGACGCATGAATTAAAAACTCCACTGGCTACGATCTCTTTAGCAGTGGATGCTTTAAAAACCAATAAGGTACAATCAGACCCTGCGTCGGTTTCTTATTTTAGTAATATTATTAAAGAAGAGAATGTGCGCATGAATAAGCATGTGGAAGTAATATTACAAGCAGCTCAATTAGAAAAGAAAGAGTATGAATTAAATGCACAATCTGTTGATGTGCATGATTTGATCTTTGGGGTATTAGATAGTTTTAAATTACAATTAGAAGCAAAGCCTGCTTCCGTGGTGACTAATTTAGAAGCTGACCCTTCTGTGATTCAAGCAGATGAGGAATATTTGTTACATGTATTTTCTAACTTAATTGATAATGCAATTAAGTATTCAAAAGATACCATTGATATCACTATTACAACGGCGACGATTGGTAATAAAATACAAATAGCTTTTCAAGACAAGGGAATTGGAATGGATGCCGATACCAGTAAACATATATTTGAAAAGTTCTATCGTGCTCATTCTGGTAATATCCACAATGTAAAAGGTTTTGGATTGGGAATGAGTTATGTGAAATGGGTAATGGATATTCACAAGGGTTCTATCAAAGTGGACTCTGCTTTAGATAAAGGAACAACTATAACTTTGATTTTACCTACGCATGCCTAGTCTTTGTTATTCATCCATAACAAAGAACCATCCCCGTAGCTTAAAAATCTAAATTCATTATTTAAAGCATAATCATAGATGGTTTTCCATGCTTCACCTGTAATAGCTGCAATAATCAGTAATAAGGTAGATTTGGGTTGATGAAAATTAGTGACTAATGCGTTGCATATTCTAAATTGATATCCAGGAGTAACCATCAATTGTGTTTTCGCAAATAAATGTTCAGATTTAATAATCTTTAAATACTCCAATAAAGCATTTAAAGCCATTGCAACACTAATTTCATGTGCGTTTAATTCATATGCTTCCCATTGCGACAAGTTCAACATTGTTTGTTGTTGCGTACTACTATTTTTTTGATGATGGTATTGTTGAACTCCTAACCAATATAAAGACTCTAATGTTCTTAGGGAAGTGGTACCAACAGCAACTACTTTTTGTGGATCTGGATTGCTGAAAATAGAAACTAAATGTTGAATAGTATTGACATCTACATCAATAAATTCTGCATGCATTACATGCTGATCAATTGTAGTGGCTTTCACTGGCATGAATGTACCTGCGCCAACATGTAAGGTTACAAAATTGCTATGAATATTTTTTTGTGCTAATGAGTCAAATACTTCTTTGCTAAAATGCAAGCCAGCAGTGGGTGCTGCAACAGATCCTTCTTCTTTTGCATAAGTAGTTTGATATCGGTCTTTATCTTCATTAGTGGCAGCCCTTTCAATATAGGGTGGCAAAGGAATATTGCCAATATGTGTAAGTAGTTCTGAAAAACTTATTGCAGGATTATTCCAAGAAAAACGAATTAAAAATTGCCCATTTTCTTGTGCAATTTTTTCTGCATTGAAAATAATTTCATGCTGCTCTATCAATATTACTTTTGATAATAATCCTTCTTTCCATTTTTTAGCACCACCAATTAAACAATACCAATCTACATGTGTGGTTGCTTCCATTGCTTTTAAAACAGGTGTAAATTCTTTGGAGGGTTCTAGACAAAAAATTTCAATACTAGTTGGTCCATTGCTATTGATTATTTCAAAAAATATTCTCGCTGCAATTACTTTACTATTATTGAAAAACAATTCTGTATCTGATGGAAGGTAGTTTGCAATGTTTTTGTATTGAGATACATCGATGATATTTTGATCCCAAACTAATAATTTGCTATCTGCTCTATTGGGGGCAGGTGTAAAGGCAATTTTCTCCTCTGGAAGGGTATAATCAAATGCTGCTATTTCAATGACTGGCTTTATAAACATGACGCAAAGTTAATTAATGAGCTCATTTTCAAGCTAATTCACCTTTTATAAACCTAAAAAAGGGGGTTATCCACAGCTATTCACAGCTAATTTTCGCAAAAACAGGCCCTTTTTCTATAAAACGCCCTATATCACTGATTTTCAGGCCGGTTTATTTCTTGTGGAAAACTAGAAAGGCCTATTTGCGCTTTAAAAGTGGTAAAAAGTGTTATTTTGTGTGAACAAGTGGTAAAAATCACGCTAATTATTAACAATGACAGGCTTTCACGGAGAATATCAATCAACTATCGACGCTAAAGGGCGTTTCCTGGTTCCCGGCAGTTTGAAAAAACAGCTGGCGGAAGGGGAGACTCGCTTTATTGTTAGTAGAGGTTTTGAGAAGTGCTTGACACTTTATCCGATTGGAAGCTGGCAGAAGATATTAGACAAGATTAGCCAGTTGAACGACTTTGATCCTAAAGTGCGTCAGTTTAGACGTCAATTTTTGGGTGGAGCAACAGAGGTAGAAATGGATAGCGCAGGCCGTTTATTATTACCTCCCACTTTAAGAGAGTTTGCTTTACCAGGAAAAGAGATTGTTTTAGCAGCCGCATTAGATCGTTTCGAGATCTGGGATGCAAGTACCTATAAAAAGCTCTTTGAGGATTTCTCTGCAGATGAATTTAGTAATCTGGCGCAAGAAGTAATGTCTGGTAATAATAAAAACGATTAAGGAAAAAGATGACCAACCCTACATCCACTATTCCTTCTTCTGATTATCATATACCCGTATTATTTCATGAAACAATGCAATATTTAAATATTCAACCTGATGGTGTTTATGTAGATGCAACATTTGGAGGAGGAGGTCATAGTAGAGGCATTTTATCAAAGCTTGGACCGAAAGGTCGATTAGTTGCTTTTGATCAAGATGCAGATGCTAAGAACAATTTACCTTATGATGAGCGCATTGTTTTTATTCCAGAAAATTTCAAGTACCTGCAAAGGTTTTTAAGATTGCACAAGATTAACCAAGTAGATGGTGTCTTAGCAGACTTGGGTGTGAGTAGTCATCAATTTGACGAAGGCACTAGAGGCTTTTCAACAAGGTTTGATGGTCCTTTCGATATGAGAATGGATCAACGTCAAACCAGAACAGCTGCTCAAGTCATTGAAAGCCTTAGCGAAACTGAACTGCATAAAATGTTTGAGCAGTATGGAGAAGTAACCAATTCTAAAACATTGGCGAAACATATTGTAGATAACAGAAAGCATGTGAAGTTAAACACGGTACAAGATTTTAAAACCCTAATAGCACCTGTAGTTAAAGGAAATCCAAACAAATACTGGGCACAAGTATTTCAAGCCATTCGAATTGTAGTAAACGAAGAGATGGAAGTGTTGTCCGATTTTCTTGCACAATTACCTGATGTGATTAAACCAGGTGGTCGTGCAGTAATCATCACCTTTCATTCTATAGAAGACAGAATGGTAAAGAATGCGTTTAAAGTGGCTCCAGAAGAAGAAAACCCTTCCAATCCTTTTCTTTCCAACCCTAGAGAAAAAGTTTGGGAGATCATTACAAAAAAACCTGTAATGGCTTCAGACAAAGAGATGAAAGAAAACAATAGAAGCAGAAGCGCAAAATTGCGTGCTGCCGAAAGAGTATAATAGTATGTCCGTACCCGTAAAAACAAATCCTAAGAATGCTATCAAAAGCATTCTAAATTATCAGTGGATTGCTATGAACACAGGATTCTTCTTGTTTCTAGCTTTCTTAGCGATACTCTATATCGCGAATGGTCACTTGACGGATAAGACTATCAGAAAAATCAACGCTACTAAAAAGGATCTTAAAGAATTACAGTTTGAATACAAAACCATTAAAGCAGAGTTAATGCAAAAAAGTGGTGCGGTTCAAATTGAAAATGCGGTAGCGCCTTATGGTTTAGCTGTAGGTAAGGAAATGCCTATTAGAATTCAAATTGAAAAAAGAAATATAAACCCAACCAACAATAAATAATGGATGTAAAACGCGACATATTGTGGAGGGTTTATTTAAGTTACCTATTAGTGGTAGCGGTATGCCTAGCTATATTAGGCAAAGCGTTTTATATCCAACAAGTTCAAGGTTCTTACTGGAGAGGGTTAAGTGATAGCTTGCACCAAAGAATTGCAGAAATCCCTGCAGCAAGAGGTACTATTTATAGCGAAGACGGACAAATGTTGAGTACCAATGTGCCTCAATTTGATATTTACATTGATTTTAGAGTAGAGCCATTACACGAGAAAAATGGAAAATTATTTAGAGAAAATATTGATTCATTAAGTTTGGCATTGGCTGATTTATTTAAGGATCAAACAGCAGCTCAATATAAAGATCAATTAACTAAGGCTTTTGAAACGCGTGAACCAAATTACGAGTTGAAAAAGAAAATTGATTATAGACAATATTTGGCTTTGGCTAAGTTTCCATTATTTAAAGTAGGAAGATATAAGAGTGGTATGATTGCGCAAGAGCGTAATGTTAGATTAAATCCATATCAAAATATGGGTTATAGAACCATTGGTTTAGCAAGAGAGCAAAATAGTGTTGGATTAGAATTGTCTTATGATACAGTATTAAAAGGAAGAAATGGAAGACAATTAGTTCGTGCTATTGCTGGTGGTGTGACCGTCCCTGTGCAAGAAGGTGAGTTTGAGATTGCTCCAGAAACTGGTAAAGACATTGTAAGTAATATTGATGTATTTATTCAGGAAGTTACTACCAATGCTTTGAATAAGATGATGGTTAAAAACCAAGCGCAATGGGGTGTTGCAATGGTGATGGAAGTAAAGACGGGAAAAATCAAAGCAATTGCTAACCTTGGAAAAATTGCTGAAGGTGTTTATAAAGAAGATTTGAACTATGCTATTACGCCAACAGAGCCAGGTTCTACATTTAAATTAGTGACTTTATTAAGTGCATTAGAAGATGGTAAAGTGAATTTAAATTCTACACTTGATTTAGAAGGAGGGTCTTGGAAAGTAGTGGGTCAAACAGTTTGGGATTCTGAACAACATGGAAAGCATCAGGCAACAGTATTAGAATCTTTTGAAGAAAGCTCGAATGTGGGAATGGCTAAAATTGCCATGGCTCATTATAGTAATAATGTTGATGCATATTATAAGCACTTGACAAAACTAAGATTAGATTCTTTGTCAGGCATTGATTTGATTGGTGAGAGAAGGCCTCAAATTACTAAGCCAGGAAGTAAATTATATGGACCAACTACTTTACCATGGATGGCATTTGGTTATAATATTGCCATAGCTCCCATTCAAACATTGGTTTTATATAATGCTATTGCCAACAATGGGGTAATGATGAAGCCTTATTTGGTAAATGCTATTAAAGAAGAGGGAAAAGTAATTAAAACAATTTCTCCTATAGTATATAACCCTCAATTGGTAAAACCAAGTACAGTAAAAGCATTGCAAACTGCATTGGAAGGTGTTTGTATTAATGGTACTGCAAAAGGATTATTTAAAAATAGCTTGTATAAAGTAGCAGGAAAAACAGGTACAGCATTGGTGGCAAATGGTAATAAAGGATACGCTGATAAAATTTATCAATCTTCTTTTGCTGGTTATTTCCCTGCAGAAAATCCTCAATACACAATAGTTGTAATTATTAAGAATAAGCCTCATGCATATCCTTTCTATGGTGCATCTGTAGCAGGTCCAGTATTCAAAGAAATTTCTGACAGATTATACTCTACTTATATTCATAATAAGACCAATACTACTCCTGCAATTGCTTTAAAAGATAGCCAAGCATTTCAATATGCCATTTCAAAATCTTCTCTTCAAGCAATTGCGAAGAAAATTAATTTAAGTTATCAGGATTCTAGCACCCCAAGTAATCATTGGGTGAATGTAAATGGAGTGGGTAATGTAGCTAAAGTTGCTGCTAAAACAATTTCAGATTCAACAATGCCTGATATCAGTGGCTTAAAATTACAAGACGCTCTATGGTTATGTGAGAAGAAGGGTTTGCAGGTAAAGTGTATTGGGAAGGGAAGGGTTGTTAAGCAAAGTATTGCGCAAGGATCATATATCACTAAAGGTCAACCTATATTAATCGAATTAAACTAATGAAAGCATTACAAAACATATTGTTTGGAGTAGCCATTAGAGAAGTGGTAGGTTCAACTAATTTAAATATTAGTTCTATTCAAATCGATTCAAGAAAAGTAGAAGCTGGAACAGCATTTGTTGCCATCAAAGGGGTGCAAGCAGATGGACATAACTTTATAGCAACTGCGATAGAAAAAGGAGCTACAGTTATTGTATGTGAAGTATTGCCTAAAGAGATAGTTGCTGGAATTACTTATTTAGTGGTGGCTAATTCTAACGAAGCAGTTGCCATTATGGCCCATCAATTTTATGATTCGCCTTCTACTAAATTAAAAATGGTGGGTGTTACAGGTACCAATGGTAAAACCACTGTGGCAACCTTATTGTTCAAGTTGTTTAACCAATTAGGATATACCTGTGGTTTAATCAGTACAGTAGAAAATCATATTGGTTCAAAAATTGTACCATCAACCCATACAACACCAGATACAATTCAATTGAATGCATTGTTGAACCAAATGGTTGAAGCGGGTTGTACCCATGTTTTTATGGAATGCAGTAGTCATGCTATTCATCAACACAGAATCACGGGTATTCAATTTGTAGGAGCTGCATTTACCAATATCACATTAGATCATTTAGATTATCATCAAACATTTGAAGAATATTTAGCAGTTAAAAAATCATTCTTTGATCATTTACCTACTTCAGCATTTGCCTTATCCAATTTAGATGATAAAAATGGTGCGAATATGTTGGTAGATACAAAGGCTAAGAAATTAACTTATGCTTTACATGCTCCAGCTAATTACAAAGGCAAGATTTTAGAAAATCAATTAACCGGCTTGGTGCTTTTGGTGAATGATGTAGAAGTTCATTGCAGATTAATTGGCGTATTCAATGCTTATAATTTCTTAGCTGTATATGGTGTAGCCATTCAATTAGGAGAAAATTCAGAAAAGGTATTAACTGAATTAAGTGCATTAACTGGTGCTGAAGGAAGATTTGATTATACTATTAGTGATACAAAAATTATTGGCATTGTAGATTATGCACATACCCCAGATGCATTAGAAAATGTTTTAGAAACCATTGCTAAATTAAAGAAGGGTGGTGAGCAAGTGATTACAGTGGTGGGCTGTGGAGGAGATAGAGATAAGAGTAAGCGACCTATTATGGCTCAGGTTGCATGTGATTTAAGTACAAAAGTTTTCTTGACAAGTGATAATCCTCGATCAGAAGATCCAAACGATATTTTGAATGATATGGAGCAAGGATTAACCAGTGCTGCAAAAAGAAAGTATATCAAAATAGCAGATAGAAAAGAAGCCATCAAGGCTGCTGTAAGTATTGCTAATCCTGGCGATATCATTTTGGTAGCTGGGAAAGGTCACGAAAAATACCAAGACATTAAGGGCGTTAAAACCCATTTTGATGATAAAGAAACTTTGTTCACTCTATTTAAAGAATTAGAAAAATAATCCCCATGCTATATCAATTATTTTCTTGGTTGAATAAAACATTTAATATCCCTGGATTGGGAGCTTTTCAATTCTTAACATCAAGAATTGCAATGGCTATATTATTGTCTTTATTCATTGCTACTGTTTTTGGTAAGAAAATGATTTTGTTTTTACAAAGAAAACAAATTGGCGAAACAGTTAGAGAATTGGGCTTAGCAGGTGAACAACAAAAGAAGGGTACACCAACAATGGGTGGTATTATCATTTTATTGAGTGTGCTTATTCCAACATTATTATTTGCCAATTTAGATAAGGTATATATCCGCTTGATGATTTTATGTACCGTATGGTTGGGTTTAATTGGATTCTTAGATGATTATTTTAAAATTCGCGCGCGCAAAGAGGCTCAAAGTAAAGGTGAAGCGTATAAAAAACAAAACAGTGATGGTTTAGCAGGTTTGTCAAAAATCATCGGTCAAGTAGGATTGGGTATCATCATTGGAGTTACACTTTATTTTAGTAATGCTGTAACAGTAGAGCGTGAAATAGTGTCAACTAATATTTCTGCTAATTTGCAAAAAGGAGAAAAAATTGCAAAAGGCGCAGATGTGGTAGTTAGAAATATCAATGGCCAAGAGCGTCGATTTGTAAAAGTGAAAACACCTATTACAACCATTCCTTTTGTTAAAAATCATGAATTTAATTATAGCAAACTAGTTAGCTGGATAGGTCCAGGTGCTGAACAATATACATGGATTGTATATATCCTTGTTGTAACTTTTATTGTAACTGCAGTATCTAACGGAGCGAATATTACAGACGGTCTGGATGGATTGGCTGCAGGAGTAAGTGCGATCATTGGTGCTGCTTTGGGAGTGTTTGTATATGTAAGCGGTAACTATGTATTCGCGGATTATTTAAATGTAATGTATATCCCTAATTTGGGCGAGTTATCCATTTTTGTTGGCGCCTTTGTAGGAGGTTGTATTGGATTCTTATGGTATAATGCATATCCAGCGCAAGTATTCATGGGCGATACAGGAAGTTTAGCATTAGGTGGAATTATTGCATCATTAGCAATTATCGTTAGAAAAGAATTATTAATTCCTATTTTCTGTGGAGTATTCTTAATAGAGAATTTGAGTGTGATCATACAGGTTTCTTATTTCAAGTACACTAAGAAAAAATATGGTGAAGGAAGAAGAGTATTCTTGATGAGCCCATTGCATCATCATTATCAAAAGAAAGGTTTTCATGAAAGTAAGATTGCAGTAAGATTCTGGATCATTACCATATTATTAGTGGTGGCTTCTATATTAACCTTAAAGACTAGATAACATTGGCAAAGAAGTTAATCATATTAGGAGCGGGTGAAAGTGGAGTAGGTACTGCACTTTTAGCAAAGCAAAAGGGCTATGATGTATTTGTGTCCGATGCTAGTACTATCCAACCGGTATTTCAAAAAGAGTTGGAAGATCATCAAATTGAATTTGAATCTGGATCTCATTGTGTAGAGAGAATTTTAGCGGCGGATGAAGTAATGAAAAGTCCAGGTATTCCTGATAAAAACGAATTGGTTAAAGCAATTGTAGCAAAAGGTATTCCTATCATTAGTGAAATTGAATTTGGATACAGATATAAAGGCAATTCAAAAATTGCAGCTATTACAGGTAGCAATGGAAAGACTACAACTACTTCTTTGTTATATCATATTTGCCAAGTGGCAGAGCAAGATGTAGCAGTGGTAGGGAATATTGGATTCTCTTTTGCAAGACAAATAGCACAAGATCCAAAAGCTTTATATGTAATTGAGGTAAGTTCTTTCCAGTTAGATGGTATTATCAGCTTTAAGCCAGATATCGCCATTTTATTAAATATTACCGAAGATCATTTAGATAGATATAATTATGAATTTGAAAGATATGTGAAAAGTAAATTCAGAATTATTGAAAATCAAACTGCCAACGATTATTTCATTTACTGTATAGATGATGAAGTAATTACTAAACACTTAGAACTACTAACTACTAATACTAATCCATTACCATTTTCTATGAAACAAGAATTAAAAAAAGGAGGCTACATCAAAAACGATCAAATGATGTTAAAAATCCAAGAAGA
>CALCEA010000014.1 GCA_937900675.1 uncultured Chitinophagaceae bacterium
CAATTACTTTCAACTATTTTTACATCATGAGTAAGCTTTGGCAAAAAAACAGTAAAGTAGCGGAGGCTGTAGAGTCTTTTACTATAGGAAATGATCAGGCAATGGATTTATACCTTGCCCCTTTTGATGTATTAGGCTCTATTGCACATACCACTATGTTGTCTGAAGTAGGCTTATTGACTGCTGAGGAACAATTGCAATTAAAAAAAGCTTTAATTGAAATTTATGAAACTATTGAGAAAGGTGAATTTACATTAGAGGAAGGTGTAGAAGATATCCATTCTCAAGTTGAAATAATATTGACGCAGAAATTAGGAGATATTGGTAAAAAAATCCATAGTGCAAGAAGCAGGAATGATCAGGTTTTAGTGGATTTAAAATTATTTTTGAGAGCAGAAATTATTGCATTAAGCAAATCTGTTCAATCCCTCTTTGAGTTATTGCAAGCAAAGAGCGAAGCACATAAAAATGATTTATTGCCAGGCTATACGCATCTGCAATTAGCGATGCCATCTTCATTTGGTTTATGGTTAGGTGCTTATGCAGAAAGTTTGGTAGATGATATGACCATGTTACAAGCGGCATTTACAGTAGTGAATAAAAATCCTTTAGGATCTGCTGCAGGATATGGCTCTTCTTTCCCTATCAATAGAACCAGAACCACTGAATTATTAGGTTTCGAAACCCTTAACTACAATGTTGTGTATGCGCAAATGGGAAGAGGTAAGGCGGAAAGAATTACTGCAAGTGCTATGGCGAACATAGCAGATACTTTAGCAAGATTGAGCATGGATGCCTGTTTGTTTTTGAATCAAAATTTCGGCTTTATTAGTTTCCCTGAAGAACTAACAACAGGTTCTAGTATCATGCCTCATAAGAAAAATCCAGATGTATTTGAATTAATAAGATCTCATTGCAATAGAATTAAAGCTTTGCCTAATGAAATTATGATGATGACCACTAATTTGCCTTCTGGCTATCATAGAGATTTACAATTATTAAAAGAGCATTTATTTCCTGCATTAAATCAATTGAGATCTTGTATAGACATGGCTTCTTTGATGATCCAACATATGGAGGTAAAAAAAGATTTATTAGAAGATGCTAAATACCAATATTTGTTTAGTGTGGAGGAAGTGAATAAACTAGTTGTTGGGGGTATGCCATTTAGAGATGCTTATAAAAAAGTGGGCTTGGATATTGAGGCAGGTAAATTTACCTATTCAACTAAAATTGCACATGTACACGAAGGCAGTATTGGTAAGCTTTGCAATGAAGAAATTGCTAAAGAAATGAAGAAAGTAGTAGCTTTGATGCCTACCGAAAAAGTAGCAAAACAATTAAATTCATTAATTAACCGATAGATAAACTATGAAAAAAGGACTTTTGATTATATGTTTGACTGTAAGCTTATTCGCTACTGCTCAAACTAAAAAAACAACTACTACAGTAACCAAGCCTAAGTTAGCGATTACTTACACTGCTGCACAAGCAATGAAAAATACCAAAGACAGTGCTTCTTATGCATTGGGTTATAGAATTGCACAAAGCATGAAAGGACAAGGCTTACAAGAAATTAATATGGCAATTTTTGAACAAGGCTTTAAAGCAGGCGTTCAAACACAATCTGTTATTCCAGACAGCCTTTTAGATGTATGTATTAAAAACTACCAAGATAAAATGATGAACGAAAAAATCGCAGCTAATAGAGCTGCAGGAAAAGCATTCTTAGAAGAAAATGCTAAAAAACCAGGTGTTGTTAAAATGACAAGTGGTTTACAATACCTTATTTTAAAAGAAGGTACTGGTACTGAAAAGCCTACTTTAAAAAGCAATGTAAGATGTCATTATCATGGCACTTTAATTACTGGAGAAGTATTTGATAGTTCAGTACAAAGAGGGGAGCCAATTAGTTTCCCTTTAAGTGGGGTTATTAAGGGATGGCAGGATGCTGTTCAGTTAATGACTGTTGGAAGCAAGTGGAGATTGTTTATTCCTTCAGAATTGGCTTATGGTGAGCGCTCTGCTGGTGCTTTAATTGGACCAGGTTCTACTTTAATTTTCGATGTGGAATTATTGGGTATCAACTAGTCTAAAATATTCTACTAAAAGCCCCGAATAGTCTTCTATTCGGGGCTTTTTATTGTGATTAAATGGTAATTTTGCTATTGATAATGAAAATTCACCTTATGAGATTTAAAGCAGTAGTTGTATTGATTAGTTTTCTTGCCCTTGTTTCGGCATGTACTCCCAATAATGTTCAAAACGACCCTTCAATAGGTAAAATATTAGATAGTGCAGGTATGTATGGAAGCTTTGCTTTATTGGATAATGGAACAGAGCAATTTACCATACATAATTTATCTGCTTACAAAGATTCTGCTGTAGCTCCTTTAAATACTTTTTATTTAGTTCCGGCTCTATTAGCAGTGGAGAGAGGTTTTATTCATCAAGACAGTCTTTCTTGGATCAATTTTGATTCAACTGTTGCATATCAAAATATGATACAACAAATTGGCAGACCTACTATTTTAAAAGTGATTGATTCTTTACATTATGGTAAGGGCATTGTAAGTGCGGATATGGCTAAATTTTGGTCAGATAATTCTTTGAAAATTACTCCTGATGAGCAATTAGGGTTAATCAAGAAATTATATTTTGATCAACTATATTTTCAGAAAAGATCTCAGGATTTAGTTAAGAAGATGATTTTAAAAGAAGATAATGCAAGTTATAAACTGAGCTATATAGCAGGAAGTTCTTTAGATTCAAATAATCAAAGTTGGGTGTTGGGTTATGTTGAAGAGAATAAGCATGTATACTTCTTTGTTTTATCTACTAAGTCATTAAAAGCGGATGATCTTTCCAATAAAAACATAGCAGTGCTTAAACAAATTTTATTACAACAAGGGTTTTTAAAAGGAAGAAGATAATTTCAACATTTATTAAAGTATCATATGCAATACTATTGTAACTCTTTAACTAATTATAAAAGATTTGTTACTCGCGAAGTAAAAGTGGGTAATTTAATTATAGGTGGCGGTCATCCAATTAGGGTACAAACTATGACAACTACCGATACAATGGATACAGACAAAACCATTGCTCAGGTGATTAAATGTATTGAAGCTGGCGCGGAATTAGTTCGTATTACTGCACCGAGTAAAAAAGAGGCAGAGAACTTAGCATTGATCAAGAAGGCTTTAAAAGAGAAAGGATATGATACTCCATTGGTTGCTGATATTCACTTTACCCCTAATGCTGCAGAAATAGCTGCTAAAATAGTGGAGAAAGTAAGAGTGAATCCAGGTAACTATGTAGATAAGAAGAAATTTGAACAAATTGATTATACGGATGCTGAATATGTAGAAGAGATAGAACGCATTAGAGAGAAGTTTACTCCATTGGTTTTGATTTGTAAAGAACATGGTACAGCCATGAGAATCGGAACGAATCACGGTTCTCTAAGCGATAGAATCATGAGTAGATATGGTGATACGGCTATTGGTATGGTGGAGAGTGCCATGGAATTTTTGAGAATTGCCAGAAGTTTGGATTACCACCAAATTATTTTAAGTATGAAATCTAGTAACCCGCAAGTAATGGTGCAGGCTTATAGATTACTCATTCAGCAAATGCACAATGAATTTGGAGAAGCTTATCCATTGCATTTAGGGGTAACCGAAGCAGGGGATGGAGAAGATGGAAGAATCAAAAGTGCTATCGGAATTGGCACATTATTAGAAGATGGAATTGGTGATACAATAAGAGTAAGTTTAACGGAAGATCCTGAATTGGAAATTCCTGTTTGTCGTGATATTGTAAAAAGGTACAATGCACAAATAGTGAATAGTATACAAATACCTTCTGTTGAGAAATTACCTTATAGCCCTTTTGAGTACAAAAGAAGAAATACGCATTCAGTAGAAAATATTGGTCATCAACAAGTGCCAGTAGTGGTGGCTGATTTGAGTAAATTAACATTGATTGATAGAGCAGCTCTAACTAGCATTGGTTATACTTATAATGCAGATACAGATAAATGGAGTATAGCAGACGCTGCTGCCGATTATGTATTTGTGGGAAATCAAACAATTGATTTTGATTTACCAGGCACTTTAAGAATTATTCAGCATGCAAATGCTTGGAAACCTTCACAAGGGGAACAAAAGAGCTTGCCTATTTTTGATGCCGCCGATTATTTAGCTGCAAACAATAAAAGTGCTGTAATGAATTTTATAGCATTAGATGCCTATTCGACTAATGCACCTATATCTGATGAACAATTATTGGCTTTGGCTAAAGATCCAACCGCTGTATTTTGTATCAGCAGTACATTACAATTTGCGATGTCTGCTGTTAGAAGAATGATGGTAAAATTGATGGATTTAGGCATTACCACTCCAGTAATTTTGGTGACAGACAGTAGCTGGTCTACTATAGATGAGCATTTGATTCATTTTGCTACCGAAACAGGTGCTTTGTTATTAGATGGAATGGGAGATGGCATTTGCTTGGGCTTATCTGAGGAAGTTTATCATAAAGCCTCACAAAATTTTAGTAATGTTTCTGGAAGAAACTATGTTCAAAATAAAACAGTTGAACAATTCTTAAACGCTACTGCATTTGGTATTTTACAAGCAACAAGAACGAGAATTTCTAAAACAGAATATATTTCTTGTCCTAGTTGTGGTAGGACATTATTTGAATTACAAGAAACTACCGCTAAAATTAGAAAAGTAACGCATCATTTAAAAGGTCTTAAAATTGCCATCATGGGTTGTATTGTGAATGGTCCTGGAGAAATGGCAGATGCTGATTTTGGTTATGTGGGTAGCGGTGTAGGTAAGATTACTTTGTACAAAGGTAAAGAAGTGATGAAACGAAATATTGATAGTGCTATTGCGGTGGATGAATTAATTCAATTGTTAAAAGAGCATAATGCTTGGGTAGATCCTCATTAATAATTTCTTGCATCATGTATTATATTTTTTACGCATTTTTTTATTTACTGTCCTTATTACCTTGGCGTATATTTTATATCATCAGTGATTTTTTTGCATTCATTTTACAGCGTGTAATCAAATATAGAGTAGATGTAGTAGCGCATAATCTTGCAATTGCTTTCCCAGATAAATCAACAGAAGAGAGACAAAAAATTGCAAATGCTTTTTATAAAAAATTTACAGATTCTTTTTTAGAGACCATCAAGTTTATCTCTATTTCTACTAGTGAGTATGAAAAAAGGTTCACTAGTAATGTTGAGGTATTAAACGATTTATATAAGACAGGTCAAAATGTTCAAATTATGGCCGGGCATTTCTTTAATTGGGAATATGCCAATTGGGGGGTAGCTAAATATGGTCAATATCCATTTATTGCTGTATACATGCCATTGAGTAATCGCTTTTTCGATAAATTGATACTTCAAATGAGGGCTAGATTTGGTAGTATTATGATCCCTGCTACACAATTTAAAACCCAGTTTCATCAATATGCCAATAAAGGTTCATATGCGATGGCATTGGCAGCTGATCAAAATCCCAGTAACCCGATGAAAGCTTTTTGGGTACCCTTCTTTGGAAAGAACACCCCTTTTGTAAAAGGTCCAGAGAAAGGAGCTATTTTAAATAATACAGCACAAGTCTTTGTGCATTTTTATAGCACCAAGCGCGGATACTATCATATGGAGTATACACTAATGACCACTACTCCAAAAGAATTTAAAGAAGGAGCATTAACTGCTATGTATGTTAAAATATTGGAAGAGAAAATTAAATTAGAGCCTGCTAATTATTTGTGGAGTCATCGCAGGTTTAAATATGATTATGATGCTAGCAAACATGCAGCATTACTAGTCTCTTAATTTTCTTCTGGTTTAGGTGGTGCTTTAGAAGTTTCAAAACTGAAAGCATCTTTTAATTCTTGGACAGCTTCCCACCCACCATTGACTACTCTATTATTGTGTATGCCTTCTTTTTTTAGAAGGGTTGAAGCAATGCTTGCGTCTTCTCCATTATCACTAATAATATAAATATTAAAGTGCTCGTCTAATTCTGACATACTACCAGGATCAGCTAATTCAACCAATGGTATACTCACAGAATTTTTGATATGCCCTTGATGGTACCTTTCTTCTTCTCTAATATCCAGTACCATCAAGAACTCATCAAATGGAATATCCATTGCTAATTCATCTATGTCAACATCTATAATAATATCAAACTTGTTTCCTGCTTCAATCCACGCTGTATATCCATTTTGTAAAACCCCTTTATAATTGGTAAAGCCTAGTTTTCTAAATAAAATATCTGCTTCATTTTCTGCACCAGTTGGTGCAACAATTACTATAGGGCTGTCCAATTGAAGAAAGCCCATCGCGATTAATTTGCCTAATTGATGCTTGGGTGCATGAATGGCATTGGGAATATAACCTGTTACAAGATCTTCAAATGATCTGGTATCTAAAATGATTACCTGATCTTCTTGAATGATTTTCTGAAATTGTTCAATAGATAATAACATCAAAAAAAATTAACCAACTAATTGTTCAACAAATTGATTCACTTGCTCTAAACGAGTGTAGTCTACTAAGTAAAAAATAAATTTTCCTTCACGAATAGTTCCTACAATTCCTGCTCTTCTTAAAATGGCTAAATGTTGAGAAGCAACAGATTGTTCAAGTCTTAATTTTACATAGATCTCTGTAACAGTCATTTTCTGATGTTCGTCGATCAGCTTTAAAATTTGTTGACGAAGTTTGTGGTTTAAAGCTCTTAGGATCATTGCAGCTTTCTTGCTATGCAATAAGTCCACTTTGAGCGGCTCCTTGCCATTGGCAAGTTGTAATTGGGGTAAAGATTGGTTCATGACAATTCTTGATTGGGGGTTAAAAACAAAATTGCCTTACAAAGTTAAGTGAATATTTAGAAATATGATAATTTATTATCATATTTACTTTTTTATTTTATAAATGGTAAATACATGCCCAAATATTTCAAAATAGGGCTATTTGGATTGCTTGGAGGGTATGGTATAAACATCTTTAATGTAGCTTGGGCCTACATAAGCAAGATCTTCAAATTGTTGGTTTTCCCATTTAATTAGAGCTAATTCAAGCATTTCTTCTACTGAATAATGAATATCTAATAATTGAATTTGTTCATCTACTAAAAGTTGAGCTGTTTTTGAGGCACCAGAACCAGCACAATACAATTTGCCTTCTTTTATTAAGTCGGTCAAATAGGGGGTATCCAAAATAATGGCTTTCTCTTCTGTTAATGCTTTTTCATTGGAGTCATAGATGGCACCAAATACTTCCATTCTTCTTGCATCAATCATGCTGAATAATCTATAAGAAGTATCGTTTTTAGCGATTTGTTTATTGGCGGCTCTTGCAATTAATGCCAAGCTAGATAGACCTATCAATGGTTTGTCTATTGCATAAGCAATGCCTTTTGCGCTTGCTAAACCAACCCTCATCCCTGTATAACTTCCTGGTCCAAGTGTAACAATAATTCCATCTAATTCATTGATGTCTATGGAATGTTCTTTGCATAGTGCTTGAATACTTGTTTGTACAAAGCTTGCGTGATGTTGTGATTCTTGGTTCTTGACTTGTGCAATAATTTGATCTTGAATACTTAATCCAATGATGGCTGTTTCTCCAGTAGTATCAATATGTAGTAGTTTGGGCACTTTGTTGGTTTGTTTTGCAAAAATAGGTTGGTCAAGTGATAGAAAAATAAGAAATTGCAATTCTTAATCAATTATTATGTCAAAACAGATCATCGAATCAAAGAAAGTGCCTGCTCCAATTGGACCTTATAGCCAAGCAGTGATTGCTAACGGCTTTTTATTTGCGAGTGGCCAAGTGGCTTTTGACCCTAAAACAGGTGAGTTGGTATTGTCAGATATTGCTTCTGAAACAAAGCAAGTCATGGAAAATATTAAATCTATTTTAGAAGCAGCTGAATTAACTTTTGCGCATGTTGTTAAAACAACCATTTTCTTAAGTGATATGGGTTTGTTTGCACAAGTGAACGAAGTGTATGGTTCTTATTTTTCTAAAGATTTTCCAGCTCGTGAAACCGTTGCTGTAAAAACTTTGCCTCGTAATGTAAATATTGAAATTAGTATTACCGCAGTAGTTAACTTATAATATACTGGTAACTGGTTATCAGTTCCCAGGTTTCATGGGGCTTCACTAAGTGAAGCCCCATTTTGTTATTAAAACAATTAGGTGCAGCACTTAAATTTTCAACAGCAATGCTCTTTCTATCTTCAGGAGTATACAATTGTAAATATGGATAATTAGCTATTGGAGTAATGATTATTTTTTGATGATCTTTTTGAATGGTGCAGGAAGGGTCTGTTTCATCAATTACCCAACAATCATCTAAATGCTTAGTTCCCAATGTACTTCCTGTACTAAATTGAGTGTCTTCTATGATAGCTCCTGTAGGAAGTAAGTTTTGATCATATACAATTTTACCTTTATTCTTAAATTGAATACTATAATCGTTGACAGTTTTTCCTAATTGAAAATAAGGGTGCCATCCATCCATCATAGGAATGGCTTGATGATGATGATTGGTAATAGTTGTTGTTACAATGATGGTATTGTTTGTTTTCAATGTCCATTTTAAATGAATGCTATAAGGAAAAGGATAACCTTTATCGGTTGCTTTATAGTGATACACTAAAATGACAGATGCTTGGTGTATGTCTTGATGGGTTGACTCAATATCATATACTGCATCATATTGAATACCATGTAGTGCATGATTCCCTAAATAGAATTTTTCAATGGTATATATCTTTTCTTCATGCTCATATTGTCCATTAGCCAATCTGCAAGAAAATGGACTCATTTTGCCACTTTTAAATCCATTCATTTCAAAATTTCCCCATCCCTTTGAAAAATCATTTCCATGAATGATAGAAGTGCTGCCGTTTACCATCCACTCGTTGAGTAAGCCCCCTTTAGTAGATATAACAACACTGTTTTTACTACTGTTGTCGGTTAGCCTTATTTCTTGGAAATTGGTAACAGGGCTAATTTGTATTTCGAAGGGCATTTGCATTGGATTAATGGTAAATCAAAACTATTCTATTAACTTTGAATCATAAAAATAAAATATGCGCTACACTTTATTTTTGACATGTATATTAATGGCATTTATTGCAAATGGCCAAAATGTAGTATCCAAATACGATAGTACTTTGAAAATAGGGAAGTCTGGTTATAGAATTTCTTGTTTTAATAAATTAGTGGATCGAAATATCTTGAATATAAGACCTATTGGCTTTAAGCAAGAAGCAAGAGAGGTTTCTTTTGAATTAAAGGGTAGGGTTACCGGCTCTGAAATTGATGATTTAAACTTAGATGGTTTCCCGGATGTGTTAATTTATTTTTTAGATAAAGACGGTAAGCCTTCTATCTTATGTGTAAGTTCAAAAAACAACGAAAGCTTAATGCCCATTTTTTTCCCAGATATCATGAATGACATGGTTTTGAGTAAAGGATATCGTGGTGGGGATGAATATAAATTAGTAGAAGGTATTTTATTCAGAAAATTCCCAGTGTTTGAATCAGATACTTCTATCAAAACGCCTACTAATAAAGTAAGACAAATAATGTACAGAGTAGTAGAGGGTGATCAGGGATCTTGGAAGTTTAAAGCTTTCAAGAATTTTGATATGAATAAAGATTAATATCCTTTCGTAATCATTATTTTTCCAACAGCTTTTTCATTTCCTTCATCATCTCTAACAAATACCAAGTAAATGCCTGTGGCTACAGGGTTTCCTTCATATGTTTTTCCATTCCAAACAGCTTGGCCTCCTAATGCCCTTGTTTGATAAATTAGTTTTCCATTGATATCTGTAATCTTTACTTGAGCATGGTCTACCAATTTTTTAAAACTAATTAAGCCGCTAAAATCAGGGGGGACTGGATTAGGGAAAATAAAAATACTTTCTTGATGGGTTGCAGCTTTTGTTGCAGTGCTTCTATAACTTACCCATTCTTGATTGGTTTTAAAAAACACTTCTCCATTGTTAGGTTCAATAATCATTTGTTCAATGGTGTCTGAAGGCAAAGGACTATTATCTTTGGTAAAATGTTCAATAATGGTAAGTCCATCCTGGCTTACCAACCAAGCGCCATTATTGGTGCCAATCCATTTTCGATTGGCTGCATCAACAGCCATACATCTAATGGTTTCTTTTTGAAACAAATAGGCGTTAAATCCATTTGTCTTGACAATTGGCAAATATGCATTACAAGCTTCTTTACTAATATCTCCACAATTAAAAATTCCAATTCCATTATCGGTGCCCACCCAAATAGCGCCATCCCTATCTTCTACCATACTAGTAACCCTATTGCTTGGTAAATTTCCGCTATTACTGCCAGTTGTTTTTTGTACCCAACTAATAGTATTATAATAGTTGTCCGATTGAAATATATATAGGCCTTGTATAGAAGGGCCAGTCAAATATAATTGTTCATTTTGATTGGCAAGTAATTGAATTGAGCCGTTTAAATTGATTCCATTGGGTAATGAATAGGTTTTAGTATTGTTATTCTGTATAAAGCTTAATCCTTTTTGATCATTCAATACCCAACCCCTACCATTTTTTGAAAATGAAATATTTTTTATAGTACCTACTGGGTTATTTTGTACAATTTGTAGTTGGTTCCCATCAAAGCTATATATGCTTTGAGTATTGGCAAGCCAAAATAGATTACTTGTAGGATTTGCGGCAGTCCATTCTATATTTGGAATAGTCGTATTTTGAATGGAAAAATAATTTGTCCAACCTTGATCTGTATAAGTTGCAAAACCGTTTGTATTGTTTGCAAATGGAGCAAGAATTATTTGTTCATTAGTAGATGCAAAACCATTCATGGTTTTTCGGGGTCCAGATATATTGATCCATTTACTCAAATTAGGTGCAATCGCTATTCCCTTAATACTGTCTTTTAATACTTCAATATTTTTTGTGTAAGGTATGCTACTTAATTGATAGATTTTTTCTGCTTGAGCTAAGTCTTTGTTTTGCCATGTTTCTTTTATCTCATGAAGTACAAGATCTATAACTACTATTCCAAAACCCGTTTCTATAAAGCCAAGCCCTCTATTGATTCTAATATTTTTAATTTCTTTATTGTTAAATAGGGAAGTGGTTTTGATATCATTGATTAGGTATATTTGGTCACCTTTTATAATATCAATAGCACTATTTGTGTATGCTATGATTAATTGCTCGTTTTGTTGATCCCATGCAATGGTTTTAATACCTATTTCATGCAATCCATCTGACTTGCCTAAGAAATTAACTTTACCTGTATTTTCGTTATATACAATGATTTGATTTTTAGAAGCTAAATAAAATTGATCACCTTTTATAGCTTGTTGTATATTGGCGTTATTGTAATGTTCTCTCCATGTTCCTATTGCTCCAATGCTATTTTGAGCATTGGTTTTTAAAATACAAAGACTACAAAATATAAATAAAAGTATTCTCATTTTAAAAGGGCACTATAGATGACTTCTTGAATCTTTGGTCTTAAATTTAAACTACTAAAAGCTTTATTATCCCTGGTTGGGAAAACCCTATTGGATAAAAATATATACAATAACTGATGTTCTGGGTCTGCCCATACACAGGTTCCAGTAAATCCAGTATGACCAAATGTACTTGACGATACACTTGCACTAGGGTAGGGTTCTTTTAAGTTTTTATTATCCTTTTCTGGCTTGTCAAATCCTAAGCCTCTTCTGCTATTGGGTGTATTGTAAGCAGTATATTTTTTTATTGTACTTGAATTAAAATATTTTTTACCCTCATATTGCCCCTCATTTAAAAGCATTAAATACAATTTTGCTAAATCTGTAGCATTGCTAAATAATCCTGCATGTCCAGCTATTCCACCCATTGTGGAGGCGCCTTCGTCATGAACGCTTCCTTGAACTAATTCATTTCTAAAATAATTGTCTAACTCTGTTGCTGCAATATTTTCTTTAGTTGTTTTTTGTAAGGGTAAAAATCCTGTACTTGTCATACCTAGTGGTTCATAGAAATTTTTTCTTGTATAGTCTTGCAAAGACATCCCGCTTACCTTTTCTACTATCCATCCTAAAAATATAAAATCATTATCGCTATAAATGTATTTTCCTGCTTCAGTTACCGGACTTCTTAGAATTTGTTGTTGAATACTGTCCATCCAATAGTTAACCAAGAACTTAGTTGGGGTAATCATTTGTTGATGTGTTGCATCTTTATAACTACTTACTAAGTCTTTATTTAAACTGCCATCGTTGTTCAATAGTTTTTCGTAAAACTTGATATAAGGATATAATCCTGCCTGATGTAATAATAAATCTCTTAAAGTGATGTTGGCTTTTGTATTGCCCTTTACCCAAGGTAAATAATCGCCAATGGTTTTATCAATATCTACTTTTCCTTCCTCCACCAATTTCATAATTGCCACAGTAGTAGCACTCACTTTTGTAACAGAAGCAAGGTCATAATAGGTTTGATTGGTTACTGGAGGAGTACCTTCACCAGCAATAGTGCCATAAGACTTATTGAATACAATTTGGTTATCTTTTGCTACCAGTACTTGACAACCCGGAAGGCCTTTTTTTTTAATGGCATCTGCCACCAATGAATCTATTGCATTCAACTTATCTATTTGAATACTCGTAACAGTATTGTTTTGCGAATTGGTTACTGTCTTTGAAGGCATTGAATTGCCTAATCCATATGGCATTTGTTGAGTAACAGTAACTGGTAAAACTCCTACCGCATCTATTTTTCCCTCTAACCATAAAATGGCAGCATTTTCTGTATGTATATTGTCTTCGTAAGCAAACAATATATTTTTAATTCCGGGAAAATCTGCTACTGCATAAGGATTGCCAAATACAATATGCGTCCAACTTTCATGACCCGGTCTATTTAAAAATTGTAAAATACTATTGGGTATTTCAAAATGATTTGCTGGTTTGCGATTATAGCTGTGTACTCCAACAATAACTTGATCGAAATCAATCAATTGTTTTTCTATAGATTGTAAATAATTGGTATCTGCGCCTTTGCTAAAGAACACTGTAGCATCATAACCCACACTTAATGCATTGCTAATAGTATTTGATGTAGTAGCATTTAAAACAAGATAGGCAATTCTTTGGCCTTTTTTTATGATAGGTCTTTGATTAGCATTTACAAAAGTCAAAGATTGTTTTGCCATAGTGGCTTTCAAATTTCCTACTGATTGATTTAAGTCTGAGATAATATTTGCAGTATCAATTGCGTTTAATTGACTCAATCCGTATTTGAATTTTGCAGATAATACTTTTTTAACTCTTGCGTCTATATCTTTTACGCTTAATCTTCCTTTAGATATAGCTTCTTTTACTCTCTTGATGGATTGTCCAATATCGCCAGGTAAACAAAGCATATCATTGCCTGCTAAAATTGCTTGCACATTGGCTTCGCCCTCTGGGTAATAATTGCTTATGGCTTTCATGTCTAATGCATCAGTTACCGCAATTCCTTTGAACCCTAATTCTGTTTTCAATAAACCATTGATGGCTTTTGAAGAAAGTGAAGTGGGTCTTTTTTCTCCATTATCTATTGCTGGCACTGAAAGATGTGCTACCATTACAGATTCTATTCCTGCATCAATCAATGCTTTAAACGGTGCAATTTCCATGCTATCTAATGCTTCTCTAGATTTATTTACTACAGGAATATCTACATGTGAATCTACGCTTACATCTCCATGACCAGGAAAATGTTTTGCAGTTGCCATTACGCCATTGTCTTGCATTCCTTTCATATATGCAATACCATAATCAATCACTGTTTTTTTGTTTTGCCCAAAACTTCTATCATTGATCACCGGGTTTGCAGGATTATTATTAATATCTACATCTGGCGCATAATTCACTTGTATACCTAATCTTTTACATTGTGCTGCAATGGCTGCGCCCATTTGATACACTAATTGATTATTAGGCATGGCACCTAATGACAATTGTCTTGGAAACATTTCAACACTATCTAATCTCATGCCAACACCCCATTCCGCATCAATCGTAATAAGCAAAGGTGTTTTTGCAATTTTTTGATAATTATTAGTTTGTATAGCTTGTCTAACTGGTCCTCCCTGAAAAAAACAAAGTCCACCAATATTGTATTGCTTGATTAAGTCTGCTAAAGAGTCAATTTTTTTAGGCTCCCAATTACTGTGTGCTCTTAAAACCATTAATTGAGCAATTTTCTCATCTAAACTTAGAGATTTGAATTGGTGTTTTACCCATTTTTTTTCTGCTCGAGTTTGTGCATCAACAGTCATTTGAAAACATGCGAACATGCAAATGATTAAACCTAATTTTTTCATAAGACCAGCTTTATTGTTGCAATTTAAGGATAATAAAAAAGCTTACCCTATTTAGGATAAGCTTTTTATAAATATTGGGTAGTACTTATGCTTCAGGCTCTTCGTCCACTGGAAGCACCGGTTCTATATTATTGGCTTTTAATTGACCAAACCATTTTACCATCTTTTTCATATCACTAGGATAAACACGCTCGAAATCCATAGATGGGAATACTTTTTTAAAGTAGGCTGTTACTGCTTTTGGATCTTTTTCGCTTGGCAATGCTTCTTTAGATTTGCCCATTGCAATAAACACTTCCGCTAAAAACACATTGTCATGGGTTGTATATACTTCAATACTTTCTAAATGCGAGAATTGATGTACTCTAGAACTCACAAACTGAGTAGCGCCAGTTTCTAAAGATTTAGCGATAGCACCATCATTTTTGCTGCTAATCATTTCAAATAATCCAGATAGGCCAGAAACTGCCATTAAGTTATTGTATTCCATAAAGTTCTATTTCGTTTTTTTACTGGCGCAAATTACTGAAAAACCCTCAATTTTCATTTTTTAAACTACCTTTGTTTATCATTAAAAATCAAGCATATGCCCGGTTTTGAATTTTTTGGCGACGAAGAAAGAAAAGAAGTAAATGATGTCTTGGAGACAGGTATTTTAATGCGTTATGGATTTGATGGTCCTCGTAAAGGAATCTGGAAATCCAAAGAGTTAGAAGCAGCCATTTGTAAGACATTTGGTACTGGATATGCTCAATTAACCTCTAGTGGAACTGCTGCTTTAACTACAGCAATGGCGTCTTTGGGAATTGGTGCAGGGGATGAAGTGATTATGCCAGCATTCACATTTGTGGCTAGTTTTGAAGCAGTTTTGAGTATGGGCGCTGTTCCCGTTTTAGTGGATATTGATGAAACTTTGACTTTGAACCCAACTGCTGTAAAGGCAGCGATCACATCAAAGACAAAGTGTATCATGCCAGTTCACATGTGCGGTAGTATGGCTGATTTAGATGCTTTAAAAGCCATCTGTGATGAACATCATTTGATTTTATTAGAAGATGCTTGTCAAAGTATCGGTGGAACATATAAAGGAAAACATTTAGGTACTATTGGCCATGCAGGTACTTTCTCTTTTGACTTTGTTAAAATGATTACTTGTGGCGAAGGTGGCGTAGTGATGACGAATGATCAAAGCGTTTATACAAAATGTGATGCATTCACAGATCATGGACACGATCATTTAGGCGTGGATAGAGGAGCGGATTTGCATCCTTTTTTAGGATACAATTTTAGAATTAGTGAATTGCATGCCGCTGTGGGCTTGGCTCAAATCAGAAAATTAGATACTTTCTTAAGCATACAAAGAAGAAATAATCAGATTCTAAGATCATATCTAGAACAAGTTCCTGGAATTAGTTTTAGAGTAGTGCCAGATCCATCAGGAGATAGTGCAAGTTTCTTATCTTGGTTCTTGCCTTCTCAAGAGAAAATGGAAAAAGCTATTGAAGCATTAAAAACTGCTGGCATTTTTGCTGGTAATTTTTATTGGTTTGCTAATAATTGGCATTATATCAGAAAATGGGATCACTTAAAGAATGTTCAAAGTTTATATGCTTTAAACGAAGCGCAACAAATAGCGCTTTCAAAATTAAGTGATACAAAGTTTGAAGCCAGTGACGCGATCATGTCAAGATGTATATCTACAGCTATTAGTCTTACTTGGACAGAAGAGCAGGTACATGCTAAGGGCGCACAGTTTTTACAAGTTTTGAAAGAAGCACTTTCATAATAATATAAGAATATGTCACTAGGGCAGTCAATGCAACAAAGGCAATTACAAAGATTGTCGCCTCAGCAGATTCAGTTGATGAAATTGTTGCAAATTCCTTCTGCTCAAATAGAACAAAGAGTCAAAGAAGAGCTAGAAGAAAATCCTGCATTAGAACTTCATTCAGAATTATTGGATAATGAATTAGGAGATGATTCTTCTGACGACTTAATTAATGATTTGCAAGAGGAAGAAGCTATTCCAGTGGATGAATACGAAATGAGCAATGAAGAGATTAGTGAATATACTTATGATGATGACGGAGAGATTGCGGATTACAAAACGAAAGATGATTACTATCCTGAATTAGATAATGATAAGGTGATTCCTATCAAAGCCGAACTTAGTTTAAATGATCAATTGATGGATCAGTTAAGCATGTTAGATTTAGAAGAGACTCCCTATAAAATTGCAGAACAAATTATTGGAAGTTTGGATGACGACGGGTATTTAAGAAGAGCGCTACAATCTATAGCAGACGATTTAGCTTTTAAGCAAAGTATGTGGGTGGAAGAAAAGCAGATTGAAGAAGTACTTCTTCAAATACAAAAATTTGAACCTGCTGGTATTGCCGCTAGAAATTTACAAGAATGTTTGTTGATTCAATTAAGAAGAAAGCTGGAAGAAAATGAAAAAGTAGATGTGTTAAAGATGGCTATCACCATTCTTGAAAAATATTTTGATGAGTTCACAAGAAAGCACTACGATAAGATTCAAAAAAGCGTTCACTTAGATGATGCTACTATGAAAGAAGTATTGCATCAAATTATAGCATTAAATCCTAAGCCAGGAGCAGATACAGTGGGTAGCAATGAGGCTGAAATGTATATTATTCCAGACTTTACGGTGTTGATTAACAATAATAAATTAGAGCTTTCTTTGAATAGCAGAAACGCTCCGCCATTAGTGATTAGTGATGATTATAAAATGATGTTGAAGGAATATGAGGGAAGTAAGAAGCAGGATAAGGCGCAAAAAGAAGCTGTATTTTTTATCAAGCAAAAAATAGATTCAGCAAAATGGTTTATTGAAATGATTCTTCAAAGACAACAAACCCTTTTGTTAACGATGAATGCAATAATTGAACATCAAGAGGCTTTCTTTTTAAGTGGCGATACCACTCAGCTTAAGCCAATGATTCTTAAAGATATTGCCTCTAAAACCAAATTGGATGTTTCTACTGTGAGTAGGGTAGCCAATAGCAAATATGTACAAACAGAATTTGGTACTTATTTATTAAAATACTTCTTCAGTGAATCTTTAACAACCGATAGTGGGGAAGAAGTGAGTACCAAAGAAGTAAAAGCGATCTTAGTAGAATTGATTGAATCAGAAGATAAACAAAAGCCACTGAGTGACGATGAATTGACCGAATTGCTTCAAGAAAAAGGGTATAATATTGCCAGAAGAACTGTTGCCAAATACAGAGAATTGTTAAATATCCCCGTTGCTAGATTAAGAAAAGAACTTTAATTATATCCCAAGTATACATGGAAAATAATACCCCGGCTTTCTTAAAATATATTGGACAATTCATTTCATATATTTTACATCCTTTATTTATTCCTACTTATTTTATGTTGTATCTTATTCAGGTACTTCCTTATGAGTTTGTGGGTATCACGGAATGGCAATTAACCCTGCGTTTGTTTAGCGTTTTTTGGTTGACTGCTTTTTTTCCAGCTTTTGCTGTTTTTTTAATGTGGCGTTTAAAACTAAGTGAAAGTATTTTTCTAAGAACACAAAAAGAGCGCATTATACCTTATGTGATTACCATGTTCTTTTATTGGTGGATGTATTATTTAAGTAGAAACTTTACAGATCAACCCATAGTACTTAAGTTTTTCTATTTCGGCATATTTATTGCAACTGCTATTGGTTTAATAGCTAATAATTTTATTAAAGTAAGCTTGCATGCCATGGGTGTGGGTGGTTTGGTGACTGCCGTGATTATTGTGGGTTTACATTACTCAATCAACAATGCTATTTGGGTTTTGTTGGCAATAATTATTACGGCAATTGTTACAAGTGCACGAATGCTTGTTAGCGATCACACAAAACAAGAATTAATCATCGGTCTATCCATTGGACTTCTTACGCAAGTAATGGCGTATTTTTGGGTGATCTAATACAATCTAATTTATATGTGGTATCGTTTAGGACAAAAAATATTACAATACAGAAGAACTAGTTTAATAATACTTACAGCGATCACTATTTTTATGGGATATTTTGCTGCACAAGTAAAATTAAGCTATGAGTTTACTAAAGCGATACCCGAAGACAACCCTACATTTTCTATATATAAAAAATTTGTACACCAATTTGGTGTGGATGGAACTACAATGGTAGTGGGTTTTCAAACAAAGAACTTATATACAACACAAAATTTCAATGCATTAGCTGATTTACAAAAAAATATCAAAACTATTCCAGGCGTTACAGATGTATTAGGGGTTCCAAGTGCTTATGCTATTGTTAAGGATACGGTAAATTTTAAATTTAAAGGGGATATCATTTTTCATCCTCCTTATACTAATGATAGCGCTTTGTTAGCAGACAAAGTGATATTCGAATCATTGCCATTTTATAAACACTTACTATACAATCCAGATAGTAGCTCTTATATTATGGCCATTAGTTTTATTCCTGATTCTATTAACAGTGGGGCTAGATCAAGAATCATCAATTCATTGGAAACTAAATTGAGTAGTTTTAAAAAAGCTACACAATTAGATTTGCATGTTAGTGGGCTTCCATATATCAGAACCATTATGGCAGATAGAATCAAGAAGGAAATGTTTTGGTTCTTGATAGGTTCATTGGTTTTATCAGCAATTACATTGCTTTTGTTTTTCAGATCTATACCTGCTATGTTAATGAGTTTAGCAGTAGTTGCAATGGGTGTAATATGGAGTTTTGGAACAATGGTATTACTGGGGCAAAAGATTACTTTATTAACAGCTCTAATACCTCCATTGATTGTAGTCATTGGTATTCCTAACTGTATATACTTTTTAAACAAATACCATACTTCTTATAAAGAAACAGGAGACAAAGAAAAAGCCTTAATTCAAATGGTGGGTAGAATGGGTATTGTGACTTTGTTTTGTAATATCACTGCAGCGATTGGTTTTTTTGTTTTTGCTTTAACCAAGAGTCCTATATTGAAAGAGTTTGGATGGGTTTCAGGTGTAAATATTATGGCTTTGTTTTTTATTAGTTTGTTTTTTATTCCTCCAGTATTATCCTATTTAGAAGTCCCTCAGGCAAGACATATCAAGTATTTGGATAATAAAACCTTAGAAAAGCTTTTAGTCAAAATTGAACGCTGGACTTTTGATCATACCAAATGGGTTTTTGGCATCACCATTGTTTTGGTTATCGTTTCTTCTTTTGGATTGGTTCAAATTAAGAAAGAGGCGTTTATTGTAGATGACCTTCCCAAAAAAGACAAACTGTATACCGACCTTAAATGGTTTGAACAAAATGCAGGAGGGGTAATGCCTTTAGAGATTGTAATTGATAGTAAAAAGAAAAATGGTTTAACTAAGAGTTTGAAGCCTTTAGAAAAAATAGATGAACTAGATTATTTTTTACAAGAGCAAGCAGAATTGGGAAAACCACTTGGATTATTGGATGGCATCAAGTTTGCTAAACAAGCATTTTATGATGGGGATAGTTTGGCTTATGCGATTCCTACCGGGACTGAAATGGCTTTTATTGCGCCTTATATCGCACCAAAGCCAATGGATACAACGCCAGCTAAAACAACAGCTGCAAAAGGTCCTGAAACCCTATTGAATAAATTTATTGATAAGGATAAGAAAGCCACTAGAATATCTGTGAATATGAAAGATATTGGTAGTGCTAAATTGCCTTTATTTATTGCTAAAATTGATAGTGCAACAAAAGCCTTATTTGATACTGCAAAATACCATGTTGAGATTACAGGAAGTAGTGTGACTTTCTTAGAAGGTAGCAATTTTATTATTAAAGGATTAGGAGAATCTATTTTTTGGGCCTTTTTATTGATTGCAGTTTGTATGATTTTCTTGTTTAGATCTTTTCCAATTTTAATGTGTTCTTTAATCCCTAATATCATTCCATTATTTATTACTGCTGGTATTATGGGTTGGACAGGTGTAGCATTAAAGCCATCTACTGTTTTGGTATTTAGTGTTGCATTAGGTATTGCCATAGATGTGACTATTCGTTTCTTAGTAAACTATAAACAGGAATTACCTCATATGAATTATCAAGTGAATAATACTTTGATTCAAACCATTAGACATACTGGTATTAGTATTATATATACCTCACTGGTATTGGTAGCGGGCTTTATTATTTTCTGTTTCAGTGACTTTGGAGGTACTAAAGCGCTTGGGTGGTTAACATCCTTAACGCTTATTGTAAGTACTTTAACTAATCTGGTTTTACTTCCTGCCTTGATTAAAACTTTCATTAAAGAGAATAAAAAAACCGTCTAAAAAGACGGTTTTTTTGTGAATATCGTAAGCTTCTTATTTTAATAAGGTTTCAAGCGTGGTTCCTAGTGCTGGTCCTCTTAGATCTTTTGCAATAATCTTTCCGGTTGGATCTAATAACACATTGAAAGGAATGCCTTCAATTTGATAAGCACTCACCACAACACTTTCCCATTTTTTTAGATCACTGATATGTTGCCAGTTTAATTTATCCGCTTTAATAGCATCTAACCAACTCGCTTTATCATCATCTAATGAAACACCTAAAACAGTAAAGTTTTTGTTTTTATATTTTTCGAAATTGGCTACTACATTTGGATTCTCTCCTCTACATGGACCACACCAACTTGCCCAGAAATCTACTAATACATATTTACCTTTTAAACTACTTAAAGTGACAATCTTACCATTCACATCTTGCAAAGCAATTTCTGGTGCGATTTGTCCTACTTCAATAGGTCTTGCAGTTGTATTAGCTTGAACCTGAGAATTTAAAGTGGTCACAAAGTCAATTAAAGGAGTAGCTTTTGTTTTCTCAGCAGCTAATTTAGCCATAGCCAATACCTGTGCAGCTTCCATAGATCGGATACTTAATCCTAAAGCGTAGTATAAAAATGCTGGGCTTGTTTCAGTTGCAACCGTTTTTTCAATAAACTGATTTAATTGGGTAATCTTATCTGTCTTTTGTTTTTGTAACCAATAGATAGTGCTGTCTTTCGCTTTTTGGTTTTGTAATGCATCCAAATTGTATAAAGTAGCAAAAATAGAAGAGTCTTTTTGTCTATATTCTTTTAAGAAATTTAATAAGCCCTCGCTTGTTTTTGATCCTTTAATTTGATAGCTATTGTAATCATTGGCATCTGCATTGATCTGAATATTCTCTTCGTCGTTGATAAACAATATTTCAACATCTTTTTCTGTCGCAATTCTGTAGATACCTTCTTCTTTAGCAATAAAATCAAAACTGTATTTACCATCTTCTTTTAAACTAGTTGAATCTAGTGTTATGATGGGTTTACCACCGTATGGAATTTCTTGTAAAAGTAATTTCTGTGCAGTGGCATTTTTTATGGTACCTGCAACATTATATCTTGACTCTTTACTTTTTTGACCACAACTACTTATTATCAATAAAGTGATTAAGAAGCTGATTTGGAATAATTTATTTTTCATATGCTTATTGAGCTAATTTTTGTTCTAAAACTTGTGTGGTAGTTTTTGGATCTGCCTGTCCCTTGCTTAGTTTCTTCACTTCTCCCATGAATAATCCAATCAATCCTTTTTTCCCTTTTTTATATTCTTGTACTTTGTCGGGATGTGCAGCTAATGCCTGTTCCACCCATACATTAATTTGATCGGCAGAATTATTCTGAATCAATTGATGTTCTTCTGCGTATTGTTGAGGATGCATTGAAGTGCCAATAACTCCTTTAAATACTTTTCCGCTTGCAGTTGAAAAACTTAATTGATTGCTTTCTACTAAATCTAATAAATTATTTAAGGTATCAATAGATGTGGCAAGGTCTTTATACATTTTTCCAGATTCATTCAAATACTCTCTAATAGGACCTAATATCCAATTGACAGCTGCCTTATAATGTTGAGTGGTTTTTATCCAGCTGGCATAAAAGTCTGCCTCCTCTTTATTCTCTGTGATTTGATCAATATCATAATCAGATAAACCTAAAGTATTTTTCCATGTTGCTTTTAACTGATTCGGTAAAGCAGGAATGGTTTCTTTGATGCTATTGATATAGGTTTCTGTTAAATGAAAAGGCGCTAAATCTGGATCAGGGAAATATCTATAATCATTGGCATCTTCCTTATCTCTAATAGCGAAAGTGGTATCCTTATTGGCGTCAAAACTTCTTGTTTGTTGTACAATTGTTTCGCCAGCTTCTACTAAGCCAATCAATCTCTCAATTTCAAATTCAATAGCTTTTTTAATATTTCTAATTGAATTAAGATTCTTTACTTCTACCTTGGTACCTAATGTGCTTGTTCCCACAGGTCTCACAGAAATATTCGCATCGCATCGCAAGCTACCCTCTTCCATATTGCCATCACAAACACCTAACCATCTTACTAGTTTTCTTACTTCTGTGACATATTGAAATGCTTCTTCGGCTGAATGTAAACATGGTTCAGTTACTATTTCAATCAATGGAGTACCTGCTCTATTTAAATCAACACATGTATCAGTAGGGGAGATATCGTGAATACTCTTTCCAGCATCTTCCTCCAAGTGTATTCTATTTAATTGTACATAAGAAGTTTGACCATTTAATTGAATGGCTACTTTTCCACCTACGCAAATAGGTGTGGTATGTTGTGATATTTGATAGCCTTTTGGTAAGTCTGGATAGAAATAATTTTTTCTGGCGAAATAATTATTTTGTTCGATGGTAGATTCACAAGCAATACCCATTTTGATGGCGTATTCAACTGCTTTTTTATTGGTCTTTGGAAGTGTGCCAGGATGTCCCATGGTAATTGGACTAATATGTGTATTGGGTTCTGCTCCAAAACTAGTGGCATCTCCGCAAAATAACTTGCTATTAGTAGCCAATTGTGCATGTATCTCTAGACCAATTACAGCTTCGTATTTTTTTGCCTCTGCCATAGCACAAAAGTACTAATTTAAAAGGCTTTGACATAAAAAAGCCCCTCCAAATACAAGGAGAGGCTTAGCAAATGAGAACCATTTTTAACTATAAATCAGCAGAATTTATCTTTTTAGGGATTTTTACTTCAATCATTTTTACTTCTTTGTTTCTAATAACGCTCAATTTTAAGGTTTGTCCCGCATCAAAATATTGCCATTTAATATCGTTGACTTCTTTTACTTCATGTTTGTCAATATTGGTGATAATGTCACCCACTTTCAATCCAGCTTTAGCTGCAGGTGAGCCATCTGTAACTGCTTTAATTTTTACTCCTGACCCTTCTTCCAAATCTTCAATGGAGATGCCCAATTTGGGTTTCTTCGTATTCACATAGATCTCTTCTAAGTTTGGTAAGTTGGGAAGGGCAAATCCTTTTCTAAAGTTTTTATTAAAATCTCTATTAAAGTTTTGATTGAAATTGTCTGGTTCAATTTGATACACATCTATATCATCTTCATTCCAATTTCTATTCGGACTAACTGCTCTTGCTGCTGTTTTATTTTTTGCTAAAACAATTTCTTTTTTATTTTTCTTCCCATCTCTTAAATATTCAATAGTGATTTTATCGCCTTCTTTGTGTTTACCAATAGCTGCATATAAATCTGTATGAGATTTAATGGGATCTTTATCTACCTGTGTTATAACATCATCTTCTTCTAGGCCCGCTTTAGCTGCAGGGCTTTCTTCACTTACTTGAACAATTTCAGCACCCTCAGAAGTTGATCTAGTAGAAACACCTAAAAAAGCTTTATTCATTGGAGCTGGAGGAGGAGGTGGTGCCAAAGGATCTTGAGGGGCCATTGGGCCACCAGATACTTTTATCATTTTAATTTTCTTTAATCTTGGATCTTTTGGGTCTACTTTTTCTCCATTCAACAATACTTGATCACCATCCACTGTAATAGTAATATTATTGGTATCGATAATGCTTACGCCTTTTCCTTTAGTGATAATTTCTACTACTCCTGTTTCTCCTTTTTTACCATACTTGTCTTTGGCTAATGGGCCTTTAATTACATTCACTGACTGAATATCACTAGGGGAGATATCATTCATGTTTTTATTTTCTTGCATGACTCCATCAATTACCATTAATGGTTTGCCAGTAGTATCTTTTTTATTTTGCTTGATCACCACTACTTCTTGAGCCTTTGTTCCAAGGGCTAAAAAAGTAAATAGACTAAGTCCTACAATGATTCTTTTCATAATGAGTATTTTAAATACGAAATATTTTGTAGATCAAAAATAAGGAAAAATTTCATCTACGAAACAATTCGCAATTGTTAAATTTTTATAAAAAATAAACCCTTAGCCGTTTTCAGTGCTAAGGGTTTGTTTATGAAGCTTTTAATGCTATTTTGATCTTGTTATAATAGTGATTTTACCACTTCAATCACCTTATCTAATTGGCTTGCATCCTGTCCGCCAGCAGTAGCTAAGGTCTTTTGACCACCACCACCACCTTTGATTAATGGGGCAATTTTTTCTTTAATAATGGCAGGAGCTTGCCAGTTTTTACTATTTACTAAAGACTCGCTTATAGATAAAGCTACATTCGCTTTTCCGTTGGCTTCAGCAGTTAATATCACCACAGCAGTGGTATGTAAGCTATTTAATTGTAATGCTAATTTTTTCAAATGATCCGCATTACTTAATTGTAATTGTACTCCTAAGAATTCAATGTCATTAATGGTAGTGAAAGCAGATTTATATTGTTCAAATAATTCATTTACCAATAAAGCTTCTTGGCTTTCTAATTTCTTTGCTAAATCTTTCTGACTGCTTTGTAATGATTGAATCGTATCATTTAATACATCGATACTAGATTGCTCATTCCATTCAGGAGCATTGAAAGCGATATTCAACTTTGCAGCAATCGATGCACAAGCTTCAGTTAATTGAACAATTTGTTTATGTAATTTCTCTTTTACTTCTGTAATATGTATAGCTGCCGCTTCACCTACAACAGCTTCTACTCTTCTTACACCTGCTGCTACAGAGGATTCTGCTTTTAAAATAAAGTGTCCAATTTCTCCTGTATGTCCCACATGCGTACCACCACACAATTCAATAGAATAGGCTGGGTCCATCACCACTACTCTTACTTTATCTCCATATTTCTCTCCAAATAAAGCCATCGCACCTAATGCAATCGCTTCATCTTTGCTCATTTCATTAATTACTACAGGAACATTCTCTTTAATTTTATCATTGACTATTTTTTCTACTGAACTTATTTCAGCATCTGACATTTTTGCAAAATGAGAGAAGTCAAAACGCAATTGTTGATCATTCACCAAAGATCCTTTTTGTGCAACATGTTTGCCTAAAACATTTCTTAGAGCGGCATGTAATAAGTGTGTAGCAGAGTGATGCTTGGTAGTATTAGCTCTTAAATGTTCATTCACTGTTGCAGTAATCTTAGTGCCGATTGTTTTAGGTAAACTATCTGTAAAGTGAATGAATAAATTATTCTCTTTCTTCGTATCTGTTACTTCTAAAACTGAACCATCTTCAAATTGAAAACTTCCTTTATCACCTACCTGTCCGCCACTCTCTGCATAAAAAGGAGTAGATGTTAAAACCCATTGGTAAGCTTCTTTCCCTTTTGCTTTTACATTTCTATATTTAATAATAGATGTTTCTGCACTTGTTTTATTGTATCCAACAAATTGAGTAGGGGCGTCTTCTCCTACCATGATCCAGTCTCCTGTATCTATGGCAGTAGCTGCGCGGCTTCTATCTTTTTGTTGCTTCATTTCATTATCAAAGCCGTCTTCATCCACCTGTAAGTAATTTTCACTAGCAATCAATCTTGTAAGGTCTACTGGGAAACCATAAGTGTCAAATAATTCAAACACTAATTTACCTTCAATAGTTGCACCTTTTTGGTGTGAAGCAATGATATCATCCATTCTTTTTAAGCCTTTCTCCAAGGTTCTTAAAAATCCTTCCTCTTCTTCTTTAACAACTTTGCTCACAAAATCTAATTGACTATGTAATTCTGGGAATACATGTTCAAATTGTTTTGCTAATGCAGGCATTAACTGATGCAATAATGGTTGCTTGTAATCCAAATAAGAATAATAGTATCGTACAGCTCTTCTTAATATTCTTCTAATTACATATCCAGCACCAGTATTAGATGGCAATTGTCCATCTGCAATAGTAAATGCAATAGCACGAATATGGTCGGCGATTACTCTAAAAGCAACTGCTTCTTTGCTGTCGCTAAAATCATATTTCTTTCCAGTGATTTGTGAAACGATATCAATGGTTCCTGTAAACACATCCGTATCGTAATTACTTTTCTTTCCTTGAATAACACGAACCAGTCTCTCAAAGCCCATACCAGTATCTACATGCTTTGCAGGCAATGGTTCTAAGCTTCCATCTTTTTTTCTATTGTACTGGATAAATACATTGTTCCAAATTTCAATTACTTGAGGATGGTCTTTATTCACTAAATCTCTTCCTGGTATTTGTGCAATTTCTTCCTCTGAACGCATGTCTACATGTATTTCACTACATGGTCCACAAGGTCCTGTATCACCCATCTCCCAGAAATTATCTTTCTTTGATCCGTAAATAATTTTGTCTTCTGGCACCCATTTTCTCCACTCTTCTAAGGCTACGCTAGAGGGTGGTAAATTTTCTGCAGGATCTCCTTCAAATACAGAAACATATAATCTAGCAGGATCTAATTTGTATACTTTGGTTAATAATTCCCATGACCATTCAATGGCTTCCGCTTTAAAATAATTTCCAAAACTCCAGTTACCCAACATTTCAAACATAGTATGATGATAGGTATCTACGCCCACTTCTTCTAAGTCGTTGTGCTTACCACTTACTCTTAAACATTTTTGTGTATCGGCAATTCTTGGATGACTAGGTTGTTGATTGCCTAAGAAGTAATCTTTAAATTGATTCATACCCGCGTTGGTAAACAACAGGGTAGGATCGTTTTTAATTACAATCGGTGCAGAAGGCACAATAGCATGTCCTTTGGATGCAAAAAAATCTAAAAACTTTTGTCTAATTTCTGAACTGGTCATCATGTATTGGAATTTTAAGCTAATTCATCCTTAAAAAGCTATATTTGTACAGTTTTTTAAGAGCTTCAAAGGTAAGGAAATAGGCCCTTTTTTAACAGATTTAGCTATATTAATCACGTAATTGAGATGAAGAAAATCAAATATTTCTTTAATACCCATACACTTCGATTTGAAAAAGTGGAAGTGCCCTTGCGTGTTCGCTTATTACAAACCTTTGGATTTATAGCAGCTTCCATAGTAACAGGTGTTATTATTGTATTGGTGATGTTCCAATATATCGACTCTCCTAAAGAAAAGTTGTTGCGTCAACAAAATCAATCCTATAGAGAAAGCTATAGCGTTTTGCAGGAAAGAGTGAAGCAATTAGAGCTTCAAATGAACGAATTAGAGAATAGAGATAATGATGTGTACCGTTCTATTTTTGAGGCCGACCCCATCCCTGATAGTGCTCGTGTAAAAGAAATGGAAGCCAAGAAAGAAGTACAATTAATTCAGAACCTAAGTAGTGATGAATTATTGGAAAGTATGGTGGGTCAATTGAATAATTTAAGTTTAAGGATGGCTTATCAAACAAAATCTTTTACTGAGATTACTGATATGGTGAAGAACAAAGAAAAATTATTGAAAGCCATTCCTGCCATTCAGCCGGTAAGTAATAAAAATTTAAACAGAGTTGCTTCTGGTTTTGGTTATAGAGTAGATCCATTATATAAAGATTATAGACTACACGCGGGATTAGATTTTGCAGCTCCTTCTGGTACTCCCATTTATGCAACCGCAGATGGTGTAGTGCAAGCTGCTGGATTTAATACAGATGGATATGGCAATAAAGTGGTGATCAACCATGGGTATGGTTACCAAACCTTATATGGTCATATGGTTAGGGTAAAAGCAAGAGCAGGACAAAGAGTTAAGCGTGGTGAAGTGATTGGATATATTGGAAGTACAGGAAAGAGCACTGGTCCGCATTGTCACTATGAAGTGATTAAAAGAGGTACCAAAGTAGATCCTGTATATTATTTCTATAACGATTTGACTCCTGCTCAGTTTGACAGAATCTTAAAAGCTGCTGCAACTAATAAACAAAGCTTAGATTAGTAGTAATGTATTAGCTGCTATGGTCTGACACTATTTTCCAAACACCATTGATTCTTTTGAAAATGAGCGTAAAGTGCCCGCTTGCGTCACCCACTTTTCTTTGCAACATAAACTTACCAATTACAAAAAAGTGATCTTTCTCTATTGCTTGAACACTTAGTATATCAAAATTTAGCACACCCATATAATCTTTATTGGGGTAGTTTTTTTGATAGTTGCGTAAAGTATTATTGTATCCATAAGTAGGTCCGTTTTTTCCAATAAATACCAAGCTATCATTTTCCCAATAGCCTTGCATAAATCCAGGTATATCTCCTTTATTCCAGAAACTAATTTGATCCGCTAGCATTTTTCTTATGATTTGCTCGTCTTTTGTTTGAGCCATACTAGAGATAGAAATGATGATACCAGTAAGTAGTAATAATTTTTTCATGTGCTTGTAGTTAGACCTACCTAAATTACATAAAAGAACCTAAATTGTGCTATGTCGTATAAACTACATTTAAAAAAAGACAAAGCCCTGGCTGCATTGTTAAATGAGGATACTCATTCTTTGACCAAAAGAAAGAACACCCCAATTCGTTTGATAGCAAGTATTATTAGTCAACAATTAAGTACACAAGTTGCTAAAATAATTTTTACTAGATTCTTGGATTTGTACGGAGGTAAAGAGCCTACTTGTGAAAAAGTGGTATCAACCGATCCGCTGATTTTAAAAGGCATTGGTTTAAGTAATGCGAAAGTGAATTATGTGCAGAATGTGGCCAATTTCTTTTTAGAACATAAAATCACAGATGCTCAATTATACAAAATGCCACCAGAGGAAGTAATAGAATTGCTTACTCAAATTAAGGGGGTTGGAAGATGGACGGTTGAAATGCTATTGATGTTTAGTTTAGGCCACGAAGATGTATTTGCAGTAGATGATTTAGGTATACAACAAGCTATGATTAAATTGTATAAAATTAAATACGAAACCAAAAAAGAGCTTCGCACTAAGATGCTTAAAAAGGCAGCGTCTTGGTCTCCTTATAAAACCTATGCTTGTTTACACCTTTGGAAATGGAAGGATACGAAAGCCCCTGTTTAAATTAAGCTGAATTTCTTGCAGCATTGATAATCCCAAACATGGTTCTGGTCAACAGTTTCTCGTAGGCATTTTTTGATGCTTCACTCAAACCTTCTTCCTGCATTTTTCCCAATGCGTATTGTTGTATTGTCAATAAGGGCAATACGATTCTGTCTCTTAATAAAATGGAATGCTTTCCAACAGTATCATTTTCCATCAAACTTTTTCCGCCACTTAGTTCTAGATACAATTGTGTTGTGAGTATAAATTCATTTTTAATCGTATTCCAGATTGCTGAGAATTGAGGATCCTTGTCTACATATTTGGTAATGGCAAAATTCGACTTCACCATACTCATCATACTATTATCTATGAGTGTTCTAAAGAAAGCAATATTGTTAAAAAGTGATTGCACTTCTTTCCACATTCCTTTTTCTTTTAATACTTGTAAAGCAGTTCCCACGCCATAAAATCCTGGAACATTTTGTTTCATTTGACTCCAACTTCCCACAAAAGGTATAGCTCTTAGATCTTCAAATTTTAATGTATTACCGGCGCCTCTTTTAGCAGGTCTACTTGCTATATTACTTTTACTATAAAAATTCAAAGGACTGAATTTTTGTAAATAAGGCAAGAACAATGGATTTTCTTTAAGTTGCTGGTAACTGGTATAACTGATGTTTCCTAATTCTTCTAAAATCAATCTATCCTGCGCAGACATTTGTAATCTAGCATCAGAAAATAACTCATGACTTACACCTGCACTTAATAATTGTTCTAAATTATATTGTGCAGATTGTATGGTGCCAAATGTAGAAGTAATGGTTTGACCTTGAACTGTTAATTGAATTTCTTGATTTTCAATTTGATTTCCCATGGATGCATAGAATTGATGGGTTTTGCCACCACCTCTTGAAGGAGGCCCACCTCTACCATCAAAGAAACTTACTACAATATGGTACTTTCTTGAAATGGTAGTCAATACTTCTTTCGCTTTATAAATTCCCCAATTAGCTTGTAAATAACCCCCATCTTTTGTGCCATCACTGAATCCTAACATGATAGGCTGTTGATTTTTTCTAGTGGCTAAGTGTGCAGCATAAATTGGATGTTGATATAAAGTATCCATTATTTTTTCAGAAGCCGCTAAATCATCGATGGTTTCAAATAATGGAACAATATCAATATTGCTAATTTGTTCATTCATTCCACACAAACGCATTAAAGCAAATAATTCCATCACATTGACTGCAGTCTGGCAGTTGCTTATAATATATCTATGACAACCTGCTTCTCCATTGAGTGCTTGTACGGTTTGTATTGCGTAAATACTTTCTAGAGTATCTCTTGTAATGGTTTCTTCAAAATTGGTAGGATCCATCTTGCCTTCTAATGTAGCTAACAGATTGAGTTTTGCAGCTTCATCTAATGCAAGATAGTTGTCTGGTAAAACACCAAGGTCCATTAATACTTTATGATGAATTCTACTATCTTGTCTAATATCCAATGAAGCAAAATGTGTTCCAAATATTTTCACTTTATTCAATAAACTCTCTAATTTATTTAAGTATAGTGAATGGTCTTCATTGATCAATTTTTGTCTAATGGTTGTAAGACTTCCTATGATTTCTTCACTAGATATTGGACTACTTGCTTCGGGTCTAAATACATTCTCATAAAGTCTTGTTTCCAGACTATTTAAAATAGTGTCTACTCCCGCAAAAGTTAATTTTCTTTTTAATTTTCTGACATCTCGATAATAGGAAACAATACTACTACTTCTTAGTAACTGAGCCACATTAATAGTGGTCGCGGCATTCACAAATGGATTACCATCTCTATCTCCTCCAGGCCAGAAACCCAATTCAATAAAAGGATTGGCTGCATCATAATCATTATCAAATACATTCTTAACGATGGCATCATAAATATTGCCAACAGCATTATAGAATACATTTTCTAAATACCACATCAAAGTTTGTGCTTCGTCTGTTGGAGTAGGTTGCTTCTTGTTAAAGAATGGCGTTAAACCTAGTTGTTGAATATATTGATTAATGGTATGGTAATCGTTCTTGGCAATTGCGTCACCCATATCATGTATAATGCCTAATACATTTGCAGGATAAAATTGAGTAGGGTGTGCTGTTAAAACAATTCTAACTTTAAAATCTTTTAGTTTGTTTTTTAAAGCCTGTGTTTTACCAGAGAAACTAGCTTCTCTAATTAATGCTTTCAAGCTACCCATTCCTTCTATATCATTCACTGAAGTAAAAGCCGCATCTTCAATGGCGTCAAATAAAACAACCTGTCTTTCCATGTATTGCACATATTTAAACAAGTGATCTATTTTTTCTTTTTCTGTTTCAACAGCTGTATGTTGTTTGAAGAAGTAGTCGATAATCTCTATGGGAGATTTTGTTTTTGCATATCCCTCTTCACAGGTTTGCAACATAATTGGAAGTAATGCACCAACATTTGCTATGCCAGAGTAAGGCAATGCTGCAAACAAACTATTATAGATGATGTATTTGTCAGATACATTTCTTCTAAATTGAACGGAGTAATTATTGTTGGAATTGGACATCATCTTGCACTAAAGGTACAAAATAATTACTAGCATCCTCTGAAACCCTTGTCCCTATTGATTCCTAATGAATGTTTGTTTTAAATGGTGCTATTATTTTTCCATATTGGATGACTAATGTCATGATAAAAAGCAAATTGCCAACCTGCATTATTGCCCTCTTCCCACCAAGTCTGTCTCCATTGCATGGCTTTCTTCCCATCCATATCATATTTGGCTACAAACCTAGATCTCATTTGTTGTAGTTGCGGGGCTTCATCTCCACCATAAAAGATGGTTTCATCTTGTTCTTTGATCCAAGCTACTTGATGAAATTTACTATGACCAGCACTTAGCTGATAATGTATATATTGATCAATCTCTCCTTCATCTTCTTCTAACCAAGTAACCCCACTAAATTCTTCGAATAAGGCTATCTGTTCGGGTATATAAGAAGATTTTCCACCTTCCATGGCGAATTCATATTCTCTTCTTTGGATATAATGTTTTGCATAAGGGAAGCTGATGAACCTTTGTTGACTCATTGGATCTACATAGGTTAATCCACCAGAATGATCTTTGTGCAAATGACTCATGAAAACTTTGGTCACACTAGAAGGGTCAATGCCAATGGACATGAGGTTTTCGTGTATTTGTAATTTGCCTGATTTATTCATGTACCCCAAGCCAGTATCTAATAATATAATATCCTTCTCTGTAATCACTACAAAGGGCTGTATTTCTACTAAAATACTTCCTTTAGGTCTTTCCTGTAAATTTTCAATAGCAGTATTGAATGGTACAAATACCTTGGTTTGATCTATTGTAAAACTACCTTCTGATAAGGGGTGAATATGCATGCCGCAAAAATAAGCATTAACGAAGCACCATTTGCCTATCGGCATCTAATCTTAATAAAATAAAGATGAGTGCAGTGAATGTAAGTAGGGAAGAACCTCCATAACTAATTAAAGGTAATGGGATACCTACTACTGGAAATAGTCCAATCGTCATGCTTATATTAACAGCGATATGGAAAAGAAAAATCCCCACTACGCTATAAGCATATACTCTAGAGAAAGTACTTCTTTGTCTTTCTGCTATTCTAATTAATCTAAACAAGAAGAATAAGTATAATCCTAAGAATGTAAATGTTCCCACAAATCCAAAAGCTTCTCCTAATGAGGTAAATATAAAATCGGTATGTTGTGCAGGTACATATTTTCCTCTGGTTTGAGTCCCTTTTAAGAAACCTCTACCCCAGAAGCCACCAGAACCTATCGCGATCTTACTTTGTTTTACATTATAATCATCTGGCTTGACACTTTTTCTGCCGCCCGCCATACTTTTAGCAGCTTTAATATTGAAGCTACAATCGTATTCCTTACCCACCATGCTATATATACGAGTACTTTGGTAGCATTCTAAAACATTATTGAAAATATAGGGCACTGCAAATCTTACAGTACCAAAGCAAATTGCCCAAATGCCTAATACAACTAGAATGGTATTTTTATTTCTTTTAAATCTTTTAATCATTGATAAAATGATTAAAGTAGCTATCACCGTTAAGATTATTGCTAGAACAGTAGGGTCTAATAATAAAGTAGCAATCACCAATACTGCAAAAGACAAGCCAATTACCAAAATGGCTGCAGGTAAACCTTCTCTATACATTGCAAAAAGAAAGGCGCTGTAAACCAATGCCAATCCTAATTCATGTTGCATGATAGATAATATAGCTGGCAAGGCAATCATGCCGCCGGCAATTAAATGAGATTTTAATTTCGTAAAATCAGTTTCAGGCTTGGATATGAATTTAGCTAAAAATAAGGCAGTGAAAATTTTACACAATTCTGCAGGTTGCAAGTTAAACCCACCTGCAATAGGAATCCAGCTTTTTGATCCATTGATATTTTTACCTAGTACAAATGTTGCGAGCATTAATAAGATCCCGCCAGCATATAAGATATTAGCAAGGGCGGTAAATACTTTACTATCCATTAGTAAAATAAATATGCCAATGAAACTGCAAAAAATAGCAAAGTAGAATTGCTTACTATAATTGGTTTTTGCAGTGATAAATGAAGTGCTCCAGCTTGTGTTTGGGTTATACTCCACCATGTAAATACACAAAACGCCGATGGCTACCATGATCATGTATAAAATGATTACGGCTAAATCGGTGCCTTTGGAAAAATTATTTTGGTTAGAGCTGGTTGACATTATTATTTTTAGTCTTCTTTTTTATAGTAGGTTGTTTTTTTAGAACAACTTTATTTTTGATGATCTTCTTTTTATTGGGTAGGAGTGCACTGTCTTTATTTATTTTTTGAGGTGCTGCTGGTGCAGTTGGCAATGCAGGTTTGCTATTAGTATCTTTTTTGATAGTATCTTTTGGAATCCTTGCTGGAATAGCGTCTGATGCCAACATCTCCATATCCCAAACGTCCGATAATTCATCATTATTGTACTCTAATGGAGTTAAATAAGCAGATTTATTATTTCGAACATACCAATCTTTAATAGCTTGTGGCATTAAATCCACTTTTGAAAGTGTTTCTGCTTTTAATGTACTTTCTGGTGTTAAGGTATCGTTTAAATACTTTTCCATCATTAATGTAGCAATAGGACCAGCCCATGTAGCACCATATCCTGCGTTTTCAACTATAACGGCTACTGCGATTTTTGGATTATCCTTTGGCGCAAAACAAACAAATAAAGAGTGGTTCTTTCCATGCGGATTTTGAGCAGTACCTGTTTTAGCACAATATTCATGTCCTGGGACTTTAATAAATGCAGCAGTACCATACACCGTTACATCATGCATTCCTTCTTTGATCACTTTAAATATGCTCGAAGGTATATTGGTCACTTTTTGTTTGGTACGAAACTTCTCTAACATAGCAGCGTCTGCTTCACTTTCATCTTCGATGCTATCTACAAAATGAGGTGTATAATAGTATCCTTCATTCGCAATAAAGGCCATGCTATTGGCTAATTGAAGTGGGGTAGCGGTCATTCTATCTTGTCCAATACCTAGTGTTAGCATATAACAGCTATTCCAATATCTAGGGTTGCCAAAATCTTTATTATATCTAGCTGTATCTGGAATATTGGCTTTGTTTTCACTAGGCAAATCCACTCCTAATTTTCTACCAAAACCAAATGAATTCATGTATTCTTTCCATTTCAAATATCCTGTTTTAGCATTCCTGTATTTAGGATTGTCTATAGCCATTCTAAATACTTGCAAGAAATAAGAATTACAAGAATTGGCTAATGCTAATTGTAAATTAGCAGCATGGCCTGCATTATGGTGCTCACATTTTCTAGGATCTCCACATGCTCCATAATATCCAAAACAGTTATAACCATATGAGGGTGTGATTAATCCTTCGTCTAGTGCAATAATGGCTCCTAATGGTTTGAATGTGGAGCCTGGAGGATATTGACCTTTGATGGCTCTATTATAAATTGGACGCGCGGTATCTAATAATAATCTTCCGATGGTTTTTCTTCTTTGACTACCCGTTAATAAATTGGGGTTATATCCCGGACTGCTCGCCATAGCAATTACTCCTCCGGTTTTAGGATTAATGGCTACAGCACTACCCACTTTATTTTGTAATAATTTTTCTGCTAACTGTTGCACTTCCACATCCATACTAGTGAATAAATTTTTACCAGCAATGGCAACGGTATCGTATTCTCCTTTTTCATATGGACCCTGAATCTTTCCTTTATTGTCTCTTAAGAATCGTTTTACACCTCTTTGTCCCATTAGGATCGGTTCGTATTGTTTTTCTAAGCCAGTCATACCGGCATAGTCACCCATTTCATATCCTTCGTCTTCGTGCTTTTGTAAAAAATTCACATCTACTTCTGCTACATATCCTAGGACATGGGCTGCGGTATTATAAGGATAGTTTCGGATAGATCTTTCTGATAAAGAGAATCCAGGAAAGCGATATAAGTTCTCTGTTAATTGTGCGTACAATTCTGAGGTTAAGAAAGGTTCAAATGTTCCTGCTTTTACTCTGGAATTTTTAATGATCACTTCGATCATTCTCTTTTTATATTCTTCTTTATCTATTTTTAATATTTCACAAAGTGTATTAGTATCTACTCCTTTTGCTTCATTAGGAATAACTACTAAATCGTAACTGATGGTATTTTCTAGTAGCGCTCTTTTCTTGCGATCGTAAATGATACCTCTATCAGGGTAAATGATTTTTCTAAAAATGGCATTATTGTCTGCAGCTAATTTGTATTTATTGGATACCAGCTGTAAGCTAATTAATTGACCAATTAATATTACAAATATGACACCAATAATGATTTGTATGATGCCACCTCTGTTGGAGTTGTACAATGCCATGAATTATCTTTTGAGCTTTCTTCTGTTGGTAATGAGTTCTGGTAATAATATTAAAAGCATACTCATTAATGTGGTTGCTACTACTTTGCCAATAAAATAAGTGAAGTTGCCAAATTGCAACCATTCTAATAACACTAAATAAAAATGATGTATAAAAGTAAGTATGAAAATATAAATGAAATAAGGACCCCAACCCATTGTTCCAATACTTGGCTCTCTATTCAATTCCTCTGTAGCTTCCTGTGCTAATAATAAATTTAAAATAGTAGGACGAATATAGCCCATTAAGGTACATGCTGCTGCGTGTAAACCCGGGGTATTGGTGAATAAATCCAATGTGTAACCGAACACAAATCCAAGTGCAGTTAGCGCTAATCTACTAGTCCCAAATGGAAGCCATAATAAAAATAAAAAGTAGATATAAGGAGTGATAAACTGATGAATAGGAGGAATCTCGTTCAAGATGATGATTTGAATCAACAAGAACAAGACATAACGAGCGCTATTTTTTAATATACTATTCATTCTTTATCTCGTTTTGTTCCACCGCTTTTTGTTCGGCCATTCTTTTATTCTCTACTAAATAAATATATTCCAATGTGAAAAAATTGGTTGCAGATTTCACACTCAATGTTAAGAAATTACTGGAAGGGTCTTGGATGACTTTTGTTACTCTTCCTATTAAAATTTGTGCAGGGAAATTAGAAGAGTAAGGGCTAGTTAAAACAGTGTCTCCAATTTTTGGTGCAGCACTTTTTGATATATTTTTTAATGTCAAGATATTTGGATCTTCTCCATCCCACTCAATGCTACCTGCAACCTTATCTCTTTTCAACATCGCACTTACTTTACTATTGCGATGAAGTAAACTCATAATCTTACTATAATTATCATTGACTTCTACTACCACGCCTACGATAGATCCATCTGGACTAATCGCAGCCATATCTTTTTGGATGCCTTGTAACGCACCTCTCTCAATGGTAATGTAATTTCTTTGTAGTGTGAAAGTGTTGCCTACCACTTTAGCAGGGTAGTAGTAAAACTTTCTGATTTTTTCTAAGCTATCTTTTCTAAGAATAAATGTGCCTGCTTTTTTAGTGGTATCAAAGGCAACAAAGTTTTGTGCTAATTGATTTCTTAATGATGCATTTTCTTGAATCAATTTCGCATTGGTTGCTTTTAGATCAAAGAAATAAGCCCAATTATTATAATAGCGATTGATATTTCCTGTTACCTGATTACTCCATCCACCAAAAAATGTTTCGTGTGACTTGCTGTAAGAAGATAACATTACCAATGACACTATTTGAAGTATCAAAAAACTAAAAAAAGTAAAGTTCTGTCTTATGAACCCAATGATATTCTTCAAAGGAAATTACTTTATTTTGGTTTATCTCATAATGAATGGGAAGCGTTGATAATTTTTTAAGGCAATACCTGTACCTCTTACTACACTCTTTAATGGATCATCAGCAACATGTACTGGCAATTTGATTTTTTGACTCAAGCGCTTGTCTAATCCTCTTAATAAAGATCCACCACCAGTGATGTATAATCCTCTGCGGTATATATCTGCAGCCAACTCTGGAGGGGTTGTTTCAAGTGCTTTTAAAATAGCTTCTTCAATTTTAAAAATACTTTTATCTAATGCTTCTGCTACCTCTTGGTAAGAAACCATGATTTGTTTTGGAATACCAGTTACCAAGTCTCTACCATTAACAGGCATATCATCTGGCGGGTTGTCTAAATCTTTCAATGCGGCACCCACATGAATTTTAATTTGTTCTGCAGTACGCTCTCCAATTAATAAACTATGGTATCTTCTTAATGCTTCCATGATATCTGCAGTGAACTCGTCACCTGCAATACGAATACTTTGATCACATACAATACCTGCTAATGCAATTACTGTAATACCAGTTGTACCACCACCTATATCGATAATCATATTTCCAACGGGCTCTTCTACATCAATACCAATACCTAATGCGGCAGCCATTGGTTCATGAATCATGTATACTTCTTTTGCGCCTGCTTGTTCAGCACTATCTCTTACCGCTCTCTTTTCTACTTCAGTGATAGAAGATGGAATACAAATAACCATTCTCCAACTTGGTGGGAATAATGGTTTCTTTGGATAAATCATTTTCATTAATTCACGAATCATTAATTCAGCAGCGTTAAAATCGGCGATTACTCCGTCTTTTAATGGACGAATTGTTTTGATGCTTTCATGTGTTTTCTCATGCATCAATAATGCCTTCTTACCAACACCTAAAACCTCTTTCATATTATTCCTGTTTAAGGCAATAATTGAAGGTTCGTTTACAACCACTTCATCATTGTGAATGATTAGGGTATTGGCAGTACCCAAGTCCATTGCAATCTCTTGGGTAAAAAAGTTGAATAATCCCATTATTGTTATGCTTTTAATGTTCTAAGTGAATGATGCAAAATTCACTTAAAATACTTGAACTACAAAGCTTTTTAGCAAAATGAGCTAGAATAATTTTTCAGAAATTTTAACCAGGGAACTCATAACCAATATCTTTTCTAAAGTACATTCCATCAAAGTGGATATTGGCTAGTACATTTTTTGCATTATTGACCGCTTCTTGGAGCTGAATTCCTTGTGCTGTTACCGTTAAAACACGGCCACCTTTTGTTACGATATCATGTCCTTGAAATCCAGTGCCAGCTTGGAATACAATCGATTTTGTATCCTTTACTGCGGTATCAATTCCGGTGATTTTTATATCTTTTGGGTAGCTGCCGGGATATCCTGCACTCACTGCCATCACGGTGGCGAATGCGCCTTCGTTAAATTCGATATTCACATCTTCTAATGTGCCATTGTCGGCAGCCGCCAATAGGCTTACTAAATCGGTTTGTAATCTTGGTAGAATTACTTCTGTTTCTGGGTCTCCCAATCTACAATTGTACTCAATTACATAGGGTTCGCCACTGCAATTCATTAATCCAAAAAACACAAAGCCCTTGTATTCCAGACTTTCTTTTTGAAAGCCATGGATGGTAGGCTCTACAATGCGCTTGATCACCTTATCCATAAAGGTTTCATCCATAAATGGTACAGGGCTTACACAGCCCATTCCGCCTGTATTTAAACCAGTATCTCCCTCTCCAATTCTTTTATAGTCTTTTGCATGCCCAATTATTTGGTAGTTTTTGCCATCTGTTAAAGCAAAAACGCTTACTTCTATGCCTTCTAAAAATTGCTCAATCACTACTTTGGAACTGGCAGCGCCAAATTGTTTGTTTTGAATCATTTCTTCAAAACTGGCTAGCGCTTCTTGGTGGCTAAATGCAATAATAACACCCTTGCCAGCCGCCAAGCCATCTGCTTTTAAAACGATTGGTAGGCTATGTGCACTGATGTATTTTTTACCTTCTTCATAGTTTTCGATAGTAAACTCTGCATAAGAAGCAGTAGGAATATCATGTCTTTGCATAAAATGCTTACTAAAAGCTTTGCTTCCTTCTAGTTGTGCAGCATTTTTAGAGGGGCCAATTACATTAATATGTGAAGTAGATGCATCTTGCGCAAAAAAATCAAAAATGCCTTTTACCAAAGGCTCTTCTGGTCCAACTACCACCATATCTATAGACTGTTCCACAGAAAATTGTTTGAGTGCTTCAAAGTCATTGATATCAATAGCTACATTGGTCCCAAGAGCAGCAGTGCCAGGGTTTCCTGGGGCAATAAACAATTGATCACAATGGTGTGATTGTGTCATTTTCCAAGCCAATGCATGTTCTCTACCTCCTGATCCAATGAGTAAAATATTCATAATATGATGGATTATGCCACGAAAGTAAAAATTATTAAAGGGATTTTATTAATTTGGGTCAATTAAATAAACGATTCTTATGTCAGCAACTACTCAAAAGCATCCTAAAGGTTTATATGTTTTATTCGCCACTGAAATGTGGGAGCGATTTAACTATTATGGCATGAGGGCGATCTTGGTGTTATTCTTAACCAAGGCTTTGTTATTTGATAAGGTGTTTGCTTCTCAAGTATATGGTAGTTATACAGGATTGATTTATTTAACGCCTTTATTAGGTGGTTATATAGCGGATAGATATTGGGGTAATAATAGATCTATCATAGCGGGGGGCTTAGTGATGGCAATTGGTGAGTTTATTTTATTTGCATGTGGTCAGTTTTACGATCAAGCCAATATAGCAACACCCTTATTTTATGCCGGTTTGGGATGTATGATTGCAGGGAACGGTTTTTTTAAACCAAATATCTCTAGTATGGTGGGGCAATTGTATCCCAAAGGGGATAAAAAAATAGATGCTGCTTATACCATATTTTATATGGGTATTAATACAGGTGGTGCAATGGGTCCTGTGGTTTGTGGTTTTTTTGCAGAGTCTAGTGGCAATGCTGGAGATTATAAATGGGGATTTTTAGCTGGAGGTATTGCAATGCTTTTAAGTGTAATCACTCAAATAAGTTTTCAAAAAAAATATTTAGTGAATGCAGAAGGCACGCCTATTGGCGATACTCCTAAAGATGCTCCAGCATTTTTTCAAAAACTACCCGTGATGGTAGGATTTTTATTTTTACTTTCTTTGGTGACTATTGCTTTAGTGTATATAGATATTAAAGTAGTGAGCTATTTATTTTGGTTGTTGTTGGCTTGTATTTTATTGATTTCGTTTATTGTTTTTTCTGATAAAAGTTTGGATTTGATTCAAAAGAAAAAAGTAGCAGTATTGTTTACGGTTTCTTTCTTTGTGATATTTTTCTGGAGTGCATTTGAACAAGCAGGTGCTTCATTGACTTATTTTGCGTCTGAAAATACACAAAGAGATTTAGGGTTCTATGTGGTGCCCGCTAGCTTTTTTCAATCATTGAATTCTTTGTTTGTTGTGTCTTTAGCTCCAGTGGTAGCATGGGTTTGGGTGAAGTTGGGAAAAAGAGAACCCTCTTCTCCGTATAAAATGGCTTTTGGATTATTCTTTTTAGCATTGGGTTATTTATGGATTGCTACTGGTGTAGATGGAGTAGGAGCGGGCATTAAAGTGAGTATGATCTGGTTATTAGGAATGTATATGATGCATACATTGGGAGAACTTTGTTTGTCTCCAATTGGTCTGTCTCTATTTAATAAATTAGCACCCATCAAATTTGCTTCCTTATTAATGGGAGTATGGTTTACAGCCAATGCATTCGCCAATAAATTAGCAGGGGTATTTAGTGCATTGTATCCGGAAAATGGAAAGGTTACTTCTTTTGCAGGATATCAAATTAGCAACTTACATGAATTCTTTATGTTCTTTGTATTCATGGCAGGAACTGCTTCCTTGATTTTATTTTTCTTATCAAGTAAGTTGAAATCTTTAATGGAGCAATAGTTTATAATACTCCTTTAACTATTTCATCAACTACTGCAGGATCTAACAAAGTAGAAGTATCTCCCAAGTTTTTCAATTCACCTTCTGCAACTTTGCGCAAAATGCGACGCATGATTTTGCCTGATCTTGTTTTAGGTAAGCCTGATACAAATTGAATTTTATCTGGCTTTGCAATAGGGCCAATGATGCGTGTTACCGTTTGTAGTAAATCTTTTCTAATTTGATCTGCAGTGCCATGTGTGTCTTGCCCATGTGAGCCAGCATAAATAACATAGGCATAAATACCTTGTCCTTTGATATCATGCGGATATCCAACTACAGCACTTTCTACCACGCCAGCATGCATATTAATAGCGTTTTCTACTTCTGCAGTTCCAATTCTATGACCACTTACATTTAATACATCATCTACTCTTCCTGTAATTCTAAATTGTCCCAATTCATTTTTTAATGCACCATCGCCTGTGAAATATAAGTTATCGTATGTTGCAAAATAATTGGTTCTGCATCTTTCATGATCTCCATAAGTAGTTCTTAAAATAGATGGCCAAGGTTGTGTGATACATAGGTTACCACGAATAATTCCTTCTTCATCTTTTTCTTTTACTTCCTCCCCTTTATCATCTACTAAAATGGCTTTGATACCTGGCATGGGATAAGTGGCCCATCCTGGCTTTCCTTCGGTAATACCCGCCATATTAGAAATTAAAATACCACCCGTTTCTGTTTGCCACCAAGTGTCTACAATCGGACATTTTTTTTGACCAATATTTTCATTGTACCAATGCCATGCTTCTTCGTTGATGGGTTCACCTACAGTGCCTAACACTTTTAAGCTACTTAGATCTTTATTTTGAATAGGTCCCAATCCAAATCCCATTAAAGAACGAATAGCAGTTGGAGCTGTATATAAAATATTTACTTTGAATTTTTCAATGATATCCCAAAACCTTCCTGCATCTGGAAAAGTTGGAATGCCTTCAAACATCAAACTAGTTCCACCTGCGCTTAATGGTGCATATACAATATAACTATGACCGGTAATCCATCCAATATCTGCGGTGCAAAAGAAAATATCTGTAGGCTGATATTGGAAAGTATTTACAAAAGTATAATTGGTATAAACCATATATCCTGCAACGCTATGCACAACACCTTTTGGTTTTCCAGTGGATCCAGAAGTATATAAAATAAATAATGGATCTTCTGCATCCATCACTGTTGCTGCAACAGAGGTAATATCTTGAGACTCTACTTTTTTAATTTCATCTTCCCACCACACATCTCTTCCTTTTAGCATAGACACTGCCGTTCTTGTTCTTGTACAAACAATTACTTTATTCACTGTTGTATTGCCAATTAATGCATCGTCAATCACGCCTTTTAATGGAATATCTTTTGCTCCTCTATAAGCACCATCACAGGTAATAATGCATGTTGCTTTGGCATCTTCTAATCTATCTGCAATACTTTGTGCAGAGAAGCCACCAAATATCACACTATGAATAGCACCCATTCTTGCACAGGCTAATACTGCAATGGCCAATTCAGGAATCATGCCCATATAAATACAAACACGATCACCTTTCTTCACTCCATTATTCATAAGTACTTGAGTAAATTGACAAACCTTGGTATGCAATTGATTGTAAGTGATAATTCTATGATGTTCATTGGGGTCATTAGGTTCCCATATAATGGCAGGTTGATTACCTCTTGTTGCCAAATGTCTATCCAAACAGTTTTCAGTAATATTTAATTGCCCACCTTTAAACCATTCTACTTTTGGGTCTTTGAAATTCCATTCCAATGCAGTATCCCATTTTTTATGCCAAGTAAAATGTTCGGCAATTTCTGTCCAGAATGCTGCTGGTTCTTCTATACTTTTTTTGTAGGCTGCATAATACGCATCAATGCTTTTGATTTGATAAGGATAAGACATAGCAATCAATAAATAGTGTTTCCAAATTTACGTTTTTCAGTTTAAATATTTAACTTGAAGAATCGATTGCTAAAACATATTGTATGAATGCTTCAAATCAGCCAAGCAAAATTGCTTTTGTCATTGGCGCTTCTTCTGTGGGTACTTTGATTGAATGGTATGATTTCTACATTTTTGGGATGTTAGCGACCATTTTATCCAAACAATTTTTTCCTGCAGATGCAGGAACGGCAGCCCTTTTGAGTACGCTTGCTATTTTTGCTGCAGGTTTTATTGTGCGTCCATTTGGAGCATTGGTATTTGGAAGATTGGGTGATTTGATTGGCAGAAAACATACTTTTCTATTAACCTTAGTCATCATGGGAGGCTCTACTTTTGCCATTGGCTTGGTGCCGGGTTATGCAAGTATTGGTTGGTTGGCGCCCATTTTAGTATTAATCTTAAGATTATTGCAAGGTTTGGCTTTAGGTGGTGAATATGGCGGGGCGGCTACATATGTTGCTGAGCACGCACCAGCAGGTCAAAGAGGTTTTTGGACTAGTTGGATTCAAACTACTGCCACTTTAGGATTGTTTCTGGCATTAGGTGTGATTATTTTAATTCGTTCTAGCCAAGGAGTGGATCAATTTAGCGCCGAGTGGGGTGGATGGCGTTATCCTTTTTGGATTTCTATATTATTAGTGGGAGTTTCTGTTTTAATCAGAATGCGCATGAGTGAATCTCCGATGTTTACTAAACTAAAATCAGAAGGGAAAACCTCTGCCAACCCTTTGAAAGAAAGTTTTGGCAACAAGGCCAATTTTAAAATGGTTTTATTGGCTTTGTTTGGGGCTGTGATGGGACAGGGTGTGGTATGGTATACCGGACAGTTTTATGCACAAAGTTTTATTGAAACCGTTTGTAAAATTGAATTCGTACAATCCAGAAATATCATGCTCATTGCTATATTAATGGCAACCCCATGTTTTGTTTTGTTTGGATGGTTGAGTGATAAAGTGGGAAGAAAATGGATTATGTTGACAGGTATGTTATTGGCCGTAATTACTTATAGACCCATCTATCAAGAGTTTATCAATATCACTGATGCATCAAAAAGAACACAAATTATAGATAATAGATTGTCCAGTTCTATGACTGCTTTTCCTTTGATTGATACCAAAGACAAAACTAAATTATACATCAAAAAGCAAGAAGATACTTTTTATTTAGATGGTTCTATTTTTAGATATAGCAAAGTGGATACTTTATTGTTAAAAGATTCTTTGTATTCTTCAAGGCCGCTTACTTTGATTTTTCCAAGTATGATCAGGTATCAATCTCCTAAGCCATTTGTGCATGTAGAAAAAACATTAGGCAATGCTGCGTTTTGGGATATGATTTGGTTGGTATTTATTCAAATTGTTTATGTGACAATGGTGTATGGTCCCATTGCAGCTTTCTTGGTAGAAATGTTTCCTACTAAAATAAGATACACATCTATGTCGCTGCCTTATCATATTGGCAATGGTGTATTTGGAGGATTGGTTCCTTTTTTAGGTACATTGATCGTGGAATTCACCAAAACCTCTGCAAATCCTGCTGGTGATGTATTGGCTGGTTTGTGGTATCCAATTGGTGTAGCCACTGTTTGTTTGTCGATAGGAGCTATTTATCTAAGTAATAGAATAGATAAAAATGTAATGGACTAAATTATTAAATGAAAAATTGGATAATGATGAATACCATAAAAAAATTATTAGGTTTTGTTTGGATGCTAATGTCTCCTGCGATTATTTTATTTTTAGTGTATCAAGCATATGTAAAGATTGGAGCTGCTTCTGAAGCGGCTCAAGCCAATACCATTTTGCAATGGGTGATTATTTTATTGATATTCTTACCCATAAGTATTGGGTTTTTTATTTTCGGGAAATATGCAGCTCAAAACGAATATGCTCAACTTCCTGAATCTTCTAAAGAAATAATGGATTAGCCATAGAAAGGATGTAATTTTGAATATGTCTTTAGTT
>CALCEA010000015.1 GCA_937900675.1 uncultured Chitinophagaceae bacterium
CTACCTGGCGCAGACTGGTTATTAGTAGCCGGTTTAACTACAGAGGCTGTAATCTTCGTAATCTATGCATTCTTGCCTCCACCAGATATGCATACTCCGTCTGCAGGCGTTGGATCAGGAGCAACTGATGCAGTTGTTGCTGGTATGGAAGCCGCTAAATTAGATGAGGCTGCCTTTAAAAAATTAAGTACAAGTTTTGAAAAACTAAATGATACTGCTATGCACTTAGGTGATTTAGCAGAAATGGCTAAATCTAGCAAAGAGTTTACCAACAATACCAAAGATGCAGCTATTGCATTGGGTACTGTGAAAGATTCTGTTGCAAGTGTTGCGAATAATTTAGGAAGTTTTGCTTCAGCATCAGATGGTGTAAAAAACTTAAATGAACAATTTGTAACCATGACTAAAACCATGGAAGCAATGAACAACTACTATGGTAAATTATCTGAAGCTTCAAATGCAATGTCAAGTTCTGCTGCTGATGCAGTTAGAGCAAAAGAGCAAATTGCATTATTAGCTGATAACTTAACTAAGTTAAATCAGATTTATAGCAATATGTTAAATGCAATGCAGGGTCGTCAATAATAGTAGTAAACAAACAATTCATTTTAAAAACTAGTATACATGTCATTACCTAAGGAGCCGAGGCAGAAAATGATCAACATTATGTATTTAGTGTTGACTGCATTATTGGCGTTAAATGTATCTAGCGAGATATTGAATGCATTTAAAACTATCGAACAAAGTTTGACCAATGCAAATGTGATTATTCAGAAAAAGAATACAGACATTATCAAATCGCTACAAAAGAAATTAGAAGATCCAAAGACTGCAGAAAAAGCAGCAATATGGTCTCCAAAAGCGGCAGAAGCACAAAAGCTATCTGACGAAATATATGCTTATGTTGAATCTTTGAAAACCGGTTTAAAGAAAGAAGCAGGTTTAACTATTAAAGATGGTGTGGAGCATTATAATGATCACGACTTAAGTTCTACTACAAGATATTTTCTAAAAGGAGCTACTCCTAATAGAGGTGTGGAATTATTGACAAGATTAAAAGAATACAAGAATAAATTAGCTGCATTAGATCCAGGTATTGCAAAAGAGGTAATACCCACTTTACCTTTGGATCTAACAATTCCTAAAACTTCTTCTATTGCTGGTAAAAACGATTGGGGATATGCTTATTTTAATATGACTCCTCCAATTGCGGCTGTTACAATTTTGACAAAATTTCAAAACGATATCAGAAATAGTGAGTCGCAAGTGATGGAATACTGTCATAAAGAAATTGGTGAAGTAGAATTAGTATATGATCAATTCAATGCATTCGCTTCTTCTAATTCTCAATACTTGATGTCTGGAGAAGAATTAGTTATCACAGCAGGAGTAGGTGCGTTTAGTAGTGCTGCAAAACCAACTATTAGCATTGATGGAGCAGTATTACCAATAGGTCCTGATGGAACAGCTTCTTATAAATCTGTTGCTGGTACTCCAGGATTAAACACTAAGCGTGTAAGAATTTCTTTCTTAAAACCTAATGGAGAAACAGCAGTTGTAGAAAAAGATGTGAAGTATACAGTTGGTACACCCACTGGATTAGTAGTTTCAACAGATAAGACTAG
>CALCEA010000016.1 GCA_937900675.1 uncultured Chitinophagaceae bacterium
AATATTTTAATATTAAAACACCACCTGTCATAAAACCCAATGATATTCCACTCAATAAAATATTTTTAGTAGTTATACAAAATATCAAATTAATTGTTAAAAAATAATATTTAAAACTAATAAGATTTTATAAAACGTTTTTTACATATTTTTTATTATTGAATAAATTTATTTAATCAAATAATTAAACTTTAAAGTTAGTTTGCTAGAAGTTTTAAAAATAATATTATCATCAATTAATTGCTTCAATTTTTTTATTTCAAAAGTACTAATATAATTTACTTTTGATAATGGTTCAGTTTGTGTAATAGATAACAATTCTAATGATTTCCCATTAAAACTTGGTAATGAAGCAAGAGCTATTTTTCTTGACTTTTCAAGTAATTTCTTTCTTAATAAAATTTCAGAATTTTCATTGTTATTACTTTTGATAATAGAAAGAGACAGATTTATTTTTTTAGAATCACAATAGTCAATGAGATTTTTGATGCCAGAATATGATGTTGTTATATAACCATGTCCTCTCATTATATAGTATTCTCTTGAATTATCAAAAATCAATTCTGGTGAAACCAAGACATCTTTCATATTTGTAACTGCCAATTTAAGCATGGTTAAAACCTTTTTTATTGAATCTTCTGCTATTGATCTTTTTGTATTGATTTCTATTATGGAATTCTTTTGTTTTGATATGCTTGAATCCAAAATGATATTAGTATAATCAACATAATAATCTGCATACCAATAAGCAGTGTCTAAATTTGATACAATACTATCAGAAAGTACTACTTCAACTTGTTTATTTAGTTGAGCATTTAAAGTTTTTGTGAATAATGCGATCATCAGAACAAGAAATATTTTTTTCATATTGATTTTTTTTAAAAATATGTAATAGCTCAAAAATATTTCGAGTTTTTGTAGAGCATTTTAGACAAAACCATTTTATTCAGTAGAACTACGTTCAATCTATTAAGATTTGAGTCTTGGCACACTAAAATATATTAACCTATAATTGCGGACAGATATTGCAGTTTAATTAAATTTGAAGATGCATAAGCATTCGTATGCATTAAATGTTTTAACTATGTTTAACCAAAACGAAAAAAGTCGTTGTAAAATATTCATTTACAACGACTTAATTACTTTGTTTGTGATCCCGCTGGGACTCGAACCCAGGGCCCATACATTAAAAGTGTATTGCTCTACCAACTGAGCTACGGAATCTGACCGTTTCCCTTTTGAGGAGTGCAAAAATAAGGATAATTGAAAACTATCCAAATAATTGTACAACTTTATTTTCCACTATAAAAATTACTCCTAAGTAGTTCATCTTCAAATATCAAGTACATTTGTACAAACCCTTTTGTATGTCTCATTTTCAAGGCAAAAATATTGTTATTACAGGTGGTTCTGATGGCATTGGAAAAGCATTGGTTCAACAGTTTTTGGGTCTTGGTGCCAATGTGGCAACCTGTGGAAGAAATGCAGATAAATTAAAATCACTCGAATTAGAATGTGCATCTTCCCATTTAATGGTTTTTACTGCAGATGTGAGTAAAAAAGAAGATTGTGAGGCTTTTGTTCAAGCAGCTACCCAAGCATTTGGAGGGATTGATGTGCTTATTAATAATGCAGGAATTTCTATGAGAGCCTTGGTGAGTGAGGTGAAAGTGGAGACTTTAAAACAGGTAATGGATATTAATTTTTGGGGAACTGTGTATACCACTATGGCAGCATTGCCATCCATAAAAGAACGCAAAGGTGTGGTAGTGGGGGTTTCTAGTATTGCCGGTTATAGAGGATTGCCTGGAAGAAGTGGTTATTCTGCTTCTAAATATGCTTTAAATGGTTGGTTGGAAGCTTTAAAAACTGAATTATACGGGTCTGGAACACATGTCATGTGGGTATGTCCAGGCTTTACTAGTTCTAATATTAGAAATGCGGCTTTGGATAAGGATGCAAAAGCGCAGGGAGAGTCTCCAATGGACGAAGGAGCAATGATGAGTTCGGAGCAATGTGCAGATCATATTATTCGATCTATCGAACAAAGAAAAAGAACGCTGGTATTGACTTTTACGGGTAAGAGAGCCGTTTTTATGAATAAGTTTTTCCCAGGATTGGCAGATAAATTGACGCATGGTTTTTTCTTTAAAAATGGTCGCTTGATTAAATAGGCATCTTAGTAAAATATAAAGTCTATTTTTTCGTTACTATTTAGATATGCCCATCATTACTTTAA
>CALCEA010000017.1 GCA_937900675.1 uncultured Chitinophagaceae bacterium
ATATATACAAACTCTATCCAGTTTTTTCCATGAGAGAAAACTCCAGCATCTGTACCAAATGCAATTTTCACACCAGCTTTATATGCTTTGCCAAAAGTGGCTTGTACTTTAGGTCCAATCTCTAAAGCTTTCTTAGTAACCATCGCCGGGTAATATCCTGGAATTTTTGCAGAGTCTGCAGAAGATCTACCAGCAATAATAGTAGGAACCAAATATGTTCCGTACTCTTTCATTAATGGGAATACAGTTTCATCCATCATAGTGCCATGTTCGATTGAACTAACTCCACCTCTGATAGCGCGCTTCATTGCTTCTACACCATGACAATGTGCTGCCACTTTAAAACCATAATCTTTTGCAGCACTTACAATCGCTTTTACTTCTTCTTCTGTAAACTGAGGATTTTCTCCGTTCGCTGACATGCTTAATACACCACCACTAGCAGTAATTTTAATCACATCACTGCCATCTTTATATCTTTGTCTAACTGCTTTATATGCATCTTCTGGACCGTTGATCACTCCTTCTTTTGGACCAGGATCACCCATTAAATCTTTTCTATAATTATTCGTTGGATCTGCATGACCACCAGTGGTAGCAATAGATTTACCTGCTGTATAAATTCTTGGACCAACCACAAAGCCTTTTTGAATCGCTTTTCTCAAAGCAATATTCACTCCTGATCCACCCAAGTCTCTTACACTAGTGAACCCTGCCATTAAATTTCTCTCTGCAAAACGAATGGCGCCATAAGCTACATCTGCTTCATTTAAAGTGAACCCCTCCATATATCTAGTAGGGCTTGTTTCTTGCTCTAAATGCACGTGCATATCCATTAAGCCTGGCATGACAGTACTATTTTTTAAATCGATTGTTTTATCATTTGCTCCTGCACTTACAAAACCATCTAATACATCCACAATTTTATTGCCTTCAATAACAATTGTTTTTGAGCTAAGCAATTTGGCAGTTTTAGCATCTACTAATTTACCGCAATGAATAAAGGTCTTTTGTGCTGATACAGAAAGTTGAATGCACGCAAGAAATACTAAAAGAAAGAATTTTCTCATAAGGCAATTTTTTAGAATTTAAATATACAAAAATCCCCTCCATTTAGTGGAAGGGATTTGAATTAGTCTGGTGGTGACTCGGATCTACAGTGACACACTGTTAGGCAGATGCGTCCACCACCAATAAGGTAGATGATTTATTTATTAGGTTGCGGCGTATAACGCAAATAAGGTTTTACAATATTTAGCCCCTTAGGGAATTTCACCAAAGCATCTTCTGTTTTAACTGCA
>CALCEA010000018.1 GCA_937900675.1 uncultured Chitinophagaceae bacterium
CTTAGGTTTAAGAGGACAAGCGAAAACAAGAATGGCTCGTCAAATGGTTGATTTACTAGACGAATATATTCCAGTGGTTGCAGGAAGTGAAGTGAATGATGATCCTTTAAAACCCTTCAGCAAATTCGCTATTGATACTATTGCAGAGTTGGGAGATAAAACGCCAATTCAGTGGTTACATCGTTCAGAGAGATATGGTGAAAAGTTGGCTACACCAGATGTAAGTGTGGCAGATTTAATTGGAGATATTGATCCTATTAAAGCGGCTAATCTTAAATTAAGTTTCTCAGATGAGAAAGTAATTCACTATGGAATTATACCAAGAAGTAATAGAGGCATTTTTGTGATTAATGAATTGCCCGATTTACAAGCTAGAATTCAGGTTTCTTTATTCAATATTTTACAAGAGGGCGATATTCAAATTCGTGGCTTTAAATTAAGAATGCCTTTGGATATTTTATTTGTATTTACGGCTAACCCTGAAGACTATACTAATAGAGGAAGTATTGTTACCCCCTTAAAAGATCGTATTCAAAGTCAGATATTAACGCATTATCCAAAAAATATAGAAACCTCTTTGATGATTACTGAGCAAGAGGCGAAAATAAATGATGCACAGAAAAGATTAGTGAGCATTAGTGATTTAGCAAAAAGATTAGTGGAGCAAGTGTCTTTTGAAGCTAGATCCAATGAATATGTAGATAAGAAAAGTGGTGTGAGTGCGAGATTGACAATTGCTGCTTTTGAAAACGCAGTGAGTAGTGCAGAAAGAAGAGCTATCATGCACAATGAAAAAAATACCCAGGTTTGGATTAGTGACTTAACGGGTATTATTCCTTCCATCACAGGTAAAATAGAATTAGTGTATGAGGGCGAACAAGAAGGTCCATATGAAGTGGCTTTAAATTTATTAAACAAGTCTATTCGCAATCAATTTGTTCAATATTTCCCTAATCCAGAATTAACTAAGAAAAGAAAGACTAATAAAAAATCTACTGAAGAGCCAGCTGTTGAAAATCCGTATAAGTTAATTACCGGATGGTTTGATGCGGGTAATCATTTGGATTTATTTTTAGATATGAAAGATGCAGACAAGATTGCAAGTTTATATAAAGTAGACGGATTGTATGGTGTGGTAAAAAAACATTACCCACATGCGAATGAACTAGAGTCTGCTTTATTAATGGAATTTGTTTTACATGGTTTAGCTACTTTCTCCATGATCAATAAGAAAATGATTGATGGTAAGATTGAGTTCAAGGATTTGATGGGAAGTATTATGAACCTTGGTAATATGGGCTTTGGCGAAGACGATTTTAACGAATCAGATTATCAATAATCTTCTTCTATTAATTACTATTGAAAATTAGTTGTTAACATAGACAAGACCTACAATACTTGCTAAGTATAGCACTAACACAATAATAGAGTCTATTCCCATTCTAAAAAATTGTTTTTTGGAATGAAATAACATCCCAATCATGTAAATGGTGGTTAATAATATCCCAACAGAAGTTAAATAGATATCTGAAACTTTTAAACCCGGTAGGATAGATTCACCGCCAATTAAGGCTGCCATTAAAAACAGAACAGGCAAAAAAGCATTTCCACCAAATATATCACTCACCGCCATTTGATAATCTCTAATTTTTGCAGAAGCAATACCAGTAGATATTTCAGGTAAAGCAGTACACAATGCTAAGATGGTTGCACCAAATAAAACACCATCCATTCCCCATCTTTTAGACAATATTTCTCCACTCACTTCTAATCCATATCCTGCAACTAGTGTAATAATAGCTCCAAGGATTGTTACTAATATTGCTTTCTTCACCTTGACAGTTGAAAGCACTATATTATTGTTCTGATGTTTAGAAACTTTTTTGATTTGATTTAATTGGTACAATCTTTTAATTCCCCAAATAGATAATAACCAAGTAAATAATATGATCCACTCAAATGCGGTGGTATGTCTTAAATAATGATAAGTAGGAAATTTATTTGAAGCAATTACCAAACTTAAAATAATAATTACCGTAAGCCCTTCAAACAATAATATTTTAGAGTGACCCTTTAGTGTGAGTGGCGCTTTTCTACCTACTCCATAAATATCAATTAAGACCAACACTGCAGTTTGTATGGCAATTCCCCCAAGTATATTACTCACAGCAATATCATAATCATGTTTGAATGCTGCTACAGCTGTGATAGCAATTTCAGGTAGGTTGGTTATGATAGCTAGAAATACAATGCCACCAATGGCTTCACCCCAACCATAATGATTCACAATTTCATCTATTGCTTTAGAAAGTTTAATTCCGAATACCCATATAAGCAATGCGCAAACTATAAATAGGGATCCCAATGCCCAACTACTATAAATAATCATGTTATTTTTTTAGTGCAGCACAAAAATCGAAGCTTCTTTTTAAGGCGATTTCTGGATGAGCTACAATATCTTGTTCTACTACACAGTGATCTAATCCATTTTCTTTGGCTACTGCTAAAATATTTTTTAAATCCAAAACACCATCTCCTGCAGTTGTCATTTCGCCCCAAAGTGCTGTCCATTGATTTGGAGTACCTCCATCTCCTGAGAATCGTACTTTCTTTTTCATGTCCTTGACATGCAACAATTTATATCTTCCTTTGTTGGCTATTAATAAAGCTATTGGATCTGCCCCACCTGCTGTTGTCCAAAATAAATCCATTTCTAACCAAACCAAGCTTGGATCCGTTTGTTGTAATATAATATCTAAAGGTAAGATCCCATCCATCTTGCTTAAGCCATAACCGTGGTTATGATAAGCGAAGCGAATGCCATTTGATTTGGCCTCCGCTCCTATTTTATTAAATAATTCGGCTGTTCTCTTATAATCATCAATTGTTTTTCTATTTTCTTCTGGCAAAGAAGGTAACACCACATATGTTGCACCTAGTTCATTTGCAGCTTCAGCAAGTGGACCCATATTAGTAGATAAAGTATCCAAGTCTGTATGCATGGAAGGCACTTTTAAATGGGTTTGCTTTAATATGCTCTTTGTCTCTGCTATTGATCTACCAAAAAATCCGCTACCACTAAAACCTACTAAAGGCTCAATGGCTTTCCAGTATGCTTTCTGTTTTGCTGTACTAAAGCTATAAGGTCCATACATTTCAATTTCTTTGTATCCCATAGTAGACAACATCTGTAAACCACCTACAAAATCTTTTTCTAAAGTTTTTGGTAATGAAAAAAGATTCACGCAAATATTGTCAAAAAGTGGACTGGGTATATAAGGTGTTTTAGATAAAAAAAGTCCTGCCAAAGACGCTTTTGCAGTATTCTCTAAAAATGCTCTTCTTTTCATTGGATTAATATTAGTTGGGTATAAACAATCGCTTTCCTAAGTTAATTTATTATTTTTACATAACCATTATATATCACTTAATTTAAGAAGAATGAGCAATTTGTATTGTTATATTAATAAACAGTTTGTAGCTATTGAAAAAGCAGGTGTTTCAGTAACAGATTTATTAGTTCAAAGAGGGTATGGAATTTTTGATTATTTACGCGTTGCAGATAACAAACCTTTATTTTTAGAAGATCATTTGGAGCGTTTTTATAATTCTTCTAATGCAATGCGTCTTCAGGTTACAGAAACCAAAGAGGAGGTATTAAATATTGTTCATGAATTAATTAAAATGAACAATTTGAGTTATAGTGGTATTAGATTAATTATTGGTGGTGGCGATTCTGCTGACGGGTACACAATACATCAACCTAGTTTATTAATTATTCAACAACCATTAGCTGCTCCTCCAGATAGTTTGAGTTTACAAGGTATTCGCTTAGTCAGTTTTGAATATCAAAGACAATTGGCAAGAGTTAAAACCACTGATTATTTAATGGCTATTCATTTACAACCTTGGATGAAAGAACAAGGAGCTGATGATATTTTATATTATAGCAATGGCATTATAAGAGAATGTCCTAGATCCAATTTCTTTATGATAAAAAATGGAACATTAATTACTGCTGTTAATAATATGCTACTAGGCATAACTAGAAAAAACATAATTAAAATTGCTAACGAAAATAATATACCTGTTGAGGAAAGAGATTTTACTTTAGAAGAACTTAAAACAGCAGATGAGGCATTTATAACTAGCTCTACTAAAAGAGTAACATCGGTTAGACAGATTGATGATTATGTATTGCCAGTAATTACTGAGCAGTCAATTGCATATAAATTATTTGCCCTTTTGAAACAGAGAGAACTTAAATAATTGTTTCTTTTAATTTCACTTTTGTAAATACCTGTAAGTGTGGCAAAGCCAACACTGCGATTCCTATAAATAATAAGGGAAGAAAATGGGTAATATCGATGGTTTGAAGAGCATATTTAATAAATAAGCCAATACCTACCCATGCTAATAATGAATAGGGTAAAGCCATATAGAGTAATTTGAGCCAACCTTTTAATGAATTACTAATTTCAAATTCCTGTCTGATTTTATCGAAAGATAAAATGGAGTGCCAGATACCAAAGTAAAATGCAAAGCATAACCAAAGTGGTAAAGCTAAATTGATAATGTTTAAACAACCAATTTGTATTACTGCATAAAAGAAATTTATCGGCTTTGTAAAAAAGAATTTCCAGCTAAAAAATAAAATAACATGTATGATTATTAAGCTGGCTTGTGTAATTGGGAAGATAGTTTTTGCAATGACATAAAATTTCTCTGCTTCAATTTTTGATTGACCTAGTAACATAAAAATATCAATAGCAGTGTGAATGTTTTTACTTAATAAAAATAGGATCCAACTTAAGCCCAATAAGAAATACATTAATTGATGCCACTTATTTTCTGCTTTACCAATCCAGTCTATCTCTCCAAAATGATATGCAGTTAATCCTATAAATATTAATATGGCTAGGCTTGGAAGGTAATACCATATCAAAGCATAGATAGCCATATTAGAAAAATATTTACCAAAAAAAATAAGTGTGTGTTTAGTTCCTTGATTGTTTTGAATTTTTTTATCAATAAAAAAATCAAGAGCGCCATGTGGGATTCCCAAAACAAAAAGAACAATCAATAATAAATTTACTTGATTGTTAAAGTTAATAGGGAATAATTGATTGATTCCAATAAGGAGACCTCCAATAAGAAGTAGTATTATTCTTAGTCTTAATTGCATAGGAGAAAGATAAAAAAATAGGGCGAATATTATATTCGCCCTACTCAAACCAAGAACGATTATGCAGCTTTTCTACTCAATGCATATATAACTAAACCAAAACCGATTTTGTTTACAGCGTCACCAATATTGTAAATGATGTTCATATCAAGTCCAATATTAGCAAAACCAGCATACCATTGTCCGTTAGCAGTTCCGATTAAATATCCTAAAGGATAGATAGCCCAACCAACTAAAATGAACCAGCCTAATGCTGCGTTTGCAGAAGCAACAGCAGAACCAGCGCTTGTAGCTAATTTCTTAACATCGCCCATCCATACTTCATATACAATGTAGAAGTACGCGATAGCACTTACAGTACCCCAGATAGTGGCATTACCTAAACCAGCTTCTCCGATGTAACCAGTAACTAACATTACTACAGAAGCTAAAATCATCTTCCATAATAAACTAGATGTACCGCCAGCTTTTTTGGTGATTAAATAAAATTCAACACACATTAAAGGCACTGTCAATAACCAATCTACATATCTGAAGAATGTAGGAGAGTCATGTGTTTCAGCATAATAGCCTCTCATGTAATAGTAGTGAACCGCAGCAATGAATGTGATTAACCCCGATACTAATACCGACGTTCTCCATTCTTTACTGGTGTTGCCTACTTCGAAAAAGAAAAATACAGCGGCAGCCATCATCGCCATGGTGCCTACAAAGAAAGTAAATGAAACATAGTCAGTCTTTGCGATTGACATGGTTGCATCTAAAAGGAATAAATGATCCATATTGTGGAGTTTTGGTGAACAATTTTGGGCACCACCTATCACAACAAATCCGTTACGGGTGCAAGCAATCTATCTAATAACATTTAATTTAGATTAATTGTTTATGCAACCAATAATTTTCTTGTTAAAATTTTATTTGTCTAAAGTTCAACAATAATAAGGGTTTCAGCGTACAACAATTAAGTGATGTACGAAACAATTTGTTGACTAACTAGTTGATTGATAGCGTCTAAGAATTGTTGTACTTTATACACTAAGTGCTCATATTAAATAAAAAGCCTGCTTCATTGAGCAGACTTTTAAATTTCTAACGCATTGTTACACATGCATTTAAGATTTTAACATTTTTTCAAAAATTACAATCTTTTTATGCGCATATTTTTAAATCTCACTACATCGCCATGACCTAAGAACCCAATATGTCCTGTAGTTCTTGCTAAACCCGGATGTTCTTTATGATCTGCTGTTCCGTTTTTTGTTACTTCTTTAAGATCTACTTCATTAATGACTGTTCCATTTAATGTCACTTTTATCTTAGATCCCTTCAACATAATTTCTTCTTTATTCCACTCCCCAGTCGGTAACAAGTAACCTCTTTTTGCAGCCGCTATGCCATAAATAGAGCCATGATATTGATAAGGTTGTAAACTACTGTAAATAGGTGCTTCATTATCTAGTACTTGAATTTCCATTCCAACATAAGCCGCATCTCCTACTGGTGGTGCATGAACACCAATACCATTGTTAGCGCCTGGTGTTAATTGAAATTCAAATCTGTAAATAAAGTCAGCGTATTCTTCTTTGGTATATAAATTTCCTCCACTGCCATTATCAGGTACAACCACTAAGGCACCATCATTAATAATGTATCCAGCAGTATTGCCCATCCATTGATCAATATTTGTGCCATCAAATAAGTTTACAAATCCATCTTTCTTTTCTTCATCAGTTAAATCAACTGCTTTACCATCTGGCAATTCTCTGATGTATAAATTTCTATAAGCTACATAAGTTCCGTGTGCTTGTAATTCAATTTGCTCTTTGATAAAGATGGGTAAATTTCTATCCCAGTAATTTTCTAGAGTCACATTGTCTGTTACCAGAACACCATTAAGGTATACAGTTACTTTATCTCCTTTCATGATAATATGAAAGTTATTCCATGAACCAATTGCGTTATCGGCAACTACTAATGGTTTGCTTTGATTTTTTTGATTATTGTATAATCCACCAGAACCAACCTGTGCACCTACTTCTCTTCTGCTAGTATCCCAAATTTGTACCTGTGGTGAACCTCTTAAATAAATACCTGCATCTCCTTGAGCGGTGATTTTCCAATCTACATACATTTCAAAATCACCGTATTTTTTTTCGGTACATAAATTATCTCCATGTCCTGTAAAAACTAGCACGCCATCTTTTACCACCCAATCATTCACAATTTTAGCATCTGCTTTTGCTTGCATTACTTTTAATGCAGAATCCGATTGCTTATTTCTGTAAATTGGATTTCCAACAAGTCCTTTCCATCCTGTTAAATCTTTCCCGTTAAACATGGAAACAAATCCATAATCATAAGGCAACTTTCTTAGATGCGCTTTTAATTTAGTTACTAAAATTGCGCTATCCACTCCGTTGATTAATGGCAAAGCTTTTTCAAGCGACTCTCTAGCTACAGGCCCTTTAATAGTCATATCTGCTAAGGCCAATCTAGTTACAGCTAAGGCTGCTTCTTTATTGATAGAGGCATTGTCTAAATATTTACTGGCAAAAACAAAGCTTCCAAAACCAGGTATTCTTGCTGCTTCAGCGATAATTCTTTTTTGCTCAATTGGATTTTTTGCTGATTCCATTTTGTCTTGTAAATCCAATAATTTTTGAACATCATTTTTTGTAGATACTGGTGCTTCTACAACTTCTTTAATTTTTGGCAAAGTATTGTTTCTTTCATTTGAAATAGACGCTTCCGTTAAAAGATTCAATTCATCTTGAATAGCAATTTTCGCGTAATCTGATTTTGCTTTTCTTTTTTGCTTTGATAATTGTTTTGCAAAGACAGCGCGCTTTTCACTATTAGCAATGTTATTTACATATGCATGTAAAGCATAGGTTGCTTTTGTTTTATAGGTAGTATCCTCTAATAACTTAAAAAAAGCTTTCCAGTTTGAAGCTTCCCAAGAATTCATGGTTGCTAAAGCGCCAGTTGCTTCGGAAGTTTTTTGATAAGGGAAAACCTGAATGGTGTTTGTCACAGTGGTTTGTGCAAAAGACTGACAGATGAACAGTAAGCAAAATCCAGTGATGTATAATAATTTTTTCATGTAAAATTTTTTATTGCTTTTAAATAGTCCAAGGTCCACGCATAGGTGGGTTAATTAAATAATTTGCTTCTGCATCATCAATAAATACTTGATTTACTGGATCAAATTTTAAAGTTCTGCCTAATTGCAATGCGATTTTTCCCATATTAATAATGGTACAAGATCTAAACCCATTGGATTCGTTTAAGGCAAATGGTGTTCTGTATTTTACGGAATCTAAAAAATTAGTCACCTGTGGTTCTGGATCAGGCATCATCGCCAATTTTTCTTTTAGATTCGGGATATCAGATTTAAATCCGTTGAATAGTTTTCCTTTTGGACCCTCTATGTATGCTGCGTTTGGATCTTTTGCTTCTCCATCTAAAATAATCTTACAACCATCTTCATAAGTGTAAGTGATCTTTCTAAATGTGCCACAAGCATCTGGATGTTGTTGTTCTGCATCCACTTCTACCAATACTGGACTTGTGTGATCTTTACCCAAGAAATATTGAATTGGATCAAGATAATGTTGTCCCATATCGCCTAATCCTCCTCCATCATAATCCCAGTATCCTCTAAATGTTTGATGTACCCTGTGTGCATTATATGGTTTGTAAGGTGCTGGTCCCAACCATCTGTCATAATCTAATTCTGCAGGTACTGCCTGTGGTTCTAAATTGGTTTTACCCACCCAATAAAATTTCCAATCAAATCCAGTTGTCTTACTTACTGTAACGGTTAAAGGCCAACCTAATAAACCAGACTCTACTAATTTTTTAATTGGCTTTACCGTAGTATTCATGCCATAAAAATTATCTTCAAAACGAAACCAAGTATTCAATCTAAACATTCGTCCATATTGTTTCACTGCTTCTACTACACGTTTTCCTTCTCCAATAGTTCTAGTCATTGGTTTTTCGCACCAAATATCTTTTCCTGCTTTTGCCGCATCCACTGCCATGATACCATGCCAATGTGGAGGCGTAGCAATATGTACAATATCTACTTCAGGTAAAGCAATCAATTCTCTATGGTCATGAAATGTTTTTACACCACCGCCAATACTATTAGCTACCTCGCTTAAATGTTTTTGATCTACATCGCAGATGGCTACTACTCTTGTTCCTGCATAAGGGATATGCCCTCTTCCCATTCCACCCACTCCAATGATACCCTTGGTCAATTGATCACTTGGAGCTAAAAACCCTCTACCTAAAACATGTCTAGGAACAATGGAGATACCTGCTGCAATGGTTGCTGCATTTCGAAGAAAACTTCTTCTACTATTGGATGTTGTTTTTTTCATGAATGATTGAATAAATTGATTAATTATTTTTATTTCTAATAGCCATTCCTTTTCTAGTACCATTATGTACTCCGTTATCAATAGTTACTGCACCATTGACTAATACATATTTAAAACCCTTAGCGTATTGATGAGGGTTATCATAAGTAGATGCGTCACCTACTTCATTTTCATCGAACACAACAATATCTGCAATATATCCTTCTTTGATTAATCCTCTTTCTACTAAATTAAATTTATTAGCAGGTAATGAAGTCATTCTTCTAATAGCTTCCTCCAAACTAATTACTTTTTCTTCTCTCACATATTTCCCTAAAACTCTAGAATTAGTGCCATAAGCTCTTGGGTGTGGCTTTCCGGCGCCCATTACTGCAATGCCTGCATCACTTGCAATCATATTATAAGGATACTTCAAAATATTTTTAACATCTTCTTCGCTCATGCCATGATACACCATCTGTGCACCACCTTGTTCCATCATTTGAACAATGGTTTCAGCTTCAGCATTTTTATTATGCTTGCCTCCTCTCATCAAATTAATTTCTTCAATACTTTTTCCATTATAAGTAGAGTCTGCTTTATAGTTGGCTACAACAGCATAACTAAAATGCTTCAATCCTCTTTTTTTAATAATCTCTATGCTATGCGCTTTTACTCTTTCTCTGATTGCTGGATTTTTTAATCTTGCCATAATAGAATCTTGACCATCAGACAATACATCACTTGGCAACATTACTCCCAAGTTGGTACTACTTGCAGTGTAAGGGTATTGATCAATGGTTACATCTATTCCTTCTTTTCTTGCGTTCTCTACTAATGGTAAAGTTTCTTTACTTCTTCCCCAGTTATTTTGCCCGCTCACTTTAAAGTGTGAAATTTCAACAGGGATATTGGCGGCTCTACCAATATGTATTGCTTCATTAACAGCATCCACCACTTTATCTTCTTCATATCTAATATGTGAAGAGTACACACCACCATTCGCAGCAATTACTTTTGCTAATCTTACTACTTCTTCAGTAGGAGCGTATGTTCCAGGAATATAAATTAGACCAGTAGACATACCCACTGCACCATCCTGCATTGCTTTTTGTGCTAAAAATTCCATCTTTACTAATTCTTCTTCAGTAGCATTTCTATTGGCAGTGCCCATTACTTGTTTACGAATATTGTTGTGGCCCATTAAAGAAGCGATGTTGATAGAAGTGCCAATAGAATCAACTGTATTAAAATAAGTATTTAAATTGTCTGCACTACCACCGCAATTACCTGTTATCACAGTAGTCACACCATCATAAATAAAATTACCTGCTAATGGGTTTCTGGTTTCTCCGCCTTCTACATGTCCGTGCACATCGATAAAACCTGGAGTAACTATTAATCCTTTAGCATCAATGGTTTTTGCTGCCTTCCAATTTTTTAATTGGCCGATGGCCACAATTTTATTTTTACTAATAGCAACATCTTTGTATTGCCACTGATTGCCAGTGCCATCCATTAGTTTACCATTCTTAATAATTATATCTGCTTCTTGTGCATGTATGGCTGTATACATTAATAACACAGCTGCACTTAATAGTATTTTTTTCATGGAATAAATTGTCTCTCAATTTACTAAATACTAATTATAAATTTCTTACATTAGAGATGAAATGTTGAAACCGCTTTTAAATACCTGCATATTTGCTTTTTGCCTTCTTGCCTTGGCAACTTCATGTGCCAGCAAATCGAGTGTTTTCGGAAATAAAGAGTCTTCTGAGTTTGCTGCCAAACTCATTGATTCTAGCTTGACCCATAATGTGATCTATGTATACGATGAGGTCTATTCTTTGGAGACTCGCTATTACGATCACCAAAAACAATTGGTTAAAACAGTCAAATACGACGATATTGTTCGTTGTGTGATTTATAATGTTCAATCCAAGGAAGCAATGAAATTAAAATCTATTGAATTAGGACATCAATAGAACTTCGTCAAGTGCATTACTAAAATCAATCGCATTCTTCTCTGAAAATACAATTGGAGGCTTGATCTTCAATACATTATTATAAGGACCGTCTGTACTAATTAAAAATCCTTTGTTTTTAAGGGCTTCAACTATTTGGTTGATTTCTTTTCCAATCGGTTCTTTGGTGATTCTATCTTTTACTAGTTCTACTCCAATGAATAATCCCTCTCCTCTAACATCGCCAATAATAGTATGCTTAGCCATTAATGCTTGGAGTGAGTTCAATAAAACCTTGCCTACATTCAAAGCGTTTTCTTGAAGTGCTTCGTCTTGTATCGTTTTTAATACTGCTGCCCCAGTGGCCATAGATACCGGATTACCTCCATAAGTATTAAAAAACTCAATACCGTTATTAAATTTCTCTGCAATGGCTTCAGTCATTACCACTGCTGCTAAAGGATGTCCATTACCAATGGGTTTTCCCATCACTACCATATCGGGCATCACATTTTGTAATTCAAAACCCCAAAATTTTGAACCTACTCTACCAAAACCAACCTGCACTTCGTCTGCAATACAAATTCCACCAGCTGCTTGCACTATTGAGTATACTTCTTTCAAATAGTTTTTAGGTAAAGGAATTTGGCCACCAACGCCTAATAAGGTTTCACAAATAAAAGCTGCTGGTTTTTTATCTTGATTTTTTAAAGTATGGATAATGTCTGCAACCGAAGCTGCATAAGCTTTACCCGCTTCTCCATTATTGTTTTGATAAGCTCCTCTGTATATATCCGGATTCATGGCTTTATGTACCCATGGCATTTGTCCAATTCCGTTGGGTTTATCAAACTTGTACGGACTAATCTGCATAGTGGTAGTTGAAGTACCATGATAAGCATGATCCAAAACAATTACATCTTCTTGACCCGTCACCATCTTGCTAATTCTTATAGCTAAATCATTTGCCTCGGAACCACTATTGGTAAAATAACAAACCTTCAAATGCTTTGGTAAGGTTGCTAATAGTGCTTCTGCATAATTAATGATATGATCATTCAAATACCTTGTATTGGTATTAAGGGTTGCAATTTGTTTTTGCATGGCTCTTGCTACCACCGGATGACAATGACCTACATGACTTACATTGTTTACACAATCTATATATGTGTTGCCTTTATCGTCGTATAAATATTGTAAAGCCCCTTTGTCTATTTTTAAATGTGATTGATAACTTATACTTAAATTTTTCCCAATATGTTTTTGTCTTCTGTCTTCTATACTTTGATAAGTATCATTATGATTAATCAAGCCTTTGAAATTACAAGCTCTTCTAAAAGTGTCTTCTGCTTTAATTGGATTGATCTCTATTAATTGATAAATTAATTTCCAGGCTGGTTTCTCTGTGATAAAATGATGCACATTGTCAGTTGATAAAGAGGCATTGTATGCAGATTGCGTAAGACTAATACATAATCTAGCTGCTATTAAATAATATAATATGCTTAACTCTTTTTCTTCAATAGGATATGCACTGTGATAGCCTTTAACAACAGATCTAGCAACAGTAAGGGGATCATTGCTATGAAGCATCGCATAAGTACAGGCTACTGCAAGATTATTAATGGTGGCAGAATATACCATATCACCAAAATCTATTAACCCAATAATTTCATTTCCATTTACCAATACATTATAATCATTGGCATCATTGTGTATATAACTATGTCTAAAAGAACTAAATGTTGGAAGTACTTCAGTTTCAAATTGTAACAAAAAATAATCTACTATTCTTCTTCCTTCATGAGATACAATATATTTTAATTTATAATGGGCATCTCTTGCAGTACTGATGTCCCAGGTATAATGCCTATGCATACTTGGATGCTTGAAGTCTTTTAAAGACGCATCCATTTTTCCTAAAAAACCTCCTAGGTTTTCATGTAGATCTTGATGATCATGTGGCGCATCCACCCAAAACTGCCCTTCTAAATAATTTAATATTCTACAATAAAAAATCTGTCCTCCTTCTTCTATAATGGTGAGTGCTTCTCCTTTTTTATTGTTAATATAGTACTGAACTTGCTCAGCAATAGGGCTATTTCTGAGATGCCTAATAATTTTTATTTGAGCATCTATAAAATCTTTATCATGTTGCTCACTAGCAATTTTTAAAATATATTTTTTGCCAAATTTTTCTGTTAAAATAAAATTCAACTCATCATATCCATCCAATGCTTTCGCCTCAACAGTTAATTCATAATAATTATGAACTATATTTTCTATAGCAGCTGTACTAAAATTCATCTCTATTGTATAAACTCTTTTATAATTTGAGTAGTTTCATTTGGCGCTTCTTCCATGGGCACATGACCAACATTTTTAAGAATCACTACCTTGCTATTTTTGATATCTTTTTGAAATAAATAAGCGTTATCGCTATTAATTAACTGATCCTTCTCTCCAAATAAGATTAATGTAGGTTGTTGTATGTCCTTGATTCTATTGGTTTGTTGATCAAATTTATTTTTAAATATACTTAATGCCGCTCTTCTATTTCCTTCTGCTAATAATAATTCATGATACCTAGTAATTCTTTCTTCGGTAATTAAACTTTGATCTACAAAGACGGTTTCCAAACTCTTTTTTACTAAGCTTTTAGGGGTAACATATAATAGTAAATTATTCAAAACCGGAATACTTGCTATTTTAAATCCTAAAGAACCTTTCTCATTAATTTTTGGATAGCCACTTGCATCAATTAAAATTAACTTAGTAACTTTTAGAGGAAAGTCCAATGCAAAATGCCATGCAATCCCACCACCTAAAGAATTTCCTGCGATAATACATTGTTTAATTTGTAGTTGTTCTAAAAAAGCATTTAAAAATTGACTATAGTATAAATAGCTGTATTTGTTTTCTGGACTAGGTCCAGTTAAACCAAATGCTGGCATATCCAATCTTACCACCCTTTTGTTAGTGGGTAGCAGTTTGACCACACTATCCCATGTATTTAAAGAGGAAGAAGTGCCATGTATTAATAATATGGGAGTGCTATCTTCTTTATTGCCCTCATCTCTATAATGTACCTGCATTCCCATTAGAGGCATAAATTGAGAGGGGCTTTGCGCATATTTGTTCATCAATTGCGCTCTTGGAATATCTTTTTGTGCAACAGTAATAATTAATGCACTTAATACAACTAGAATTGTTAAAAATCCATACCCCAAATATTTAAACCATTTTTTCATAAGCGCTGTTATTTGAAGATATTAAGTTATGCATTTTTGTCTTTATAAAAACAGTAATTTCGGTATATCAATTTATACATATGAAAAAAACAATCTTGTTGTCAAGTTGGTTATTTGTTTCTTTATTTTCTTTTGCGCAATCCACGCAAAAACCACCATTACATGGTAAAAATTGGATGGCCATTACAGGTAAGCCATTAGCAGCTACGGCTGGTGCAAAGATTTTTGATAAAGGCGGTAATGCAGTAGATGCTGCATGTGCTATGTTAGCTGCAACATGTACCATGTGGGATGTATTAAGTTGGGGTGGTGAAACACAGGCTTTGATATACAATCCTAATACGAAGCAAGTAATTGCAATAAACGCAATGGGCGTAGCACCAACTGGTGCAACAGTAGAATTCTTTAAATCAAAGGGTTATCAATTTCCTCCTGAATATGGTCCTTTAGCAGCTACTACTCCAGGCACTCCTGGTGGCATTTGTTATATGTTGTCTAATTATGGTACTATGAGTTTAAAGGATGTATTAGCTCCTGCTATGGAATTAGCAGCTGGTTATCCTATAGATGCGCAAACAGCGAATAGTATTGAAAGAGGTAAAGGAAGAATTAAAGAATGGCCTTATAGTAAAAAAGTATTGTTGCCACATTTAGGTCAGAAGAGAGAAGCGCCAGAAGCCGGTGAAATTTTTGTACAACAAGACTTATTAAATACTTTACAAAAGATGGTGGATGCAGAACAAGCTGCATTAAAAAAAGGTAAGAACAGAAAAGAAGCCATCCAAGCAGCGTATGATCGTTTTTACAAAGGTGATATTGCTGATGAATTTGTTAGAGGGGTAAAAGAACAAGGTGGTTTAATTACTAAAGAAGATTTAGCTAATTGGAAACCAGTAGAAGAAGCGACTACCCATGTAAATTATAAAGGGATTGAAGTATATAAATTACAACCATGGACACAGGGCCCAGCTTTATTACAAGCTTTAAATATTTTGGAGAATTTTGATTTAAAGGGAATGGGTTATAATTCAGCAAAATATATCCATACAGTATATCAAGCAATGAATTTAAGCTTTGCAGATAGAGATTTTTATTATGGAGATCCAAGATTTACGACTAATCAACCGATGACTGGATTATTAAGTAAAGAATATGCAAAACAAAGAGCAGCTGAAATTAATTGGAAAGCAAATAATCCAAATGTAGGTCCTGGTGATCCTTATCCTTTTGAAGGAAAGACCAATCCTTATTTGAATTTATTAAAATCAAGAGGCTTTACACCAAATAGCGACACTACTCGTAAAAACACTTTCTTACCTGCGCATGATGCTATTTCTAAAAATGAAAACACATTAAGTACGGATGCTGCGTATATGGATAGATTATGGAGAGGTACAACTACTGTTGAGTCTGCAGATAAGGATGGTTGGGTAGTTTCTATTACACCTAGTGGCGGATGGTTACCTGCTGTAATAGCTGGTAATACTGGTGTTGGTATGAGTCAAAGAATGCAAAGTTTTGTTTTAGATTCTACTATCAATCCATTTAATGTGGTAGCTCCAGGGAAAAGACCAAGAGTAACTTTAACGCCAAGTATTGCTATGAAAGATGGCAAACCAATGATGGCATTTGGTGTTCAAGGGGGCGATACACAGGATCAAAATTTATTACAATTCTTTTTGAATGTAGTTGAGTTTGGTATGACCATGCAAGAAGCTTCTGAAGCAGCAAACATTAATACCAATCAATTATGGCTTTCTTTAGGTGGCTCTAAAGTGGATGATAGAAAACCAAGACCAGGTAATTTATTATTAAATAACAATGTACCTGATTGGGTAAGAAAAGAATTAAGAGCAATGGGATACACACTAAGTTTTGAAGAAAGAACCAGTGGCCCTATTAATGCAATTTATTTTGACTGGAAACATAATTCCATGTGGGGAGGAAGTTCTAACCACGGAGAAGACTATGGTATTGGATGGTAATTAATCGAGCCTCTGAAGGAGGCTCAATTAAAAAAAGGAAACATTATACTTATTAAAAAGGCCACTCATTTGAGTGGCCTTTTTAAGTAATTGGAAGAATCTTTAGGTTCTTCCAATTACTTTGGAGTTACAAAGTAGTCGACCACAAAAACTTTGTCCATATGAGGTTTTAATACTTCTTGGAAGGCTTTGTGCGCAGGATGCAATTGATAAGAGGCTAAATCTTTTTCAGAGCTAAAAGTTAATACAAAGCAATGTGTAAAGCCTTGGTCTAAATGTTCTGGGCTCATGTTTAATCCCCATTCCATATTTTTTACTTCTGGCACTTTACCATATAAGTCATTGAATGTTCTGGTTACTTTGGCAACATCTTCTTTGCTTGAAGTTGCTTTAAAAGTAAATAAAACCACATGTCTTAATTGAGTTTTTTCTTTTTGTGCAAATACAGCAAAGCTGGTAATAACTAATAAACTTAAAAGCAATAATTTTTTCATGTTCGTATTTTAATCGTTATAAAAAGATAGCAGGATCATCACAGATTCTGAATCCTTCATTAAATGTATTCATTAATTCAACATCTTGTGCATCTAAGGAAAAATTCTGCGCATCAAAATTTTCTTGTAACCTTTCTTTTTTGGAAGATTTAGGAATAGTAGATACACCCAATTGAATATTCCAGTTCAAAATAATTTGAGCAGGCGTCTTTTGGTATTTTTCACAAACTGCAATAAGCCTTGGGTCATTAAATTTTTGTCCTCTGGTAATAGGAGAATAAGATTGCAATTGAATATTGTTTTCTTGGCAATATTTCAATACCTCTTCTTGAAATAACCATGGGGTAAATTCAATTTGATTCAAGCTTGGCGCCATATTCGCATAGCTTTCTAGTTCTTTTAAAAAAGGCAATGTATAGTTTGCTACCCCAATCGCTTTTGCTCTCCCTGATTCATAAATTTTTTCCAATGCTTTCCAGGATTCTTTTCTTCCTTCTTTGATAGGCCAATGAATTAAATATAAATCAACATAATCCTGTTGAAGTTTTTCCAAACTTTCATCAAATGCACGAAGTGCTTGATCATAGCCATGATCTGTATTATTTAACTTGGTCGTTAAATATATTTCTGATCTTGGAACAGTAGTTTGTTGAAGGGCATTACCTATCTGCACCTCGTTTTCATACATACTAGCAGTATCAATTAACCTGAAGCCAATGGCTAAAGCGTTTAATACTGCTAGTTCTGCTTCTTGGTGGTACATATCATATACCCCCAAACCTAGTAGAGGTATATGATTACCACTTTTCAAGACCTAATAATTTTTTACCTAAATCAGTTAATACTGCAGTATCATATTTATTTTGTTCCCAATTTCTTGGATCTCCAGGAAAAGCATATCCTTCAGGCGCAATTCTATGTTTCCAAGAATTTACTCTCCATTCTTTTAGTGCTTCATTATCTTCTTCTGCAGGCATCATAGAAATATATTGTGCAATACGCACTTTGTCTTCACTATTATTTGCTCTAATACCATGTGGTTCTAAACTATTAAAGATTAATAAATCTCCTGCTTCTAATTTTACTTTAGTAGGAGTAAAACCAGTTGTGTCTGGTTGGAATCTATGTCTATCTTCTGGTTGAGTTAATTTCCAAGTATCATAGGTTCTGAATAATTCAGGAATACACTGGAAACCACCCATGTTCTCATCTGTTTGATCTGCTAAGGCTAATACACCTTGAACATTCACAGGTTTTGTTTCTGGATCATAATCCCAGTGAATAAATGCTTTGTATTCATGACCAGGTCTGATAGGAAAATTTAAATTCGCTCGATCAATGGTTACCCATAATTTTTCTGTTCCCCAAATATCTACAAATGCATCATATACTCTTTGCA
>CALCEA010000019.1 GCA_937900675.1 uncultured Chitinophagaceae bacterium
TTATTTTCTTATTATATAATTTTAGGTATTTTTGACTATTATCTAAATTATGAAAACAAGATTGCTGACCTTTTGTGGCTTGCTCATTTTTAACCTTATTAGTGCTCAAAACACTAATAATAGATTAAATGATTATGAAGTAAGCTTGATACAAATAATCCAAAAAGATAGTGCAGACTTTTTTACTACAATAGATAACAATGAATTCAAATTTGGAACAGACTTTAAAGGCGTAACTTATACAAATCTTGTAAAACATAAGGGACAGATATATGTACAACCACTAGGTACAGGAAGACTATATGAAATTGTACAAAAAGACAATGCTTACTTCAGTAAAAGAATAGATTCAACCATTCATTCTGGAGTTAATTTTTTCTCTAAGACTTTTTTTGCTAGAGACACATTGTATCAATTTGGTGGATTAGGATTTTGGACCATAAGGGGAATAATGACCTTTTTTAGTAAAGAAACCAATCAATGGGAACTTGTTCAAACTAATAGAGCAGTCCCTAGCTTCTTTGATCTAAATCAAGATGCAGTTACCCATGTAATTGACCATCCGAAAAATCCTAAACTTTATTTATCCAATTCCTATAAATATAAAAACTACCCTCAATCTTTTGACATAGTTGGAAATGACACCTGCTTTGTATTTGATTACAATACAAAATTATGGTCACCATTAGGTAAATTAAACCCCGAACTTAAAAGAATACTACTTGCAAAAAATTCTTTATCATTGAATTTAGGTCTATACCAAGTGATCCAAAGTGCTCTAGAATTTTATTGGATCAATTTTGAAAACAATAGTTATGGAAAGTTTAAGACTAAATACAATGGCGAAATAAGGCAAAAATGGCTAAGCATTTACAACAATGAGAGTAAAGTTGGTATTGTAAATTTTCAATTTAATGTTGGTAAAAATATCTATTTCATTAAATTATCAAAAGATAGAAAAATTGAGTACGAGCAGTTCGTTTTCAGTGAAGATATGATTGATATAAGTAGCCAAGATTATATTTACTCTAACAAGACAGATTATATTAGTATCGTTACCAATTTCTTAGACACGAATAAGACTGTTTTACTGCTAATATTTTCGAGCATTGCACTTTTTGTTTTCGCATATAGCTTTCAGAAGAAAAGAAAGAAATTACCTAAAGAAGTGGTGACTATCTTAAATAATAATTTCTTTTCTGCCTTAACCATTGTTGAAAAAGAATTGATTGAAGAATTGTATAACCATCACTTAAAAGGTGAAGAAGTGTCTACCAAGTTGATTAATAAAATCATTGGGGTTCAGCAAAAAGACACAATCACTCAAAATAAAAGTAGAAGTGATTATTTTATCAGAATCAACCAGAAATTTAAAATGGCCACCCAGTATACGGAACCATTAATCGTAAAGCAAAGAGATCATTCAGATAAAAGACAATACAATTATAGCTTGAATAGTAATTATATTCTAGATATAGAAAAGCTCTTTAAAGAATAAGGTTAAATGAAACTATACAACTAGCAAACTACAACCCCTTCTGTCACTATTATCTGATCTTCCAAGTACACTAAAGCTTCCATCTTCATATACTTCTGCAATATCTTGAGTGGCAATAAATGCACAGCTATATATGTTAGCCAAATCTATAACATGTAAAATACCCCTCCCAACTGTTTTTAATTGATTGGGATCTTCCTCATCTCCCACTAAAATCTTCATCCAAGGCGGACATTTAAAAATACCCTCTTTTACTGCATAAGCTTGACTTAACAATTCGGTCATTCCATATTCTGAATGAATAGTAGAAGTACCTAATCTTTCATTTAAATAAGCATGTAGCATTGGCTTGATCATCTCCGTTCTTCTTCCCTTCATCCCTCCTGTTTCCATCACAATGGTGGATCTTAGTTGTTGGGGAAATGCATTTGCAAAATCCATCAAAGCAAAACTTACACCAATTAAAATGGTTTTTTGTTTTTCAGATTCCAATGTTTTCAAAACAGCATCTAATTTTTCAAACTCATTCAAATAAAAACCACTCATTGTATGTGAAGACTCTTTGATTAAATGATCCACCATATAAATCAAACTAGAATGTGACCTATCTAAATAGGAAGGCAACAATCCAATAATACAATATTCAGAAGCTTGTCCATAAAATAATTCAAAGCCCTTATTGAAACTAGACTCGTATATACTCAAATCTCCTACCCAATGTTTGCTCACCACATCTCCAGTCGTGCCACTACTCTCAAAATGAACAGCCGGTTTTGGACCAATAAATACATCATGGGTTTTGAAAAAAGAAATGGGCAAAAAAGATATACCACCAGAAAGCTTCACCCAGTCCTTGTACACAGGGTTGTGTTCGGCCTGCCATTTGGCTAAAAGATGGGCTTTATTGTCAAAATCAGTGGGGCTCAATGCCCATAATGCTTCTATATCAAAAGGTGGTTGAATCATTGTTTCAGTGTACAAAAGTAAGTATTTATTGAACTATAAATAAAAGCAATAAGTGCTATCTTGCAGTAGATAAAATATATCCGAATTTATGGCAAAGACAACTACTACTAAAAAAGCGAAAAAGACAGAGATTCAACCAAAAGCTTACGAATTTTTAAAACAGTATATCAATAATCCATCACCTGTGGGTTTTGAAACAAGCGGTCAAAAAATTTGGCTAAACTATGTCAAGCAATTCGTAGACACCACTTTTACAGATCCTTATGGAACAGCAGTAGGTGTAATCAATCCTGATGCTCCTTTTAAAGTAGTGATAGAAGCACATGCTGATGAAATTAGTTGGTTTGTTAATTATATCAGTGATCAAGGTTTAATTTACTTGAAAAGAAATGGTGGCGTGGATCACCAAATTGCTCCAAGTATGCGTGTTTGGATACATGGTAAAAAAGGTCCTGTAAAAGCAGTATTTGGATGGCCTGCTATCCACACTAGATTAAGCAATCCAGAACAAAAAGAACCACAACCCAAAGTAGACAACCTAACTTTAGATTGTGGCGCAAGAACAAAGAAAGAAGTAGAAGCTTTGGGAATTCATATTGGCGCAGTAGTTACTTATGAAGAAGGATTTGATGAATTAGCGCACGATTTTATCATTGGAAGAGCTTTTGATAATAGAATTGGCGGGTTCATGATTGCTGAAGTAGCTAGATTATTAAAAGAAAATAAAAAGAAACTTCCTTTTGGTTTATATGTAGTGAATGCTGTACAAGAAGAAATTGGATTAAGAGGTGCAGAGATGATTGCTAGAAGAATCAAACCCAATATTGCTATTGTTACAGATGTAACGCATGATACACATACCCCCATGATCAATAAAGCTATTGAGGGAGATATTAAATGTGGCAATGGTCCTTCATTAGCATATGCCCCTGCTATCCATAACAAGCTATTAAAAATTGTAGAAGATACAGCAACTGCTAAAAAGATTCCTGTTCAGTTTAGAACCTTGAGCAGAAGCACTGGAACAGATACTGATAGTTTTGCTTATGCCAATGATGGTTGTCCTTCTGTATTAATATCTATTCCTTTGAGATACATGCATACTACTGTTGAAATGATTCATAAAAAAGACATTACGGATACCATTCAATTAATGTATGAAACCTTATTGAATTTATCTCCTAAGACTAATTTAAGTTACTTATAATGCATACCTCCCCCATTAAAATTGCCATCATTGACATGTATGATGGGAGTCCTAATGTAGGCATGCAGTGTATTGATAATATTTTAAATCATTGGGAAGCTAGTATTGCTAGACCAATTGAAAAAACGGTTTTTCATCTAAGAGACCAATGCCAGGTTCCAGATTTAAGTTTTGATATTTATATTTCAACTGGAGGCCCGGGTTCTCCTACTGAAACAATTGATGAAGCTTGGGATCAACAATATGTGGCATGGTTGGATCAAGCATTTTTACATAAAAAATGGGTATTCTTAATTTGCCATAGTTTTCAAATTGCTTGTAGACATTTTAATATTGGTAAAATTTCTCTGAGAAGATCAAGACAAATTGGAATCTTACCTGTACACCCATTAGTGAATGACGATTTATTTGAAGGTTTAAAAGACCCCTTCTATACTTTGGAGAGTAGATACTATCAAATTACTGAACCCAATGATACAGCCATTGCTGCCATGGGTGCTAGTATTATTATTTTGGAGAAAGAAAGACCAAGTGTTCCTTTAGAAAGAGCTATCATGGGAGTTAAGTTCAATAGTCATATGTATGGGGTACAGTTTCATCCAGAAGCAGACCCTTCTTTATTAGAAGCCTATTTTACTCAAACAGAAGTAAAAGATTCTATGATTGAAAGTTTTGGTGAATTAAAATGGAAGAAAACACATCATTCGATTAAAGATCCTTCAAAAGTAGAAGCTACTTTTTCGATTATGATTCCTAATTTTTTGAATAAAGCCATCAAGGATGAATCCTAGTATAAGAAAACAATTTAATGAAGCTTATACTGATGCAAAGTATCAGTCTTATATACAATTCATTGAAAAAGTTCAAGCTGGGCCATTACAATTTAGATTGGCTGAAACGCCTATATTTTTAGATAAAGCATTCGCAACAGCGTTATTGAATGCAGGCAATTCTATATGCCAACAGTTAATCCAACCCGAATTAATCAAGCAAACTGATGGCGCTATTCCTGCATACGCAAGAACCAAGAACGAAACAGTATTTCCAGGATGCTTGGTTATTGACTTTGCTATTGCAGAAAATGAACAAAAAGAAATAGTTCCTAAACTAATTGAGCTGCAAGGATTCCCTTCACTATTCGCCTTCGAGTTACTTCATGATGAAGCATTTAGGCAAGCTTATTCAATTCCTCCTACATACACAGCTTTCTTTAATCAATATACAAAAGAGCAATATATAGCTCATTTCAAAAAGATGGTATTGGGAGACCACCATAAACATACTGTCTTATTAGAAATCAAACCAGAGCAACAAAAAACAAAAATTGATTTCTATCATACAAAAACAATTGTTGGATTGCCCATTGTTTGTATCTCAGAGATTTTTCAAAAAGACGGCCAACTTTATTATATTGCCGAAGGGAAGGATATTAAAATTGAAAGGATTTATAACCGAATGGTTTTTGAAGAGCTTCAACAACAAGAAGCATCTATCCAAGAAAAATGGGATTTGATTAGAAACACTGATGGATTAGAATGGGTAACCCATCCACATCATTTTTTTAGATTTAGTAAATACAGTTTACCTTTTTTAAAAGGCGAAGCAATTCCTACTACTCAATTTTTACATGAGCTAAAAGAAATTCCAAAAAATTTAGATAAGTATATTCTGAAACCTTTATTTTCTTTTGCTGGACAAGGAGTGATGATTGATTTGACAGAAAAAATAGTTAGTGAGATCAAAGATCCCGAGCATTGGATCTTACAAGAAAAAGTACACTATGCCCCTATCATTGACACTCCAACAGGGGCCACCAAAGCAGAAATTAGGTTGTTCTATTTTTGGGAGGAGACTCAACAAAAATATATCGCTACCATGAACCTTGCTAGACTGAGTAAGGGAAAAATGATTGGAGTGAACTATAACAAAACTGCCACCTGGGTAGGCGGCAGTTTAGCATATATAGAATCTTAATTAAAGACTATTCCGACTTATTCATTAGTTTTCCTAATAAGCTATAAGCATTTTCTACCACAATATTTTTACCTAACCATTCTGTAGCTTCTGGATTAAGTATTGCAGCAGTGGTTTTATTAATGGCACCCACAGTTACCTGCTTTGCTTCAAATTGATTGGCAGATTGTTGAATAAAAATATAATCTACTCCTTGAAATCTTTGAATTGCATTAATGGGTACAATAACCGTGTTGGCATTATTCACCGAAAAATCAGCAGTTAAAAACATTCCAGGTAACATATTTTTTGGAACAGAAGCAAAGTGGCAATGTAGCAAGCCAGACTTGTCATCGTCTAAATTTTTAGATACTGCTAAAACAGATACCGAAAAGGATTTATTAGGTTCATTAGCTAAGACTACTTTACCTTTCATGCCCTCTTTGAATAAAGTAATATCTTTCTCATAAATGGTGATAGCCGCATGCACATCATTTGGATCAATCAACTCTAATAAAACTTCAGTAGGTGCCACATACTTTCCTCTATTAATGTTTACTTTAGAAACATAACCAGAAATAGGTGCTATTAAATTTACTGTACTGGAAATTTTGTCAATGCTTAATGTTGAAGGGTCTATATTGATCAACTTCAATTTTTCTGCCAAACCTTTTAAAGCAATAGCATTGGTATTGAATTCTGATTGTAACAATTGAAAAGTCTTTTTACTTACTGCATCTTGTTGCAATAATAGTTTTTGACGATCCATATCTTGAGACAAATACACAGATTTGGCTTTTGCTGATAAATAGTCTTCCTGCAATTGAACAAACTGCGGATCCTTGATGGTAGCAATGGTGCTTCCCTTTTTTACATGATTACCAGGAATCAAATTAATGTCTTGCACATAACCCCCCATGGGGATACTCACAGAAGCCACTGCAGTAGGTGGAACATCAATTTTTCCATTTAAGTGCACTTCCAAACTTGCAGTACCTTTTTCAAGAACAGCCATTTTTAAATTAGCTTGTTGAAGTTGATCCTTATCTAATTGAACCAAACTGCTACTGATTGTTGAATCTTTGGTATTCGTTGTACTATTTTTTGGCTCTTTTGAAGAACAAGCATTTAATGTCAATAAAACAAGGAAGGATATAAAATATTTTTTCATAAAATAAATTTAGTTGGTAGATTATTTTGAAAGCAAATAATATAAATAGGATTGCTGCATATTTAAGGTTAATAAAGCATCCAGGTATTGCTGCTCTGCAACTTGTACCTGATTCATACTATTGGACCATTCAATATAATTAATTTGTCCTTGCTGAAAAGAAAAACTAGCCATGTCACCCATCTTTCTGGTATTGGGTAATAATTGTTTATTAAGATATTGACATACTTCAATGGCCTGTTGATAATTACCCCAAGCTTTTTGAATATTGATACGAAGTTCCTGCATTACTTTTTCTTGTTCAGATGCCACAAACTGTTCATTGTACTCACTTGCTTTGACCCTTTGTCTTGCATACTTTGTGAACAAAGGTATATTCATGCCTACTGTTACTGAATTATATCTTTGTTGGTCAGTTGCAACTACTCTAAAACTTTGGTTGGCTGCTCCTACAGACCACTGAGGCAGGTTTTTAGCTTTTTGTAACTGCGTTTCAAATAGAGCAGTTTGTAATTTTTGCTGCCAAATTGAATATAAAGGATGATTGGCTGCTAATACCGTATCTACTAATTGTACCTGAGCAATCAATGGTTCTGCAGGAATAAAATGACTACTATCTTGTAAAACCAATCCTAGTTGACTTTGAATAGTTTTTAATTCTACACTGTTTCTTAATACATTTTGTTCGTTCTGCGCTACCCAGTTTTGGATATTCAATCTTTCTAAACCATTGTCTTGACCTGCTGCATACCTTGCTTCAGATGCGCTTAACTGCTTAGCGTACAATTGTTGAAATTGCTTTAAAACAAGCTCTTTAGATAAAAGGTATTGCCAGTGGATATACAATTGTTCCACCGACCATTTAACAAACTGCTTGTCCAATAATGCTTGGTATTGATTGGCTTTAAGCATAGACGCATAAACATTTTGTTGTTGCTTATACACCATTGGTAAATCAAAAGTTTGCTCAATAAAGAATTTAGAATCATTTAAAGCGCTATTCACATTACCAAAATCTGCTTTTAAATTGGCTTTCGCTGGATCAAATCTATTGGCACTTAGCGCACTAAAATAACCTGATTGAGCAGCAGTTGATTTGATTAATGGAGCCACTTCTATTGCTCTTGCAATTACTTGCTCTTTTGTTCTTTTTGGTATACTATTTTGTGCTGAAGCATTAAAGCTACTCATTAAGCAAATAGCTATAATCACTAGTAAGGGTTGCTTTACTGTGAAGGTCCTTTTTTCGATCATTTGATATAAAATAGGTAATACAAATAAGGTTAAGAAGGTTGCTGTGATTAAACCTCCTATGACTACTGTTGCCAAAGGTTTTTGTACCTCTGCGCCAGACCCAGCGCTCAGCGCCATTGGGATAAAACCAAGGGATGCTACAGATGCAGTAATTAAAATAGGTCTTAATCTTGTTTTAGTAGCTTTTAATATGATTTCATGAATGGTCAAATTCGTTTCTTTCGCCAACTTATTCATTTCGGTTAATAATACAATACCATTTAATACTGCTACTCCAAATAAAGCAATAAAACCAACTCCAGCTGAAATACTAAAAGGCATGCCTCTTAACCAAAGCGCCAGAACTCCACCAATCGCAGAGAATGGAATAGCAGAAAAAATCAATAAACAATGTTTTAAATTATTAAAAGCAAAAAACAGCATTACTAAAATTAATAATAAAGCAATGGGTACCGCAATTTGTAATCTACTCACTGCATGTTCTAGGTTTTCAAATTGTCCGCCATATTGAACATAATAACCCGCTGGCAATTTCATATTGGATTGTACTTTATTTTGTAATTCAGTTACAACAGATTTTACATCTTTACCTCTTACATTAAATCCAATTACAATTCTTCTAGCTGCATCTTCCCTTTGAATTTGATACGGCCCTTCTTCCATTTTTACCTCAGCTAGTTCATACAATGGAATTTGCTTACCCGCACCAATACTTACCATTAAATGGCTAATATCTTGCCAATCTTTCTTTTGATTTGCATTTAACTTAACCACCAAATCAAATCTCTTATCTCCCTCAAAAACCTTACCCGCTATTCCACCAGCATAAGCAGATTGAATCACTTGATTTACTTCTTGAATCGAAGCGCCGTATCTAGCAATAGCTTCTCTATTGTATTTGATAACTACTTGAGAAATTCCGGTAACCGTTTCTACATATAAATCTTTAGCTCCGTCAACGGTCTTTATGATTGAACCCATTTGAGCGGCATATTTTGCCAAAGTATCTAAATTTTCCCCAAATATCTTACAAGAAACATCCTGTCTTGAACCGGTCATCAGTTCATTGAATCGCATCTGAACTGGAAATTGAAATCCAGTAGTTAAGCCTGGTACATGCGCCATGACCTTACTCATGGTATCGGCTAATTGATCAAAGCTTTTTGCAGACACCCATTCTTTTTTATCTTTTAATATAATCATTAAATCAGAAGCATCCATTGACATAGGGTCTGTAGGGATTTCACCAGCCCCGATTTTAGTAACGATTTTATCAATCTCAGGAAAGTGATCCAATAATAATTTAGAAGCTTTCTGAGTTGCACCCAAAGTAGTGTTTAAAGAAGACCCGGATAAGGTTCTAGTATCTACTGCAAAATCACCTTCTTCTAATTTGGGTATAAATTCACCACCTAATGTAGTGAGTATGTATACCGCCAATAAAAATACAGTAATCGTTACCAATAGAATTTTCTTTGGTATCAACAACGCTTTTTCTAATATTGGTTGATAGAAATTTTCCAAGCGTTGCATATATCTATCAGTGATACTCTCTTTTTGTACCCTATTTCTATTTAATACCCAAGCACTCATCATAGGCACATAGGTTACAGAAAGTATAAATGCACCAATTAATGCAAAAGAAACAGTTTGAGCCATAGGGCCAAACATTTTTCCTTCAATGCCAGTCAATGTTAAAATGGGCAGATATACAATTAAAATGATGATTTGACCAAATGCTGCAGCTCCCATCATTTTATTGGAGATATTACCCACCACTTCATTCATTTCTGTTTTATCAATTTTATTGGTATGCAAGGTGGTGCTAGTAGGATGATACAATTGATGAAGCACGGCCTCTACAATAATCACTGCACCATCCACCAACAATCCAAAATCTAAAGCCCCCAAACTCATTAGGTTTCCACTTACTCCAAACAAGTGCATCAGTATAAATGCAAATAACATAGATAAAGGAATCACAGATGCCACCACTAATCCTGCTCTTAGATTTCCTAAAAATAGAATCAATACAAAAATCACAATCAATGCACCTTCTAATAAATTTTTAACCACCGTGCTAATGGCATTATTCACCATTTTGGTTCTGTCTAAGAATGCTTCTATTACAACTCCTTCTGGTAATGATTTTTCGATCGTGGCAATTTTTGCTTTTACATTATCAATCACCAATTTACTATTCTCCCCTTTTAACATCATTACCACTGCTCCTGCTACTTCCCCATTGGCATTATAAGCAGTTGCTCCAAACCTTGTAGCTTCCCCTAATTTTACTGTTGCAATATCTCTAACCAATAAAGGAATACCATTAGACATAGTTTTAACAGGTATGTCTCCAATATTCTCTAAAGAATTGACCATGCCTTCAGTTCTAATAAACAAAACACCTGGACCATGCTCTATATAAGTTCCACCGGCATTTTGGTTATTTTGATTCAAAGCTGTAAACACATCGTTTACAGACAAGTTATAGTTTTTTAAAAGTTCGGTATTCACCGAAACTTCATATTGCTTGACAGCACCTCCAAAACTACTCACATCAGCAACCCCCGGAGTACCTAATAATTGCTTACGAACAATCCAATCCTGAATAGTTCTTAATTCGGTGAGGGTGTATTTGTTTTCATAGCCTTTCTTTGCTCTAACCACATACTGATAAATCTCTCCTAAGCCAGTTGTTAATGGGCCCAATTCTGGAATACCCATACCCTCAGGTATTTGAGATTTTACTGTGATTAATCTTTCCGAAACCTGATTTCTAGCCCAGTAGATATCTACTTTATCATTAAAAACAATCGTCACCAAACTCAATCCAAATCTGGAAAAACTTCTTTGCTCAATAATACCCGGAATATTTCTGGTGGCTTGTTCAATAGGTACAGTAATCAAACGCTCCACATCTGGAGCACCAGCACTTGGAGCAGAAGTGATAATCATTACCTGATTATTGGTAATGTCAGGAACAGCATCTATAGGTAATTTAGAGATGGAATAAATACCACCCACTAATAAAGCAAATAATCCAAGTAAAACAATTAATCTATTCTTAATAGAAAATTGAATGATTTTATTTAACATAATTCTTTCTTTTTCATAATAATGAACACAGTATCTCCAATTAGAGATAATAAAAATGCAAAAAAGAAATTATGCTTTAGGAGGCTGGAAAATATTTTCGAGTGCATTGGATAAATGCTTCTCGTCATCAAAAAGAATATAATTTTTAGAAAGTCTACACACAACCAATGGTTGAACAGATTGTTTTGGAACAAATAGACTCACAAAATTCAATAAAGATATTGTACGATTAGAAGACTTAAATGGCAATTGCATGTCTTGTTGGTAATCGCTATCGTAGGTTTGATTCGTAAAATAATGCATGTTGATAAACTTAGAAAAACTAAGTTCATTGTTGAATTGCTTATGTGTCTTATAATGCTCTACTAAATAGGGCACTTTAAGTAACTGATAAGCCTCAGTAGCCCCTAGTAAATACAAAGCCATTAATGATATAGTTACAAACTTTCTCAACACAATAAAGATACCTATTTTTTATTGTTCTTGCGCTTAGGTAGAGCGTTAAAGAACAAATAATCAAAGCTTAGGTATACACTTTCCTTACTCATTCTATTGGTATTGTCCATTAAAGCCCATCTATACCCCAGATTAACTTTGGCTTGACTATTGAAAATCAATTGCATAGAAGGGGCGATATCCAAAAAAGACACTTTATCATTGAATACCTGCTGCCCTAATAATTCAACATAAAAATTGATATTGGTTTGCTGATAATTGCTATAGTTTTTAGGATATAATAACCATCCATTGGACCAACTATACTGAATTCCATTTTTACCATAATTGGCTATTCCTGTATATCTATGCAACCAACCTGCAGTAATAGAACTAGCCCATTTATGCTGCAACCTGGTAGCAATGAATCCAGCATTCCATAATTTTTGTTGCCCTTCCATCATAATCGCATTGGTGGTAGGATTATATGGCGAATTAATCGCTTTTGCAAAAAAAGCTAATCTGGTATGAGCATGAATATCATCATAAGAATAAAATCGGTGTTGAAGGTATACATCCGATGCTGTATAATTAGTTCCAATATGCATCATCCAGTTTTTCTTCCAACTAAATTCCAACTGCGTATTGTAAAATGTACTTTTCATATTCCCACCCATTTGCTGATAGGATTGTTTTAGAATAATAGACCTAGCAGGCATAGTACTTGCAGGCTCAGTTATTACATACAATTCTTGAGCAGATAAAGTATAGGAAAGAAAAATACAAAATGTACATATTAGTACATTTAATAAAATGCGGGTCTTCATATTTAGTAGTTTAAAAGATAAGTGCCATTAATAGGCTGAATATCTTTATTTACAATGACCACTTTCTGATGACTTGATAATGTTTTATTGACTTTGGTCTGCCATTTAAACTGATATCCAAGATCATTAAAAACCAAGTCTTTTACAGCTGTCTTATCCTTCCAGTCTGCAGTGATAGATAATTTAGCTATAGCAAATCCAGCATCATACACTGCATCTCTAATCCCTTCAATTTTCACAGCACTATCTTTTTTAAAACTTAACTGATACACAGACGTTTCAATATTCACTTTAACCGTATCCACAAAGTCTAATTGACTAAGCGCTTTGAAAATAGCTTTAGAACACATTGAACAGGTTAAACCACTCGCCAATACCTCGGCTGATTTTATTTGAGCATTGATGCTGCCTACCAAAACAAAACTGCATGCAACAAGAAATAATTTGAGTTTCATATAAAATATATAGAACCATTACCCATGAATTTCACAGGTAATGGTTGATTGAATAAATAGTTTGGAATTAACCTTTTTTGCAACAAGACTTGTCTTTAGCACATGTTGCACCTTTTTTGCAACATTCAGCTTTATTTTTAGAACAAGATTGATCTTTGCAACAACCCATCTCTTTTGCTGATGTTTTTGCTACTCTATCGTATTGGCAACATTCGTCTAATTTGCTATAAGCTTCAGTGGATGCAGTTTGATGCTCGGTGTCATACCCTGCGTTTGCGATAGATGCTTCCATCTTATCTGTAGAGGTTGTTGCAGCATCATAAGTAACAGTCAATAATTTAGTGCTCTTATCCCATGCAGCAGTTAAAGCCCCAGCAGCTTTTGCTGCCGTTTCAATGTTTTTCTTACACATGCCGCAATTACCTGCAACCTTAATTTTTGAGCTATTTTGTCCAAAAGCAATTACAGAAGAAAATGCAATAAATACAAATGATAATAATAAGTTTTTCATAAAATGAATTTGATAATAATGTTTGAAATAATAAATTAAAAATGTCTAGATATACACTTGGAACATTTTAATTGTATCAAATTCTGTAGTTACAAACCAACTTATATATGGGAGGTGCAGTAGCACTGCTTAAATAAATTCTATTGGGATGATATACAATGTTAAATGCATTGTATTGAGTTATTAAAAGAGTAGATACATCAGCGTAGTCAAAATAGACCTGTTTTTTTAATTCAGGCGCTACTTGAGTAGCGTGAACATCTTGAGACTTTACAAACTTAACGGTATCCTTACAACAATGATCTTTTAATCCTTCCTTGGGTTTAGCACATTGACATTTTCTGATCTTACCCATGCAATAATGCGTACTTACAGAAGCACCCACACTGGATAGAGTATAAAAACTGAGCAATAAAAAAGTCAATAACCTTTTCATATAGTAAAGTTACAGACTAATTGAACAACTAAAATGGAGAAAAGTTAGTTTTTCCTTAATTAATAAAATGCCACCAAATACCCACCCTAACCCAAATACCTGTACCCGGGTAGTTTCTAGCAGAAAAATTGTAATGATTTCCTAATGTATTACTAGTTGGTAATAAGGTATGTAGATTCTCCACCCTTATATAAGCCTTCAACCTTTTAATCATCATATGATAAAACGCATTCACCATGGGGCGGTTACGCAACATAAAATCGTTTTGTACATAAAACTGTCCCGTCATAGGCATATAATCGCCAGCTTTAAAAGCAGTATGATAAATAAACTCTAAACCGGTAGACATATTTAAGTTCTTGTAAAACACTCCTTCAAATGCAATTCTTTGTCTGGTTAAAACGGAAGGAACCCTGATAGGACTAGCAGCATCCACTAATTGCAAGTGCAGTTCGTTATACCAATTCCAGTGTTTGGATAACTTAAATTGATTGGCCAATTGTGCATTGATATAATGAATCGTTCCTTGATAAATAGCTGCATGGTAACCAGAAGAAAAGTATTGATAATTATTGATCAGCTGATAAGTTACTGAACCCTTCCAAGCTTTTTTCACATTACCTGTTGATGCAATAAACTGAATATGATTTTCTTTTTTGATTCCAGTAAATCCAAAAATGGGGAAGTCTGTAATTCCCATTGCATTGGTTGATGGAGTTCGGTTTACATTATTAAACGCTAATTGAACATAATTGCCTTTCTTATTCAATAAACTGGTTAAAGATGCTTTAGTAATATAATCACCTGCATGATATCCTACTAAAAACAACTGGCCATACAAATCAATATCCCAAACCTGATTCTTTGTCTTGTTTTTATAGGCACCAAATCCATAACTATCCTGAGCTGACCAATTTTTTCTATTCAAAAAACTTCCAGACTGATTGGACAATCCAGCACCCACTTGTAAAAACTGATTGCTATTGTTTTTTTGAGGATAACTAATCAAGCTAAACTCATTACTCAAGATATTCCACTGGTCTCTATACTTGATAGCACCCTCAATCGCATTGGGGAAATTAAAATAAGTACTGTAATTACTAGCATTAGGTTCTCCATCTTGAAATAGATATTCTAATTGCTGGTATTTTATTTCATTTTGAAATCTTAGTCTTGGATAAAATAAATAAGTAGTCACCGTGTCCTTCACCACAGAATCTTTCTGACCAAGGTCATAGCTTTGTTTCCACAACAAAGTATTGTCTTTATAGATAGAACCTGTAGATATATTGGTATTAAATGGGTTTCTAAATGAAGCACTACTTACTCCCAATCTGGTCTCTAATTCATAAGGGTTGTTTAAAGCTAGGCTATCTAACTTTGCTGCATTCACCAAACCTCCATTCTCTGAAGAGGCCGTTTTATTATTCAACATCACCCAGAAGCTTTCATATCTTTTTCTCTTAGATTGAAAATGCGCTGTGATTCGCATATTACTAAAATTAGCTTGCTGGTTTTTTACATTACCAGGTGCATTGCTAAATCTATAATCAAAAGAAAAATTTAATTGTTGTTTCTTGTTTTGAGTATGTTTTAATTCTACCAACTGCTCTCCTTTTCCACCTAACAAATAAATCAATTCTGTATAAGGCCTGGTGGTTTGATAGAATGGTGTGCCGGCTAGCGTATAATTATAAATTTCATATTGATGAAACCCTGCATCGAATCCAGCTTTCCAAACAGGCGATAATAAATAAGAATTAGTTGCGGTTCCGGTATTACCTAAATTATAAAATGAATAAGGCAAAGGGAATCGCTTATAAAAATCATTGATCGAAGAATCATTTTTTTGAATCTCATTACTATTATACAATTTGTAAAATATCGTAATGGAATCGGCATTTTGATCTCTTTTCTGCAATGAATCTCCTGCGCCACCTGCTTTAGGCATTCTTCCTCCCATTCCAGACATGGAATTAAACCCGCCTGGACGCATTTGAGCAATAGCAAATGCATGGATAAATATTAAGCTAACAAAAATGGCTAAACGCTTCAATGGCATATTTTATTTAAGCAATGGCTTTAACTAAATCGCTAATGATTAATGTCAATTTTGGTTCAGCTGCATTAGCGGCTTCCAAAACTTCTTGGTGCGTAATGACATTGTTATCTTCGCGAATTCCCAAGTCTGTAACCACACTAATTGCAAACACGCGCATTCCGCAATGTACAGCAGCAATATTTTCTTGAACAGTACTCATACCTACCACATCCCCACCTACAATTTTGATTAATTTATATTCTGCTCTGGTTTCAAATGTTGGACCAGTTACGCCAACATAAACACCTTCGTGCACTTTAATTTGATGAGATGCTGCAATTGCTTTTGCCTTATCAATAAATTCTTGTGCATAAGGCTCACTCATGTCTGGAAATCTTGTACCTAATGCAGACTCATTTTTACCTATCAATGGATTAATGGTGAAAAAACTAATATGGTCTTTAATGATCATTAAATCACCTACTTGATAATTTGGATTCACCCCACCCGCGGCATTGGATAAAATTAGATTTTGAACACCTAATAATTTTAATACTCTCACTGGAAAGGAAACCTGCTCGGGAGAATACCCTTCATAAAAATGAAAACGACCTTCCAAAACCCAAACCTTTTGTCCATTCAAAGTACCTAAAATTAAACGACCTTTATGACCTTCAACAGTACTTATTGGAAAATTAGGAATAGAAGTATAAGGGATTTCAAATTCAGTTTCTATTTTAGTAGATAAATTACCCAATCCACTGCCCAAAATGATAGCTGTGTCTGCTTTTGCAGCAATCTTTGATTGAATAAATTGAGCGGTTTCTTGTAATTGAGTCATTAAGTTGGTCATATTCATGCTTTAATTAGGCACAAATATAACTCATTTACTTAGTTTCTTTATTTAAAACCAGATAAGCAATTACTGCGCTAATGATCATAAATAAGGCCCCCAATAAAAAAGATGCACCTGGAAAATATATCGGGTTGCTAGGTTTGGTGAAATAGGCAAATAAACTAGTCATTACCAATGGGCCAAAAATAGAAGTCACACTCATGATACTGGTTAATGATCCTTGTAATTCGCCCTGTTGATTTTTAGGTACATGGACAGAGATCAATGATTGTAAAGCTGGGCCACAAATACCTCCTAAACAATAAGGCACTAAAAACGCAAACATCATCCATGAACTAGAAGCAAATGCAAATAAAACAAGTCCAAGTGCATACAATGCTATTCCATAATACACACTTTTTTTATCTCCTAATTTTGGATTAATAAAACGAATCAATACCCCTTGAACCAATCCAACTAACAATCCAACCATCGCCAAAGACAATCCAATTGTTTTTGGACTCCATTTAAATTTTTCAATATTCGCATAGCTCCAATTACTTTGAACTGCGTGTGAACCCAGGTATATAAAAAACAAAGACACAATCAAACCAGATACTGCAGGATAAGTTCTCAAATGCATAAGAGAACTTAAAGGATTAGATCTTTTCCATTCAAAGTCTCTACGATTAGCAGGAGCTAAAGATTCAGGTAATACAAAATATCCATACAATGCATTCACTAATGCCAAACATGCTGCAACAATAAAAGGTAATTTATGTCCATATTCGCCTAGAATTCCTCCCAACATTGGACCAATGATAAAACCAATTCCAAATGCTGCACCAATCATTCCAAAGTTTTTGGCCCTATTGGTATCGTCACTGATATCAGCAATATATGCAGAAGCAGTGGTAATACTTGCACCAGTAATTCCAGAAATGGTTCTCCCAACAAACAACCATAATATACTTGGAGCAAAAGCAAGGAATAAATAATCTAAACCAAAACCTAATAAAGAAAATAACAAAACTGGTCTTCTACCATAGCGATCACTTAAACTACCAATCAATGGAGAGAACAGAAACTGCATTGTAGCATATAAAAAAGTTAGCCAGCCGCCGTATAAAGAAACCTTACTAATGTCATCGGTATGAATTAGACCCTTAATCAAAGCAGGCACTACTGGAATGATGATACCCAATCCCACAATATCAATCACTAGTGTAAAAAAGATAAAGCCTATTGCAGCTTGTTTATTATTATTTGCCATTTGACAAATATAAATAAAAAAGCCCCAGAACCAAAGGCCTGGGGCTTAAAATAACTCAATGATTAAGCTTCGTTTCTGAAAACGATGATGCCATCAAAAATATCAATCAACACTTTTTTAGATTGATCAATTTCTCCACTTAAGATTTTTTTACTTAATTCATTCACTACTAATTTTTGAATCAATCTCTTCAAAGGTCTTGCACCTAATTGCATATCAAAACCTTGTTCAGATAAATACTCAATCAAATAATCACTAAACTCAATCTGCATTCCATTCTCGGCCACCAAATGTTTTAAATTATTCAATTGTATTTTAACAATCGAAGCCATTTGTTTTTGTAATAAAGGAGAGAACATAATAATTTCATCTACTCTATTTAAAAATTCAGGACGAATGGTTTGTTTTAATAAAGCCATTACTTCAGTCTTAGATTGTTCTGTTTTCTCTGCAACATTCTTATCTGTTACCCCTTCAAAAGCTTCTTGAATTAAATGACTACCAATATTACTTGTCATAATGATAATGGTATTCTTAAAATTCACCGTTCTACCTTTATTATCTGTTAAATGACCATCATCTAAAACTTGTAATAAAATATTCCAAATATCAGGATGCGCTTTTTCAATCTCATCCAATAACACTACACTATAAGGTTTTCTTCTTACCGCTTCAGTCAACTGCCCACCTTCATCATAACCTACATAGCCTGGAGGCGCTCCTACCAATCTAGATACTGCATGTTTTTCCTGATATTCACTCATATCAATTCTGGTCATCATGCTATCATCATCAAATAAATAGTTAG
>CALCEA010000020.1 GCA_937900675.1 uncultured Chitinophagaceae bacterium
AAGCAAGACCCGCATTGACTCTTATATTTTTAATTTTCTTATTGTTGAATAGTGAAGTAGTTTTGATATCATTGATTAAGTATACTTGGTCTCCTTGAACTATATCAATGGCACTATTGGTGTATGCTATAATTAACTGTTGGTATTGTTGATCCCATGCAATTGTTTGAATGCCTATTTCATGTAATCCATTAGACTTGCCTAAAAAAGATACTTGCCCATTTTCTTTATTATAAGATATAATTTGATTTTTCGCAGCTAAATAATATTGATCACCTTTAATTACTTGAAATATATCTTTATTATTATAGTGCTCTCTCCAAGTACCAACTGCTCCAATGGTATTCTGAGCATTAGATGTGTATGTAAGAAAGCAAAACGATATCAATAAAGCTATTCTCATTTTATAATAAGGCGCTATAAATTACCTCTTGAATAGAAGGTCTTAAGTTTAAACTACTAAATGCTTTATTGTCTCTGGTAGGGAATACTCTATTAGATAAAAAGATATACAATAATTGATGTTCAGGATCTGCCCATACACAAGTACCCGTGAAACCTGTATGCCCAAAAGTACTTGGAGATACGCTTGCACTAGGATAAGGCTCTTTTAAATGTTGATTATCTTTTTCTGGTTTATCAAAGCCTAATCCTCTTCTGCTATTGGTTGTATTATAGGCTGTATATGTTTTTACAGTACTAGCATCGAAATATTTTTTCCCTTCCCATTGTCCTTCATTTAAAAGCATTAGGTACAATTTAGCTAAATCAGTTGCATTGCTAAATAAACCAGCATGTCCTGCGATTCCTCCCATGGTTGAAGCCCCTTCGTCATGTACACTACCTTGAATCAATTCTTTTCTAAAATAATTATCTAGTTCTGTTGCGGCTATATTGTCCACTGAGGTTTTTTGCAAAGGCAAAAAACCAGTACTCTTCATACCCAATGGTTCATAGAAACTTTTACTTGCGTATTCATGCAAGCTCATTCCAGTTAATTTTTCCACTATAAAACCTAAAAAAATAAAATCATTATCACTATAAATATATTTACCTGCTTCAGTCACCGGACTTCTTAAAATTTGTTGTTGTATGGTATCCATCCAATAATTCACTAAAAATTTATTAGGGGTAATCATTTGTTGATGTGTTGCATCAGCCTTGTTACTCACTAAATCTTTTTGTAAACTACCATCTGGGTTAAGTAATTTTTCGTAAAATTTTATATAGGGGTATAAGCCAGCTTGGTGTAATAATAAATCTCTTAAAGTGATGCTCGCTTTTGCATTTCCTTTTACCCAAGGTAAATAATCTCCGATGGTTTTGTCAATATCCACTTTGCCTTCTTCCACTAATTTCATGATGGATACTGTGGTAGCACTTACTTTGGTTACGGATGCAAGATCATAATAAGTTTGGTTAGTAACTGCTGCGGTTCCTTCTCCAGCAATGGTTCCATAAGATTTATTAAAAACAATTTGATTATTCTTTGCTACTAAAACCTGACAGCCTGTAATGGCTTTTTTTTGAATAGCATCAGCCACTAAAGAGTCTATTGCTGCCAATTTTTCTATTTGAATTCCAGTCACTGCTTGTTCTTGAATTGCTGTTTTTGTAGTGGATGGTACTGAGTGTCCAGTACCATAAGTGAATTGGTCTGTAACAGTTACAGGCAATACACCCACTGCTTCAATAGAACCTTCTAACCATTGCAGAGCCGCGTTTTGTGTTTGTGTATTGTCTTCGTAAGTAAATAAGATATTATGAATATTGGGAAAATCCGCTACAGCATATGGATTGCCTAATATGATATGTGTCCAATTTTCATGTCCAGGTCTTTTTAGAAACTGAATGAGGTTAGAAGGAATTTCAAAATGATTTGCCGGCCTTCTATTGTA
>CALCEA010000021.1 GCA_937900675.1 uncultured Chitinophagaceae bacterium
CAAATTATCTTTATTTTGCACCTCCAATTGGAAGCTCCTGGTTCGGTAGCTCAGCTGGATAGAGCAACTGCCTTCTAAGCAGTAGGTCATTGGTTCGAATCCAATCCGAATCACAAAGCCTGTCACAAGAGTGACAGGCTTTTTTAATACGAGCAGCGTCAAGAGCTTGCTCTTGTAAGCATGCGAGTATTAAAAAAGCCCAACCAATCGCATAGCGATTGGTTGTAAAGGCTTTGAGTAAGAATGAGTAATAGGGATCAGCGACCGAAGGGAGCTAATCCAAAATCCCTTAATTTCGACTCCATGTTCAGGTTCCTCTATCATATTATCCAACTAGTTCTAAAAGCAGCTTTTTCCTTAAAAAAGTCTGCCAAAGAAACTATCAGCATTATGAAAGACCTTGAACAAAAACATCAGGGCAAATTTGATCCATCGGCCATTAAAAAAGCAGCAAGGTTTCAGGGAGTACAACAGGTATTTATCAATGATGCATTTACTCAACTAGTTAACAGAAACACCAACCCATTTGAACAAAGATCTAATAAATTATATTTTACCCTAACAGGCTTATACGATGATATCATAGATCAGAAATTAATTGATGAAAAAACCTTGAATCAACTATTCGAAGATCCAATTCATTCAACTACAGATATTTTCGAAACCAAAGCATTAGTTGATGTTCATTTAAACCTAATCAAAAGAGTAAAATATATAGCTGCCTATAAATCAACCCTTGCGAATGTACATCAGGCACAAAGAGATTCTTCCAAACAAATCAATAGCCAACTTAACCAAGAGGAATTACTAGATATCACATTAAGAAAAGGAGGATATAGTTTATTAATGTGTAGGCATTATATAGATTTACCAGAGTCAAAAGAAATAGATCATTGTTTTTATCAATTAGGTGGTGTGATTCAATTCACCAACGATTTATTTGATATACATAAAGATTTGCAAGAAGGCATTCAAACCATACCTAATTCCGTAAAAAATATTTCCAAGATTAAAACGATATACGATCAGTTGGTTCATAATTTTATGAATACTATTCATGAATTACCTTTTGAAAAAAGTAAATTAGATAGTTTAAAAATTAAACTAAGCCCTATTCCTGCTTTCGGTTATTTAGCCATTCAAAATTTAGCAAAACTTCAAGATAAAGAACAGCAACTTCCTAATTTAAAAACGGTTCAAAGAAAGGCTTTAATCATTGATATGGAAAAAAATATCAATCGATTTAAATTAATGCAAGAAGCATATAAAATATATAAAACCAACTAAGATGAATGTACAAATAGCCCCTAGTTGGAAAGAAGCATTAACCCCTTTATTTGAACAACCTTATTTTGCTCAAATCGCAGCGCATTTAAAAACAGAGAAAGCTTTAAATAAAACCATTTACCCAAAAGGTTCGCAAATTTTTAATGCGTTTGAACAAACTGCATTTGAAGATGTAAAAGTGGTCATCTTAGGACAAGATCCTTATCATAATCCCGGACAAGCAATGGGATTAAGCTTTTCTGTACCAGATGGTATTAAAATTCCACCCTCATTAGCAAATATTTTCAAAGAATTAAAAACAGATACGGGAACACCTATTCCCGACACTGGCAATCTTACACCATGGGCACAACAAGGTGTATTGCTATTAAACGCCGTTTTAACAGTAAGAGAAAATGAACCAGCAAGTCATTCTAAAATTGGATGGATGAATTTTACAGATGATGTTATAAAATTGTTATCCAATCAAAAATCTAGATTGGTTTTTATACTTTGGGGCAATTTTGCCATTCAAAAACAGGTATTAATTGACGCCACCAAGCATAAAATATTAAAAGCAGCCCACACCTCTCCTTTGAGTGCCTATAATGGGTTCTTTGGATGCAAACATTTTAGCGCCACCAATGATTATTTAGTATCCCATAACAAAACACCCATCAACTGGGCACTTTAAAGCTTTATCCTATATTTGCATACATGAAATTATTAAGGGATATTCTTGCAAGAGTTTTAGCGGTATGGACTTTATTGGTATTTGCAAGTACCATGTTTATTTTTATTTGGTTCTATCTTATATGTTATCTACTTTCAGAACCTCAAAAAACAAGATGGCATAGACAGGTGTCCAAATTATGGATGGGATTATATTTATTTTTATCCGGTTGCAGATTTAAAGTAACAGGCAAAGAAGTATTTGATACCACCACCAATGCAGTCATCGTATGCAATCACAACAGTTTAATCGATATCCCAGTAAGTTTTCCTTTTTTACCAAGAGCCAATAAAACAATTGCCAAAAAATCATTTTCTAGGATTCCCATCTTTGGTTTGATTTATACTTTTGGTACTGTTTTAGTTGACAGAAGAGATGAAAGAAGTAGAAAGCAAAGTGTGGATGATATGAAAAAGGTATTGGAAACAGGATTGGATATGCTTATATATCCTGAGGGAACTAGGAATAGAACCAACGAGCCATTAAAATCTTTTCATAATGGTGCGTTCAAATTAGCCATTGATACCAATAAGCCGATTATTCCAGTAGTATTATTAAATACCAAAAAGATACTGCCTGCAAAACCTGCCATGTATTTCACTCCAGGTAAAATTCAAATGGATATCTTACCAGCCATTTATCCTGAAGGACATAGCATTGATAGTTTAAAAAATAAAGTGTTTGAAATAATGGCAAACCATTATACGTCTAATAAGTAGATGATGAGAAAGTTCTACTTCTATTAATTCTTAAGTCTCTCAAGATACCAGACTTGGGATTAACCGTAATACTAAAGGATTTATATATACCAATTGGCGTAACATTAATGGCTAATTGCCAGCAATGCATTTCTCTTGTAATAAACATACTTAATTGTTGGATATTCGCTTTAGCAACATCCACATAACCAGTTCCACCAATTTTCCATTTAGGAGACAAACTAAAATCACCATTGAAATTCAAAGTGGAATAAGTCTGTGTTTTAAAGCCAGAGTAATCTGGTTTCATGATTCTGTTAAACTGAAAAGAATAAGAAACTGTTAATGTCCATGGTATATCAAAATCGGTAAACTCTGCAGGATTTGCTCTTACATATTGTAACTGACGCTGTTGTTCGTCAGGCGTCATAAAAGGATCTATGGGTACAGATTTTTCCTTGGAATTTGCAGTTCCTTCTTTTTTATCTTTGCTCTTAAATGATGTTGAAAGAGAAATACCACCATTAGTGATATGACCGAATTTTAGTTTATTAAAATCTATATCATATTTGTTTACACGATACCCTTGTTTATCAGTAGCATATGGATCTAATGAGAAAGTAGAACTAATATTAAATTTTTCAAACAAAGTAGTTCTTGCATAAAAATTAAGATTACCTAAAGCAAAACTATCCGCCAACATATTATAACTTGATGTAAAACCAAAACCTTCAATTAACTTAATCTTTTTGAAAGCATCTGCGCTTGTATCAGATTTGTCTTTGACTTTCATCTCCAATAAATTGTCGATACCAAAGCCCATTCCACCAAAAGCGCCTTCTGCATAAGCACCACCCATCGCTCCCCCATCAAATTTAGAAAAGCGATACCTTCTACCTGTAGTATCAATTTGTGTGGTATAATGATAACTTGATGCTAAATCAGGAGTGTAGTTGACAGATACGCTAGGACGAATTTCGTGTCTAATAGCTTTGATATTACTATTCTTAAATTTATAAGTACCAAATATTCTTGAAGCAGTCCCAATTCCAAAATTTACCTTTGGCGCTCTGTAAAAGCCTCTGTTAATTGTAGTGTCAACTCTTTTAGTAAGATCATTCCATGATTTAATAATCTCTTGACCAAACCATTTTTCTTCGAAAGATACTCCTGGCGTGATGGTTATTGGGCCTAATGAAGGCAAAGAGACATTTATTGGAATAGTATGAGTTGCACCCCACTGAATGGTATCCAATAATTTTTGCATATTAAATGCAGAATCATAAAAAGATAATTGGTTTTGGAAACTACCATTATACCCTATTCCTATTTTTTCATACCATTTACCCGTTCCAATTTGATCCTTTGATTGAAAAGGATAAATAGTCAATGCGTTAAAATTTACATTGGGTAATTGCAGGTTCACTAGACCAAGATTGTTATTCTGACTATGATTTAAGTTAACCGACAAATTGTATTTATTATTCCAAGATTTATTATAGCTAATGGATGAACTAATTTGGTTTTGAAAGTTCTGAAACGGACTATTTAATAAGTTTCTATTATACTTAGTACTACCAAAGTTTACATTCGCAGAAAATGTAGTTCCAGGTCTCGCTTTTGCATCCATCGAATGAGACCAATTGATCATATATGTTCTTCCACCGGTAAATTCTTCTGCAATGGAAGTGTTTCTGTTTAAAGCTCTTGTATTTTGTAAAGAGAGATTAAAATTGCCCAGGTACTTATACCTCAGAATATATTTACTATTTAAATTAACATTCCATCCTCCATAGGAATAAATATTTCCTCTTACAGTAGCATCCACATGTTCATTAATGACTTTATAATATCCCAAGCCCTCAAATCCCAAACCAAAATCCTCACTACTTGAAAATGCTGGAGCCATCATACCCGAATGTCTACCTTTGGTTAAAGGGAAAATTCCAAATGGAATACCTATGGGAAAAGGAACCCCTTCAAACTCTGGAAAAGTTGGGCCTGATACGCCAATTTTATCAGTCACAATTTTCATTTTATTGGTACGAAAGGCAAAATGAGGTTCATCTAAATTACAAGTGGTGAATCTAGCTCTCCATGCAAAAGCCTCGTCTTTATTCACCTTTTTCATGGCATTGGCATTAATAAAAATCTCGCCTTGTTGGAAATTGGTATTCTTAGTTAAACCCTTCCCCGTTTTCATATTGAAGTAAATGGAGTCATTATAACTCACAATATCTGCTTCTGTAAATTTGGGATTACTCAATGGATTACCTGAAGTGTCTTTTGAACCAAAGGCTTTGATATTTTGACTTTGCTGATCGTAAACAATATTTGCAGCCTCCAATTGTGAACTTTTATACACCGTTTTAGCTTGACCATACAAATAGAACACTTTGGTTTTTAAATTCATTACCCCAGAATCAGCAGCGTTATAACTTACTGGTGCATCCATAGTATCTTTAGAAATCCTAAAATTGGTGTCTTTTTTAATGATCAGACTGTCTTTAGCAGTAGTTGGGAGTGGTTTTTGTGCAACTGATTGTGATACAATAGCCAAACAGATTGTTAATACCATCAAAATGGACTTTTTAACAATATTCAAGGTGTTTTTTACGTTAGATTTGTATCCTAGATGTATCACTGCTGCAAAAATAAAGTAAAACAGCGTTAAGCAACTGATTATGAAGCAAAATAGACTGATTTTAGCATTTCGTATTGTAATTATTGCCTTTTTAAGCATTTTATTCACTCAATTAAGCGCAGAAGCTCAGAACAAGAGCCTAAATAGAATTGTCATTGATCCTGGACATGGAGGAACAGATCCTGGTTCTTATGGAAAATACTCTACCGAAGCAGCTGTATCCTTGGCTATTTCCTTAAAATTAGAACAATACATCAAACAGGCTTTACCAGATGTAGAAGTGATGATGACTAGAAGAACGGATGTTTACAATTCAGTGGTTGAGAAGGCAGAAATAGCGAATCAAATGAAGGGAGACCTATTTGTATGTATTCATACCAATTCTGCCCAAGGAAAAAAAGTAAGAGAGATTGTTGGATATACTACCAAAACCTATACCGTTAAAAAGAAGGGCAAGAAGAAAAAGGTTACCAGAGAAGTTCCTGAATACAAAACAACCTATTTACCAAGTACTGCTTTTGGAACAGAAACATATATTTACGGAGTAGGTAAAACTGAGCAAAGAAAAGGGGTTGCAGAAGATATGGTGGATGAGTTAGTAGAAAAATTAGACTCTGTATCCGAATCTCAAATCAAGAAATTAAACGAAGAAGACCCTACTCGATCCATGATGGCTAGCTTATTAACCCAACAATATTTTCAAAGAGCAGCAAGTTTGGCATTAACCATTGAAGATGAGTTTCAGAAATCAGGAAGAAATAGCCGTGAGGCAAGACAAAGGGATCAAAAAGGTATTTGGGTATTGGCTGCGGTTAAAATGCCAGCTGTATTAATCGAGACTGGATTTATCTCCAATCCTCAAGAAGAAGATTATTTAAATAGCGAAGAAGGTCAAAATCAAATCTGCGAAGCCATTACCAAGGCTTTAGTTAGGTATAAGACCTCATTAGAGATACAAAAAAGCGCTAAAGACAGCAGATAATACAGGGTTTATTAGTTAAATTTGCATTGTAAGTAT
>CALCEA010000022.1 GCA_937900675.1 uncultured Chitinophagaceae bacterium
ATCAATTAGAAATATGGGAAGCTTATAATATTGGTGGAAATTGGGTTGGCGCACATAAATTATTTTTCAATAATCCTAAGTATAGTTATTTCCATCCCTCTATCACCCCAGACGGCAAAAGATTGTATTATGTTTCAGATGATCCAGCTGGTCAGGGCGGTACAGATATTTACTATGTAGATCAAAATGAAGATGGTTCATGGAAGAACACAGTGAATTTGGGTCAGGATATTAATACTTCAGCCAATGAATTATTCCCTACATTTTACGAAGGAAGTTTATATATAAGCTCAAATGGTCACCCAGGATTAGGAGGATTAGATATTTACAGATTATCTAAAGATAGTAAGGGATTGATTTCTTTAAAAAATTTGGGATATCCCATAAATAGTAATAAAGACGATTTTGCTTTTAATATAAAAGGGGAAAAAGGCTTTATTAGTTCAAATAGATATGGTTCAGATGATATTATAGCCTTTGATCATGTTGTTTCATTCATAAAAATGAGGGGTAAGTTATTGGTGGACAATAATTGTGTTGCTGGAAAGAAAGTGTATTTACAACAAATTAATGAACAAGCTAAATTAGTAACAATTGATAGTGCTATAGTAAATGAGCACTGTATTTACGAATTTTCTGTAAGGCCAAATCAGACCTACACTTTAATGGCATATACTACTGAAGGGGATAAGTTCGAACAAATAATCGGTACCGAGGGATATGTGAAGTCAAATGACACTTATTTAAAAGAAGCTACTTTAATCAATATACCTCTTCCTGAGAAAGAAAAATTAGCAGCTAAGTTTGTCAAAGATTCAGAAATGGCAGCAATGACCAAAACATTTAAATTAACTATCGATTCTTTAAAATTAATTGCTAAAGATTATGTTGAATTACACCATCCTTTTGATCAGGTGTATATTATTGAGAAAGATCTTGCAGATTTCTATAAAATCATAGAAATAGTTAAGCGTTTGCATAATAAGAAGATAGTAATTGTATCTGCCGCAGACTGTAATGGTAGTTTAGAGTATAATGAGGATTTATCTGAAAGAAGAGCTAATAGAATTTACCGAACTCTGTCCAGGCTTTCTGATAACGAAGTAATAATTAAAAATGTTGGAGAGAGAGAGCTCTTAAAAGCTTGTGATGATCTTAAAAAGAGTATAGATGAGCAAGTAGTGAATAGATATAGTTATGTATTCATTCTTGATAAAAAATAAAATAGTATGAAAATGATTAGAAATACAAATGAAACTAATTTACTCAGTACTTTAGGTCAAAGAGAAACTCAAATATTTGAAATGTTATCTGAAGGTAAAAAAACAAGTCAGATAGCAGATACATTAGCGCTAAAACCAAATACTGTTTCTACAATTAAAAAAGTGATTTATAGAAAGTTAAGAGTTAGTAATTCTTTAGATTTTTTTAAATTTGTACTTGAGAATAAAGAGAAAGCTTAAAATGCAAAGAATTATTATTCTATTGATGTGCGTTATTACGCCTTTAATAGGCTTAAAAGCTCAGTTCCAAGTTAAAATTAAATCAACTAATACAATTGATAGTATTGCTTATTTGAGAGCTAGTATTTTTGACGAAAAAAATTATATTCCCAAGGATACAATTCAATTAAAAAAGGGTATTGCAGTTGTTAAAAATGATAAATCTGTTTTTGGCGGCATTTATTACTTATATTTCCCCAGCTCTAAACAGAAAATTAGTTTTATTGCAGAAAATAAAGACACTATTAATCTGATAATTAATGGGCCAGATTATATCAATAATTCAACTATCAATGGCCTTAATAACAAGTTATTCCTCCAATATCAACAACTAGAAAAATCGCTTGCTCATTTTGATTCAACTTATGCTAAAGAAATTGCAAGTGGTAGAAAATTTGGTCAAATACAAAAAGCAGCTTATTTCAAAGTTAAAACAGATTCTTTAACGGCTTTTAGATCGAATGTTTTAAAGAAATTGAAGTCTAATGATGTTTTATATATCCATTTTGATGCATTGAATAAACTAGATGCCTCAGTTCCAAATAAGAAAAATTTTGAAGCTAGAAAGTCATTTATTAATCAATTCGATTTCAATACTCCTAGGTTATTTTTTACCCCTAATATTAAAAATATATTAGTTGAATACTTTTCTTACTATCCATTACAGGCGGATTCAATGATTAAAGGGGTTGACACGGTGATGTCTAAAGTAATGTGTACAAACAAAGCTTATAGTTTTGTTTTTGACTATGTTGCCAGATTAATGAAAAATAGAGAAATTCTAAATAATACAGAAGGATATACTTATTTTATTAAAAAATATGTAAAAGAAGGCAAATGTGCTTTTTTAGAACCTAAACAAAAAGATCAATTATTGCAAGAATTAGCTCAATTACAAACTCAGCAATTAAAAGATACTTGTGTTAATATCATCATGCCAGATACTGCTGATGTTAAAATAGATTTACATCAATTTGCTAAAAATTATAATTATACCGTTATAATCTTTTTTGATCCAAACTGTGATCATTGTAAAACGGAGGTTCCTAAAATGGATAGCACTATTAATGTCCTTGAACAACAGTTATTAGTTAAAATAGGCAAGTTTGCTATTTGTAATGCTCCTGGGTCTTCCAAAAATGACTGGATTGATTTTATCAATAAGCATCATTTAGTGAATAACTATACACATGTTCTTCTAGGGAATGATCTGCCTATA
>CALCEA010000023.1 GCA_937900675.1 uncultured Chitinophagaceae bacterium
AAGATTTTAATTATTTCTTATTTAGAGATTTTCAGAGTAGAAATATCATGGTGCAGGACGATGAAGTTTATTTTATAGACTTTCAAGGAGGTATGCAGGGTGGTTTAAGTTATGATGTGGCTTCTTTGTTATGGCAGGCAAAAGCAGAGTTAAGTCAAGAATGGAAGGACAGGTTATTGGCTTATTATATTGAAGAGGTTCAGCATTTACTTCCAACCAGTTTAGATGTACAAGCCTTTAAAAAACAATACAATGGATTTGTGCTCTTGCGTTTGTTGCAGGTATTAGGAGCATATGGATTTAGAGGATTGTTTGAAAGAAAAGCACATTTCTTAGCGAGCATCCCTTTAGGATTAAACAACTTAAAAAACTTCTTAACGACTATTGATCTTTCCAAAGAGACGCCTGTCTTTGCGTATATTTTAAATTGGATGGTGAGTGATGAAGTGATGAGTAGGTTTACTCCACCCATTGCGAATGAAGATACTCCATTACAAGTGACCATACATAGTTTTAGTTATAAAAAAGGAATACCTGAAGATTCCACCGAAAATGGCGGAGGCTTTGTGTTTGACATGAGAGGTATTTTAAATCCTGGAAGATTTGATGAGTATAAAAAACTATCTGGATTAGATAAGCCTGTTCAAGATTTCTTAGAGCAAAAAACAAAGATGAATGTCTTTTTAAATAGTGTTTGGGACTTAGTAGATATTAATGTGGAAGATTATTTGAAAAGAGGTTTTGATAGTTTACATATTAATTTCGGCTGTACTGGAGGTCAACATAGAAGCGTGTTTGCTGCAGAGCAAACTGCAAGACATTTGAGAAATAAGTACAAATTAAAAGTGAACTTAATTCATACGAATAAAGATAACTGGGTAAAATAATTTTCTATGCGAGCAATGATTTTAGCAGCAGGACTGGGAACTAGATTAAAACCTTTTACAGATCATCACCCAAAGGCATTGGCTATGGTGAATGATAAATCTTTATTACAAAGAAATATTGAATACTTACAGCAATATGGCATCAAAGAAGTGATTGTGAATGTGCATCATTTTGCTGATCAAATCATTCATGCTGTCAAAGAAAATAATGGCTGGGGTTCTGTAGTGACTATTTCAGATGAAACAGATGAAGTGTTAGAAACTGGTGGAGGCTTGGTACGTGCTCATAATTATTTCAAAGAAGAAGATAGATGGATCTTAATGAATGCAGATATTTTAACGGATTTGCCATTAGATAAAATGATTGCTGCAGATGAACTATTTGCAAAAAAAGCAGAAGGCGATTTGATGGCCACTTTAGCGGTAACCAATAGAGCCACCAGTAGAAACTTAATTTTTAATGCAGCGGGTACTTTATGTGGTTGGAAAAACAATACAACGGGAGAAGAGAAATGGGCTAACCCATTAAAAGATAAAAATACAGCAGTGCCCAAAGCATTTAGCGGAATTCATATAGTGCATCAGGCATTTTTTGAAGCAGTGCATTTAAGAGGTAAGTTCTCTATGATTGATGCTTATTTACAATTAGCACAACATTATGCCATTCACTATTATGATCATAGTGAGGGAATTTTATTGGATGTTGGCAAGCCTGAAAGTTTAGAAAAAGCGAATAGCTTATTTAAACCTTAATATAAATTTTCTTTTTATCTAAGATGTATGCAAGTGTTGCCATAAAGGCAATAAAACATAATGCATATAATAAAGAACCTACTCTTAAGTCGGAATTAACATTTTTGCAAACATGCTCGTAAAACCAAGGCAGGCTTGAAGTGTATACTTTTTCTCCCAATTCATTTAAATGATCTTCCCATCTTAGTAATGCCAATACTCTTGGTAAAAAACCGCTCAATACAAAAATGAATAAAGGGTTCTTTCCAAAGACTTCAAAAAAGTAACTCCATTTGCCAGCTGCATTTTTAAATTCAATCAAGTAAATAAATATGCTTAATGTAATCATTGCTAATCCTGTTGTATACACTACATAACTACTTGTCCATATTTTTTTATTGATGGGAAAACTAAAATCCCAGATATATCCTGCTAACACCAGCAATGCACCAGTGAGCAATAATTGAGATAGCATTTCAAAATTCTTTCCCTTGTTTTGAATATACTCGCCTACTAAGAAACCAAAGATGACTTGAACAATGGCTGGTAGGGTACTGGTTAATCCCTCTGGGTCAAATGGAACGCCTTCGCCTTTATAAATATGCGATACTCCTAAAATACTTTGATCAATAGCATTTCCAAAATATCCTGACAAACTATATGGATGACCAGGTGCACCTAATAAAGTAGTTAATAACCAATATAGTAATAAAATGACTGCACCTAAATACAATGCCCATTTTGATTTGCCGTAGTAAATAATAACAGATGCAAAAAAATAACACAATGCAATTCTTTGCAGCACACCCAAAATTCGAATATTCTCCCATTGTTTAAAAACGAGTGCTTCTTCAGACCATTTTACAAAAGGACTCCAGTTCAAAAAAAGACCTATCGCGAAAATCATCAAGGTTCTTTTGAGTACTTTTTTCCAAAAATTGGCATCTGTTCCTTGGGCCAATTTAGGCATCACAAAAGACATAGCATTGCCTACTGCAAACAAGAAAAAAGGGAAGACCAAATCGGTAGGTGTTAAGCCATGCCAACTAGCATGTTCAAGGGGGCTAAAAATATGTCCCCAAGACCCTGGATTATTCACTAAAATCATGAGGGCAACTGTGGCACCTCTAAATACATCTAATGATTGATATCGCTGTGTTTGCATGGTATTCAAATGTAATAAAATTACTTTATAATATATATGAATGAATTTATATCTTTGTCGCCTATACAATCAGATGAAAAAGAACATTTTAATTACAGGAGGAGCGGGTTTTATTGGGTCCCATGTGGTGCGTTTAATGGTGACTAAATACCCTGAGTATCAAATCTTTAATTTGGATGCATTAACTTATGCAGGCAATTTAGAGAACTTAAAAGATATCGAGCAGTCGCCTAACTATCATTTTATCAAAGCCAATATCTTAGAGGCGGATAGTTTGAAAGCCATTTTTGAGAAACATGCTATTACAGATGTGATTCATTTGGCGGCAGAATCTCATGTAGATAGAAGTATTGTTTCTCCTTTGGATTTTGTGTATACGAATGTGATTGGAACAGTGAACTTATTGAATACGGCGAAAGAATATTGGAAGAACGATTTAAGTTACGAGAAAGCACATGATGGATCTTGGGAAACAAACCGAGATCATTTATTTTATCATGTATCCACTGATGAAGTATATGGAAGCTTAGGAAAAGAAGGTTTATTTACAGAGACCACTCCTTATGATCCTAATTCTCCTTACTCTGCAAGTAAAGCAGCGAGTGATCATTTTGTAAGAGCATACGGAGAAACTTATCATTTACCAACCGTGGTATCTAATTGTTCTAACAATTATGGTCCTAATCATTTCCCAGAAAAATTAATTCCATTATTCATACATAATATCATCCATAAAAAAGCATTGCCAGTGTATGGTGATGGTTTATATACAAGAGATTGGTTGTATGTAATTGATCATGCAAGAGCGATTGATTTAGTATTCCATCAAGGAAAGCGCGCAGATACTTATAATATTGGAGGATTCAACGAATGGACCAATATTGATTTAGTGAAATTATTATGTGCTCAAATGGATGAGAAATTGGGTAGAGCAAAAGGAGAGAGTGAGCAATTGATTACTTATGTGAAAGATAGACCAGGTCACGACAGACGCTATGCGATTGACGCGACTAAATTGAATAAAGAATTAGGTTGGACACCTTCTGTTACTTTTGAACAAGGGTTGGCTGCAACGATAGATTGGTATTTAAGTAATGGTCCTTGGTTAGAGAATGTAACCAGTGGTTCTTATCAAAAATACTATAACGAAATGTACGGTAACAGATAATGAGAATAGAGCAAACACCCTTGAAAGATTGTTTTATCATTCACGAGAAAGTAAATGGTGATGCAAGAGGTTACTTTATTGAAACCTATAACCAAAGAGACTTTAAAGCCGCTACAGGATTAGATATTGAATTTGTGCAAGACAATCAATCTAGATCTTCAAAAGGTGTGTTGAGAGGTTTGCATATGCAGCGTGGAGCATCTGCACAGGCTAAATTGGTAAGGGTTTTAGAAGGAGCTGTATTGGATATTGCAGTGGATTTAAGAAAAGGCTCTCCAAGTTTTGGTCAGCATTTTGCAATTGAATTAACTGCGGATAATCATAAGCAGTTTTTTGTACCTGCAGGATTTGCGCATGGATTTGTGGTGTTAAGTGAAACTGCTACTTTCTTTTATAAAGTAGATAAGTTTTATGAGCCAGGTAATGAAGTAGGTATTATGTATAACGATAAGGATTTGAATATAGATTGGAGATTATCAGAGAGTGAGATCATCTTATCAGAAAAAGACAAAACATTAGGAAGCTTCGCGGAATATGCGGCTTCTTTATAATTCATTAGCAAAATAAAAAAACTTTCAAATGAAGGGAATAATATTAGCAGGCGGTTCAGGTACAAGATTGTATCCTATTACCAAGGGAATTAGTAAGCAATTAATGCCTATCTATGATAAGCCAATGATTTATTATCCTTTGTCTGTTTTAATGTTAGCAGGTATTAAAGAAGTTTTAATTATTACTACACCTGAAGACAATGATCAATTCAAAAGATTATTGGGAGATGGTTCTGAAATAGGTTGTTCTTTTAGTTATGCTGTTCAAGCTGTGCCGAATGGTTTGGCACAAGCATTTGTAATTGGTGCAGATTTTATTGGAAATGATAAAGTGGCTTTGGTTTTAGGAGATAATATTTTTTATGGCGCAGGATTTAGTAAACTAGTACAATCATTTAATGATGTAAATGGTGCAGCGGTATTTGCTTATGAAGTAAACGATCCTGAGCGTTATGGTGTGGTAGAGTTTGATGCTAATAACAATGCCTTATCATTAGAAGAAAAGCCTAAAGCTCCTAAATCAAATTACGCAGTTCCAGGTTTGTATTTTTACGATAACCAAGTAGTAGATATTGCCAAGAATATTCCTGCATCACCAAGAGGAGAATACGAGATCACGGATGTTAACAAGATTTATCTAGAGCGCAAGCAATTACAAGTAGGTATCATGAACCGTGGTACCGCTTGGTTGGATACAGGTACTTTTGAGTCATTGGCAGATGCATGTGAATTTGTGAGAGTGATTGAGAAGCGTCAAAGCCAAAAAATAGGTTGTATCGAGGAAGTAGCCTACAGAATGGGCTTTATTGATAAAGCACAATTATTGGTTTTGGCCGATAAATACGCTAAAAGTGGCTATGGGGAGTACCTAAGAGGCCTAAAAAAGTAATGAACTACTGAACCTTTCTGATATTTTGTTGTTTTTAGAGTATGTCATCATATACCATCAAGGATTTAGAGAAGATTTCTGGGATCAAAGCGCATACAATACGCATTTGGGAACAGCGTTATCAATTTCTTCAGCCTCAGCGTACTGAGACGAATATTCGTACTTATTCTAGTGACGAATTAAAGACAATTTTAAACGTATCCTTACTTAATAAATACGGATTCAAGATCTCTCATATAGATAAGATGTCTGCAGAGCAGATGGAGGAGAAGATTTTAAGCTTGAACCAAATAGACGCTCAAAGAGAAAGGGTAGTGAATGCCTTGATCAAAGAAATGGTGTCATTAAATATGGCCAATTTCGAAAGACAGATGGATACTTATATTGGTCAAAAGGGGATCGAAAAAACCATCATTGAAATCATTTTTCCATTCATGGAAAGAGTGGGTATACTTTGGGTAACCAATCATATCAATCCAGCCCAAGAGCATTTAGCGACCAATGTAATCAGACAAAAAATTATTTTGGGTATTGAAAAACTACCTCCAGTATTGAATTATACAAAGCGAATTGTGTTGTTTATGCCAGAAGGAGAATACCATGAGATTGGCTTATTATATGTTCATTTCCTATTAAAACAAAGAGGTTTCTATGTTGACTATTTAGGTGCTAATGTGCCTATGGTTGATTTAAGATATCTTTCAGAATTCCAAAAAGTAGATTACTTATACTGTCATTTAACTTCACCTGCAAAGAATTTCAAAATTCATAAGTTTTTCGAACAATTGTCAGAAGTAAGTAAAATCATTCCAATTGTCATCTCGGGCCAGCTAGCTCAAGCCTATAAAGGTCAAATTGCAGGTAATATTCAGCTGAAGAAGACGCTTCCTGAGACCATTAGCTTCCTAGAAAGCATCTGATAATCAATCATTTAAGCTCGTTTAAACTATTTGTTTAATTTTTAATAAAAATAATTAAACAAAATCCTTGTTTCTATTTTTATTCTGTTTAACTTTAACTTTCAAAGTTTAAACAAAACTATATGTCAACAGCTGAATTTACCTTGTTTCTAAGTGAGAACTCAGAATTTCTTCGCCCTTTCGCGATTAATTTGACTAAGGATCATGAATCTGCTAAGGATTTATATCAAGAAACTTTGTTTAGAGCCTTGTCTAACAAAGACAAATACAATGTAGGTACCAATATTAAAGCATGGTTGTATACCATCATGCGCAACATATTTATCAATGACTATCGTAAGAAGTCAAAACAATCTACTGTTTTTGACAATAGCCCTAATGATTTTTTAATTGACCAAACCAATAATAAAGTAGTTAATGATGCAATAACTAACTTAAATTTGAGGGAAGTGAATCAATTGATTTATGACTTACCTGAATTATTCAGAACACCTTTCCAATTATATTATGAAGGGTATAAGTATAATGAGATTGCTGATGCTTTGAATGAACCTTTAGGAACAATCAAAAGTAGAATTCACTTTGCCAGAAAAATTTTAAAACAAAAGATTCAACGCTACTAAAATAAATGTCTTCTCATTCAAAAAAAGTATTGATTATTGGAGCTGGTTTTGCAGGAATGTCTGCAGCAAGTTTTTTAGCTCAAAAAGGTTGGAAAGTTACAGTAGTAGAAAAAAATACTTTACCTGGTGGTCGTGCAAGAAAATTTGAAGCGAATGGTTTTGTTTTCGATATGGGCCCAAGTTGGTATTGGATGCCCGATACTTTTGAAAGATACTTTTCCATGTTTGGAAAAAAAGTATCTGATTTCTACCAATTACAAAGATTAGATCCTTCTTATAGAGTTTATTTTGAAAAAGCTCAGTGGGATATTCCTGCTAATTATGAAGCGTTACAGCAATTACTCGAATCTATAGAACCCGGTGCAGCTAAGGCATTGGATGGTTTTATGGAAGAAGCTAAATTTAAATATGAAGTGGGTGTTGGTAAATTAGTACATCAGCCTGGCCAATCCCTCACTGAATTAATAGATATAGATTTATTCAAAGGAATATTTAAGTTGGATGTTTTTCAATCCATGAAAAAACATATTGCAAAATATTTTAAGCATCCCTACATTCAATTTTTAATGGAGTTTCCTGTTCTATTTTTGGGAGCTCTGCCAGAAAACACACCTGCCTTATATAGTTTAATGAACTATGCAGATATTAAAGGAGGAACATGGTATCCTGAATATGGTATGTATAGTATTGTAAAAGGCATGTATGAATTGGCTAGTTCTTTAGGAGTTGAATTTAAATTAGGAGAAGAAGTTACAAAAATCGAAGTATTCAATGGAGTAGCTAAAAAAGCACAAACGCAAGTGGTGGCTACAAAAGAAAATAAGGAATACGATTTCGATATTGTAGTAGGTGCTGGAGATTATCATCATATAGAATCTGTTTTATTAGAGCCTGCTTATCAATCCTATTCAAAAAAATATTGGGATAGTAGGGTAATGGCGCCTAGCTCATTATTATATTATGTTGGGTTGAATAAAAAATTACCAGGAGTTACACATCATTCTTTATTTTTTGATACTGATTTCGGTCTCCATGGAAAAGAGATTTATACCCATCCAAAATGGCCAACGAATCCGTTGTTTTATGCATCGGTTCCGTCTGTTACAGATCCAACCGTGGCTCCTGAAGGTTGTGAAAATTTATTTTTATTAATACCCGTAGCTGCTGGACTAGAGGGGGATACCGAAGCGGTTAGAGAGAAATATTTTAATGATTTGATTAAGCGTTTAGAAGAAAAATGGGGTGTAAATATCATGGAATCAATTGTTTATAAGCGATCTTTCTCTGTTGCCGATTTTAAATCTGATTATCATTCATTTAAGGGGAACGCTTATGGATTAGCAAATACTTTGATGCAAACAGCTAATTTGAAGCCATCTTGTAGAAGTAAAAAAGTAAATAACTTATATTACACTGGTCAATTAACTGTGCCGGGTCCAGGAGTACCACCAAGTTTAATCAGTGGAGAGGTAGTAGCTAATTTAATTGATAAAAATTATTCAAAATAAATGTCATCTTTTC
>CALCEA010000024.1 GCA_937900675.1 uncultured Chitinophagaceae bacterium
AAAATATAAAGTCTATTTTTTCGTTACTATTTAGATATGCCCATCATTACTTTAACATCTGATATAGGCCATGAAGATTTTATCATTGGCGCTTTAAAAGGGCAGATTTTGTCGACCATTCCAAATTGCACTATCGCGGATATTACCCATTATGCTTCTTCGAAGAATTATCAGCAAGGAGCTTATATTTTCAACAATGCCGCTAAGTTTTACCCAAAGGGTACGGTGCATTTAGTGATGGTTAATTTTTTTCAGCATCCACAAGACCATGTGCTTTTTGCGCATTATAATGGTCATTTTTTTATTACACCAGACAATGGTTTTTTGACCATGATATTGGGATTGAAACCCAAAGAGATTGTAAAGATTGATTGTAAAAACGCCAATACTTTTATACAAATAACTGATAGAATTGTAGAAGCCATTGCTTATTTCTTTGCTTCTGGAAATTTAGCCGATGCAGGGGAGCCTTTTGATGCCATTCATGAGATTTATCCAATGCAACCTACCACGGGTCCGAATTGGATGGAGGGGCAGATTCTGTTTATTGATCAGTTTGAAAATGTGGTGGTGAATATTCGTAAAGAAGAATTTGATTTACAGGCCAAGGGCAGGTCTTTCAAGATTGTCTTTACCCGTAATGAAACGATTGAAGTACTGAGTGGCAATTATGGGGATGTTCCAGTGGCCGATAAAATGGCTTGGTTTAACTCTGCAGGCTACCTAGAAATAGCGGTGAGAGGGGGTAATATGGCCGGATTATTTGGATTGAGTAAATACGATGAAAACCAGATAGGTAAGCAGCGTCCAAACGATAATAAGTGGTTTTTCCAGATGGTGAGGGTTTTCTTTGAATAGTTTTACTTTTTGCCCATTTTTGGGTACTTTTGCACCCTATAATAACTCAATAAATTAATACTAAAATACTCTGTTATGGCATATGATGTAATCGTTTTGGGTAGTGGTCCTGGTGGATATCCTGCTGCTATTCGTGCTTCTCAATTAGGTTTAAAAGTAGCAATCATCGAAAAAGAAAGTTTAGGTGGTGTTTGTTTAAACTGGGGTTGTATTCCAACCAAAGCATTATTAAAGAGTGCACAAGTATATGAATACTTAAAACATAGTAAGGATTACGGTGTAAATGCAACAGGTGTAAGTGCAGATTTCGGCGCGGTGATTTCTCGTAGCCGTGGTGTTGCAGATAAAATGAGCAAGGGTGTTCAATTCTTAATGAAGAAGAACAAGATTGATGTGATCATGGGTTATGGTAAAGTACATGCAAAAGGAAAAGTAGAAGTAAAAGCTGCTGACGGATCTACTCAAATCGTAGAGGGAAAATACATAGTGATTGCAACAGGTGGTAGAACAAGAGAATTACCTAATTTAAAACAAGATGGTAAAAAAGTGCTTGGATACCGTGAAGCAATGGTTATGCCAACACAACCAAAGAGTATGATTATTGTGGGTAGTGGTGCGATAGGTGTAGAGTTTGCATATGTATACAATAGCATGGGAACTAAAGTAACTATTGTAGAGTTTGCTCCAAGAATTGTTCCAGTAGAAGATGAAGATATTTCTAAAGAACTAGAAAAGCAATATAGAAAACAAGGCATTGAAATCTTAACGAATGCTTCTGTTGAATCTTTAGATACTGCAGGTGCTGGTGTGAAAGCATTAGTGAAAAAATCAGATGGTTCTACTTTGACTTTAGAAGCTGATGTAGTATTAAGTGCTGTGGGTGTGGTTGCGAATATTGAAAATATTGGCTTAGAGCAAAATGGTATCAAGACTGAAAAAGGAAGAATCGTTGTAGATAAGTTCCAACAAACAAGTATTGCTGGTATCTACGCAATTGGTGACTGTTCTCCTGGCCAAGCTTTAGCGCATGTGGCTGCCAAAGAAGGTATCAATGCAGCAGAACATATTGCTTGTTTAGAAAAGAAACATGCACATATGCCTGAAGCAATTGATTACAACAATATCCCAGGTTGTACTTATTGCACTCCAGAAATTTCAAGTGTTGGATTCACAGAAAAAGCAGCTAAAGAAGCTGGATATGAAATCAAAGTTGGTAAGTTCCCATTTGTAGCAAGCGGTAAAGCTTCTGCAGCAGGTGCAACAGAAGGTTTCGTAAAAGTAATCTTCGATGCGAAGTATGGCGAGTTCTTAGGTTGTCATATGATTGGTATGAATGTAACAGATATGATTGCTGAAGCAGTAGTAGCTCGTAAATTAGAAACTACAGCACATGAAATCTTAAACGCTATTCACCCTCACCCAACAATGAGTGAAGGATTGAAAGAAGCAGTTGCAGCAGCATATGGCGAAGCAATAGATATCTAAGTATTTTTTTAAAATAATCAATGGCTCGTGTTTCCAATTAAATTGGATGCGAGCCATTTTTAATAATGTTGAATTAGTTGAATGAAGTACGAAAAGGAAATTAATAGAAGAAAAAGTTTTGCGATTATCTCGCATCCGGATGCTGGTAAAACTACCTTAACAGAGAAACTATTGTTATTTGGTGGTGCTATTCAAACTGCTGGTGCTGTAAAGAGCAATAAGATTAAAAAGCATGCCACTTCTGACTTTATGGAGATAGAGCGTCAAAGAGGTATCTCTGTGGCAACTTCTGTTATGTCATTTGAATACAAGGGTAATTTGATTAATTTATTAGATACTCCAGGTCACAAGGATTTTGCGGAAGATACTTATAGAACATTGACTGCAGTGGATAGTGTTATCCTGGTGATTGATAGTGTGAATGGTGTGGAGCCACAGACAAGAAGATTAATGGAAGTATGTAGTATGCGTGCTACACCAGTGATTGTGTTTATTAACAAGATGGATCGTGATGGTAAGAATAGATTTGACTTAATAGACGAGATTGAAGCAGAATTAAAAATATCCTTACACCCAATGACTTGGCCTATTAATAGTGGTAAAGAATTTAAGGGGGTATATAATTTGCATGATAAGAGTTTAAGATTGTTTACTGCAAGTACAAAAGCTGATGACGAAGATGTGGTAGCGATTGCAGATTTAGCGAGCCCTGTATTACAAGAAAAAATGGGAGATAGAGACGCGGCGATTTTAAGAGAAGATGTTGAATTAATTGATGGCGTATATGGAGCATTGGATCCAAAGGATTATTTAGAAGGTAAAATCGCTCCTGTATTTTTTGGTTCTGCGGTGAATAATTTTGGTGTACAAGAAATGTTGGACACTTTTATTCAAATTGCGCCAACACCAAGAGATAGAGAAACCAATGTGCGTAAAGTGCAAGCGGGTGAAGATAAGTTCAGTGGCTTTATATTTAAGATACACGCCAATTTAGATCCTAAGCATAGAGATCGTATCGCATTTATGCGTGTATGTAGCGGTAAGTTTGAAAGAAACACCTATTACAAACATGTAAGATTAGATAAAGAGGTAAGATTTACCAATCCATACACTTTCTTGGCTAGAAGTAAGGATGTAGTAGAAGATGCTTATCCAGGAGATGTGGTGGGCTTGTTTGATACAGGTAATTTTAAAATAGGAGATACACTTACTGAAGGAGAGAAGTTTTATTTCACGGGTATTCCTACTTTCTCACCAGAGATCTTTAAAGAGTTGGTGAATAAAGATCCTATGAAGACAAAGCAATTAGAGAAAGGTATTTCTCAGTTAACAGATGAGGGAGTTGCACAGTTGTTCACGCAGTTTGGTGGAAATAAAAAAATCATTGGTTGTGTGGGTGAATTACAATTTGAAGTAATCCAATATAGATTATTGCAAGAATATGGAGCAGCTTGTGAATTCAGAACCCTGCCTTTTTACAAAGCATGTTGGTTGACTTCAACTGATAAAAACAAGTTGGCCGACTTTTTAAGATTCAAACAACAAAACGCAGCTGAAGATAAAGATGGTACGCCAGTGTATTTGGCACAAAGCGAATGGTTCTTGAATACAGAAATCACCAATAATCCAGACATTACATTCCACTTCACTAATGAAGTAAATAAATAGACTCTTTTTAATTAAAAATAGATGAAGGCAAAAACGCTCAAACAGAACAAGGTTAATATTATCACATTAGGTTGTAGTAAGAATTTAGTGGATAGTGAAATGCTAAGTGGGCAATTGGCTGCAAATGATATTGCAGTGGTGCATGAGAATAAAAAGCTTGACCATAATATTGTGGTGGTGAATACTTGTGGCTTTATTGATAAAGCCAAAGAAGAGAGTGTGAATACTATTTTGGATCAGGTGGCTTTAAAGCAAAAGGGTAAACTAGATAAGGTATATGTAACGGGCTGTTTGAGTGAAAGATACAGAGGTGATTTAGCTGCAGAAATTCCTGAAGTAGATGCATGGTTTGGTACCATGGAGCTTCCTTTAATGTTGAATCAATTAAATGCAGATTATAAAGCAGAATTATTAGGTGAGCGTTTATTGAGTACACCTCAGCATTATGCTTATTTGAAAATAAGTGAGGGTTGCAATAGAACCTGCTCTTTCTGTGCTATTCCATTAATGAGAGGGCAGCATGTAAGTAAAACCATCGA
>CALCEA010000025.1 GCA_937900675.1 uncultured Chitinophagaceae bacterium
TCCCATATTTCTAATTGATACGTATTGCTAGATTTCTTTTGATTACGAGTATAATATGCTTTTTTTCCGTCTGCAGTGAAACTTACAGCACCAATATTTAATTTGTCTTGTATAAATGTATTAAAACTAGTTACACCCTGTTCATTATACAATGGAAAATAACTAATATAAACACTTGGCACTTTTTTTGAATCATTAGATGTTTCTGTAGAATAGTCAGTATAATTTGTTTTACTTGATTTCTCTACCCAAGTCCTTTTTGTAAATGGTGTATTTGATCTTATACTATCTATTTTCTCAAAATAATATAGTTTAGAATACCCAGCTCCATCCCAAGCAAATTCTGCTGGTTTTAGTGTTTTAGTAAATAATCTTTTAAAGAATTTTTTTGACTTAGGCTTTAATTTCATTCTATTTGATTCGAAAATCAAACCATCCTTATATAAAACACTATTAAATTCATTAAAGGGCGTATTTATCTTAAGATTTGTTAATTTATAATCTAATGAATCAGCCATTAATTTATCAATATTTTTAAAACCATATAATCTTGCTTCATTTAATTTTGTGATATCATCGCTTAAAAATGTAGTATATAAATTTCTTGCTTTATCATATTGATTATTAGATGCATAAAGCTCCGCTAAGCGAATATCTTTACACCCCCCCAATGAAACTGCTTTTTCTAAATAAACCAGAGCACTATCAAAAGCGTTTAATTTTTGATAGCTTTCTGAAATTAATTTTAGGGCAATGGTATCTGTTGGACTTTTTTGTAAATAAGATTTGAAAATAGGAATTGCATATGCATATCTGTATTGATTATACTCATTCATTGCTAACCTTAATAACGCTTTGTCTTTTTTTGATTGCGCCATTACATTCGAACTAAACAAAACAAATAATATATATATTAATCTTTTCATGAAATAAATTTTAACTAGTTCTATTAAAAGTATCTAGTGGATTTAATTTTAGTTTTGAAATTGCCTATTTCGTATCTGATCATTAATTCATGAGACCCTTTAGCGAAATACTTTAAAGGTGAAAAAGGCATATCATAAGCGTACCCAAACCTAAGATTATCAGTTGCCTGAATTTCAACCATACCTACAAATGCATCGCCTGTTCTATAACTACCTCCGATTCCCAACATATCCTTTAACCATACATTCAAGTTAAGATCTGCTTCAATAGGAGCTCCACTCACCATTTTGATCATAGTAGATGGCTTTAACTTTACTTCATCATTTATTTCATATACATAGCCAGCAGTAGCAAACAGATGAAAATCATCCATTTTTTGAACGCCTGATACAAAATTTTCATATTTAGCCAATCTTGACCTGAGAATACTTGGTGTAGATAGACCAAGATAAAATTTATCCGTATTGTAGTATACTCCCATTCCTACAGAGGGATTCCATTGTGAAGGTTTAGCAGAACTAATAAAGCTAGGATCTGTAGGTGTGTACCTATTCATCACATCATTCAAATTAATTCTGTAATTCATTAACCCAAAACTTATACCTCCTGACAATATTCCTTTCTCAGATACTTTAACTCTTGAAGATAGAATCGCATTAAAACCTGTTGCCGATTCTACACCCAATCTATCATCATATGCTTGAAAACCAAGACCCACTTTTCCGTCTTTTGTCGATTTATCAATACTAATTGCAGTTGTTTTAGGCGCTCCCTTTAATCCAATCCATTGATTTCTTTGAAAAAAATTAAAACTTGTTGCTTCTCTATTACCTGCATAAGCTGGATTGACTCCCAACATATTGTACATATATTGGGAATACATAGGCTCCGTTTGTGAATATGCATTGATACTCGTAAAAAAAGCAATCAAGTGAATTATATAAAATTTTTTCATTTTCATTATTTCTTAATCAATAGTGGTCCAGCTAATTGTTTTTTATTACCATTCTTATCTGTTGCCTCAACGGTATAGAAATAAGTTCCTTCTGGGATATCCTCTCCTAAGAAATTGACTGTCCCTTTCCCTCTCCAATCGTTTAGGTAATTTTCATTTCTATATACTTCATTACCCCATCTATTAAACACCTTAACAGATAAAACTGTACCAAATGGTCGAATAATAATCCAAGTATCATCTATACCATCATTATTAGGAGAGAATCCCTCTGGAACAATCAAATCTAGTTTTGGAACTACAAATTGTGCTGGAGTTCTGGTTGAAACATTACTTGGATTAAGAATTGGATCATTAGAAATTAAATTCACATTTCCAAACTTAGTAAATGCATTTAATTTAGCCGTATTTGCATAATTACCATGAATGTCTGGCGATTGAATTAAAACACTTAATAAGATTGAATCCGTTTTATTGGCACCAAGTTTAGAATTTTTAGTAACTAAATCAATATTAGTATTACCATCATAACTGTTGTTTTTATATAATGCACCACTTAAATCAAAACCAATTAATTTAAATCCATATGTAATATTGAATGTATTAGTTAAATCATCCTTCACTTGAATTGAATCAATAATCTCATTTGTTTTATTGGTTACTTTTAATAAGAAGTCAACTCTAATGCTACCATCAGGATTAACCTTAACAAGCTTTGTAGTTTTTTGAATATCAACTACATTGTATGGATCTAAAATGTTTAGAGTATCCAATTTACAAGGGGTGCTTGATAATCTAGTAGCAGTATCTATTGCTTTAACACACCACACATATATACCAGGTTTTGAAGGAACTAAAGGTGCTGATGTTGAACAATTAAATCCATTTATGTCACACCATTGTGGAATACTACCAGTTGTAATTGATGTAATTAATCCAGAAATATTCTTAGGATTAGAAATTACAGAATTCATTATGGTTAAGTTCTTTACATTAACAACAGGCAAAATGGTAACAGTATCCATAACACATGGCTCACTATTTAATCCTGTTGCAGTATCTAAAGACTTAACACACCATATATATACACCTGGCTTATTAGGTAATAAAGGTGGATCAACATAACAATTACTTCCAGTAGGATCACACCACATAGGAACTGTTCCAACAGGAGTTGATTTAACTAAAGATTTAATCGTTTTTGGGTTATTGAGATCACCAGCATTATAAGTTGCATTATCAACGATAGGAATAACTGGAGGAGTAAACCCAACCTGAACTATTGTCAATACATCTTCATCTGGTATAAAATCTCCGTTTGGATCTGGATTTAACCCATTAGTAGAAGTATCTGAAATATGAAGATCTCCCACTGAAGTCAAACCTGTTGCAATAATATAATTTGGCCATGCATATTTACCCTTTGTAGTTTGAACAAATACATCATAATTTATCTTAATAGAATCACTTACTTTTATAAAGCCATCCCACTTAATTAACGCGGTATCTGTGGTTCCATTGAAGTTTGGATTAAGAGTTGCAGAACCTGAAACTTTTGGAACACCCACTATACTTGGTACATCTGGTATCTTATAGAAGTTATTTAAATTAAGCGTCACATACAATGAATCTAAATTGCTGTTACTTAAATTTTTAATAATTGAAGTAAAATGGAAAATATATCCTCCAGCAACCGTATCTGCTTTAGAACCTTGTAAAGAAGCGCCAATTTCATTTACTAAGAAGAATGGGATATAGGTTGGTAAAGGCGTGCCAACTGTTGTAACAATAGGATGTTTTAATAAATTGGAATTATCGTGAGAAATAGCGGATGCTGGCTCCATACTGATACTGCCATCATCTTGCGTTAAGATACCATTTCCTATACCAGTAAATTGCAGAACCAATGGATCCAAAATTTTACCAGGAATAATAGTAAAGTAAAATACTACATCACTTTCTTCATTAATTTTCAAATTAACGCCATTATCAAATAAGTCAGAACCAGACAATCCTGCTTGAGATCTATATTTAATAGTAAATCCATCTTTTACAAAAGTTACAAAACTAGATGGAATCTGTGCACCGAACCCTGTATAGTTAGGATTTAATTTAACTACACCTTTAGTCACCCTAACACTATCTAAAGTATATCTCATGTCTTTAGGGAAGACTTTAGATAAATCAGCATTTACCTGAACACCTTGAAGATCCAACTCCCCATTATTTTTAATCTTCATCAAGATTTTAGTCTTAAATGAATTATCAGGCAATTTCGTTGGAAGTTCGGCTTTAAGTGTTAATAATAATTGAGGTCTTAACACATTTAAGAAAGCAGTGTCTTTTGTAAACTTATTTAATCTTGAAACATTATTTACATCAGTTACTTTTAATACTGTATACCTAGTGTCATCTTTTCTTGGAGATAATTTTACTTTATCACCATTCATTAAATTTTGAATAGTATCAATTTTATTATCTAAGCTATTTTTAATTATAACTGTATATGGCCCTACACCATCGGTTAATGTAAATTTCATATGAACCGAATCGGCTTGTAATAAAGTTGGATATACTAAATTCATGGCTACTTGAGGCAAGTAACTCACATTAATCACTAATTCCGAAGTTGGACAATTAATAGTTTGACCTTGAGCACATACTGGTATTGTAAATCTATAAGTGCCTATTTTAGAGGCCATAAAACTATAAGTTCCATCAGCATTCATGTTGATACTTGCACCAGCAATATTTGCACTATTAGGTATTGGAGTACCATAAGTACTATTTGGAGCAATATCATTAGTCGCTACATTACCTGTAATTGGAACATCGACTGTACCAGAATTATTATCATTAATGATATTAGCACTTGGCAATACATCTATATGTAAAGTTGCATTACTACATACCGATGGAGTTGAACTTGTACATGCAGTATAAACAATATCCACTGGTCCACTATATCCAACAGCAGGTGTAAAGGTATATGTGCCATTACTATTAAACTCGATTGTACCTTTTGTTGACACTGGTCCAGAGTGACCTGTCACTGTTAAAGTTGATCCATTACTATTCTTGTCATTTGTTAATACATTCCCAGTTACTGTCGCACCATTAGATGAACTATTAAAATCATCCGTTAACCCATTTGTCGAACTAGCATTAGATGGCAATACTGTATAGTATACAACTGCAGTTGAACATAACGCAGTTGGACTTGTATTATCACATACTTTGTATACCAAACTATCTGTTCCTACATAACCAGCAGTTGGTGTATAACTTATAGTTCCGTCTGCATTCTTCACCACTGTACCATGTGTTGGATCTGTCGTTATAACTAGACTAGATGCATTTATTGATCCCCCTAAATTAACTGACTTATCATTAGCTAATACATTAGTACTTACCGTAGACCCTTGCTTCACAACTGCATTGTCATTATTAACTATCGGAAGATTAGTATTCAAAGATGGGTCCACTACTGTAATCTCTAACGGACTTAATGGACATCCACTAGTTTGACCCACAGCACATACAGGTACATAATACACATACTTGCCCGGTGTAGTCGAACTAAATGTATAAGACCCATTTGTATTCATTGTAATACTCGCACCTGTTGGATTATTCGGATTATCTGCAGGTTGACCATAACTAGTTCCCGCTGCTACTACATCATTTGTTGATAAACTACCCGTCACAGGAATATTAACATTTGTAACATTAATATCTAGTGTTAATACAGGTGCCGGCTCTACTATAATATGTAAAGTAGCTTTTGAACACACCGCAGGATTACTGTTATCACATACTTGATATACAATATCTATCGGCCCACTAAATCCTGCCGCCGCAGTAAATGTATAAGAGCCATTTGCATTTAAAGTAAATACCCCCTGCGTACTTGTTGGTCCAGTAATCACACTTGCCGTTAATGTAGCATTACTAATTGTACTCTTATCATTCGTAAGAACATTACCGCTAACACTTACTCCACCATTGGGCGTATTAGTTACTGTACCATAATCGTCTATTGCCACTGTTTTATTTGTAGCCGTAGATGGCTCTATGGTAAAGTAGACTACTGCCGTATTACATATCGCAGTTGGTAAACTATTATCACAAACACTATACACTAAACTATCTGTACCAATAAATCCTGCATTAGGAACAAAACTGATTGTTCCATCATTATTAACCGTAGACGTTCCGTGATTAGTTGTACTAGAAATAGTTACACTTGATACATTTAAACTAATTCCTGTATTACCTGATTCGTCATTTAATAATACAGCAACTGTTACCGGTGTATTTAACTTACTATATGCATAATCATTATTCACCACTGGCTTATTATTATTTGCCAACGGATCTAAAACACTAATCTCTAAAGGAGTTAATGGACATCCTGTTGTCTGACCTGCTGCACATACCGGAACATAATACACATACTTGCCTGGAGTTGTCGCGGTAAAGCTATATGTACCATCTAGATTTACTGTAATACTTCCTCCTGAAGGATTATTTGGATTGACTGCAGGTTGTTGATAGGTCGTTCCTGGATTAGTCTGATCATTAGTTGATAAACTACCATTCACCGGCACATTAATAATAGTAGCATTCACATCAGGATTAAGCACAGATGATGGCTCTACTATAATATGTAATGTCGCTTTTGAACATACCGAAGGATTACTATTGTCACAAACCTGATAAATAATATCTACTGGCCCTGTATATCCTGCAGCTGGCGTAAACGTATAGGTGCCATCCGCATTAAACTGTATTGTACCCTTATCCGAAGCTGGTAGATTACCAGATGGTATACTCGCTGTTAATGTCTTACCGGTTGTGCTATTATCATTATCTAATACGTTGCCTGATACTGTAGTTGAACCATCTAAACTAGCTACTACTTTAGCTATATCATCATTAGCTACCGTAGAAGTTGAAGCATTGGCATCCACTACCGTATAGAACACTTCAGCAGTAGAACAATTAGCAGGAATAACATTATCACATACTTGATAAGTAAGCTTATCTGTTCCAGTAAAACCATTATCTGGCGTATACGTAATTGTACCATCATTATTCACCACCACAGTTCCATGTAATGGCTGAGTAATTATACTTACACTAGAAGCATTTATCACTCCTCCAGCATTACCCGCAATATCGTTCGCTAATATATTCGTCGTCGTACTTGAGCCCGATGGAACAATCGCAAAATCATTATTCACCGAAGGCTTATTATTAGTTAAGGACGGATCCAACACTGTAATCTCTAATGGACTTAATGGACATACACTACTCTGACCAGCAGGACATACTGGTACATTATAAATATACTTACCTGGTATTGTCGCATTAAATGTATACGAACCATCTGGATTTATTGTAATCGTACCTCCTATTGGATTATTACTGTCGGCATATGGCACACCATACGTACTTCCTGGTGATAACTTATCATTCGTTGACAACTGACCACTCACTGACTTATTTATATCCGTAATCGCTATATCCGGATTTACAATGGCCATTTCAACAACCAATGATTGAGCAGGACTAGAACATCCATTTGCATTAGCCACTACAGATATTAAACCACCAGAGGTTCCTGCAATTACATTGATACTGTTAGTTATAGATGATCCGCTCCAACCATTTGGTAATGTCCAAGTATATGAACTAGCTCCAGAAACAGGGTTAATTGAATAAGTAATATTATTATTTGCAATTACAATAGTTTGACCACTGATAGAAGTAGGTTTTGCAGGTAAAGTGTTAACTATAATATTTTCAATTGCACTCTCAAATGAACATCCATTATTATCAATAATTTTCAAAGTATAATCTCCTCCTAAAGTGGCGGTATAAGTATTTGAAATAGAATTATTAATTGGAATGGTATTTATATACCATTGATATGTAAAAGGACTATTTCCAAAAGCTTGAGCAGTTAAAATAGAACTT